>NZ_CP025546.1:3365159-3671083 GCF_003614435.1 Mycobacterium paragordonae
GATCACCGGAGCCACCGCGACGGCCACCCACGGCACCGGCGCGCGCTTCAAAAACGTTTCCGCACAGATTGTTTCGGCCCGGGTGGTCACCGCAACCGGTGAGGTGCTGGAGGTCTCCGAAGGCGACGACTACCTGGCGGCGCGGGTGTCGCTGGGCGCACTCGGCGTGATATCGCAGGTCACCCTCAAGGTGGTGCCCCTGTTCACGCTGCACCGCGAGGACGAACTACGCCCGCTGACCGAGACGCTCGATCGGCTCGACGCCGACGTCGACGGCAATGACCACTTCGAATTCTTCGTCTTCCCCTACGGAGACACCGCGCTGACCCGCACCACCCGGCGCAGCAACGAATCCCCCCGGCCCGCGCCGGCCTGGAAGAAGAAGCTCGGCGAGGGATTCGAGAATGTCGGCCTGAACGTGATCTGCCGCGCCGGGCGCCAATTCCCGAGCGCGGCACCACGCCTCAATCGGCTGCTGACCAGCCTCATGTCGCCGTCCAGCGTCCAGGACCACGGGTGGAAGGTCTACGCCAGCGCGCGCAACGTCAAGTTCACCGAGATGGAATACGCGATTCCCCGGGAGCATGCGCGCGTTGCGGTCCAGCGCGTCATCGACCTGGTGCGCCGGCGAAACCTGCCGATCATGTACCCGCTGGAAGTGCGGTTCAGTGCTCCCGACGACGCGTTCCTGTCGACCGCGAACGGGCGCGACACCTGTTACATCGCGGTGCACCAGTTCAGCGGCATGGAATTCGAGACCTATTTCCGTGCCGTGGAAGAGATCATGGACGAATACGAGGGCCGGCCGCACTGGGGTAAGCGCCACTACCAGACGGCCGCCACCTTGCGGGAGCGCTACCCGGACTGGGATCGGTTCATCGCGGTCCGCGACCGGCTCGACCCTGAGCGTGTCTTCCGCAACGACTACACCCGGCGGGTGCTCGGCAACTGACTCGGTGGGGACTGACGAACGGCCCCATCTGTGGGGACCAAAGTCATTGGCTGCCAATAGGGTGCTGACGCGGGGCGCTGCTGGTCGTAGGTTTACGACCGGGAGGCGAACATGACTGAATTCTTGCGCAACAGCGACGCCTTCACCTGGGCGATGGAAAGCGATCCGCGGCTGCGGTCGACGGTGGTCAGCGTGGTGCTGTTGGACCGGCCTCCGGACTGGGGCGAAGTGCGCGAGCGTTTCGACCGGATCAGCCGAAAGCTGCCCATGTTCCGGCAGCGCGTCGTGGAATCCCCGCCGCCGGCCCCGCCCCGGTGGGAGTACGACCCGGACTTCGATCTCGACTACCACATGCGGCGCACCGCGGTCTCCGGTTCGGGCACGCTCGACGATGTGCTGGAAATGGCGCGGCTGGCCGAGATGCAGGATTTCGACCGGGCCCGGGCGCTGTGGGAGACGACGTTGGTCGAGGGTCTGGCCGACGGCGGTGCGGCCGTGATCTGCAAGTTCCACCACGCCCTGACCGACGGGGTCGGGGGTGTGCAGATCGCGATGAACCTGTTCGACCTCTCCGAAGAGCTGTACCCGCATGAGCCGCTGCCGGAGGAGCCGCGGGTCTCCGCGTCCAGCTGGCTGGACGGTTACCGGGACACGTTGCGCTACAACGCTTCTCTGCTCGGTCAGGCGTTGGTCGGCACCGCCAGAAGGGCACCTCGCCTGGTGTATGACGGTCTTCGGCGGCCGGTGGCGACGGTGCGGTCGGCGGCGGCCAACGCCGCATCGGTCTACCGCACCGTGCGCCCGCTGAACCGGACCGGCTCGCCGCTGACCACCGAGCGCAGTCTGATCCGCCGTCTCAGCGTGCACGAGGTATCGCGACCGCAACTGCGGGAGGCGGCACACCGCGCCGGCGGCGCGCTGAACGACGCGTTCGTCGCCGGGGTGGCGGGCGGGCTGCGTCGCTACCACGAGAAGCACGGTGTCGCCGTGGGTGATCTGCATTTGACGATGCCGATCAGCTTGCGGACAAACACCGATGACATGGGCGGCAACAAGATCACCTTGATGCGCTTCGATGTGCCGGTCGGCGAGCCCGATCCGGCGCGCCGGATCCAGCAGATCCACGAACGTGTCGGCCTGGTGCGCAACGAGAAGTCGCTGCCGCACACCCAGTTGATCGCCGGTGTGCTGAATCTGATGCCGCGGTGGTACATCGGTTCGGTGCTGCGCCACGTCGACTTCTTGACCAGTGATGTGCCGGGTATTCCGGTACCGGTGTTTCTGGGTGGTGCCGCGGTGCGCGGTCAGTACGCTTTCGGACCCACGATCGGCTCATCCGTCAACGTCACGCTGCTGTCCTACGTCGACACCTGCGCACTCGGGGTCAACGTCGACACCGCGGCGATTCCCGACTACGACGTCTTCCACGAAGCCCTGGTCGCCGGCTTCGAAGAAGTGCTGGCGCTGGCCGACTGATCGGTATCAGCACCCTTACAGCTACGTATCGATACGGGCGGCGCTCTGGCGCATTCGCGCAGACCCGCAAATCATGGCACGGTGCGCCGATTGTGGCGTGCCTCCGGCGAGAAGTCTTCACCTGCAAGAGTTTCGCTGGTGGATGTATCGGTTGGAGGTAGAAAGGTATGACGGCAAGCTGGGCTCCTACCCAGATTCCCTCGGATTCGAACTCGGGTCGCCTGATGGACACCGCACGCGGCATTCTCATCGGCCTGCGCCGGTGCCGCTCCGGCATGGCCTTCGACGAGTTGCACAACGCAGCGCAGCGTCACCGGGTCCCGGTGTACGCGATGGCCTGGGCGCTGGTGCACCTGGCCGGGGAGGGAGAGGAGACACCGAGTTTCATCGAGGCCCAGTCAGCGGCCCGGCATGAGTGGGGCGAGTTGTTCGCCGCTTCCGGCGTATCGTCCTGCTGACCCGCATCACCGAACACGGCACGGCCGCGGTAAAGGGAAGTACCGTGGCCTTTCTCAAGGCCTTCTTCAAGGCCTCCGGGTGCGGATCAGCGCGTCCAGGCCGCCGATTCGGCGGCGGCGCGCAGTGCGGCGACGATCTGGTCCTGCTTCTCCGCGAAGCGCTCGGTCGGGGTGGGCACCGAGATGGCAATCACGTTGTCTCCCACCGACCGTCGTGCGATAGCTGCCGCGGAGATGCCCGCAGTGTGCTCATCTCGATCGAAAGCGATTCCGGTGGAACGGATTTCGTCGATCTCCGGCCGCAGTGCAGCGGCCACCTCGCGGGGCATTCGGGCTAATGCCACCTCCACGTCGGCGTCGTCGAGTGCGGCGAGCGCCGCCTTTCCGTTGGCGGTACCGGCCAGCGGGAAACGAACCCCGATCGCGGAAACCGCCCGCAGCCGGTGCGAGGATTCGATCTGATCGACGAACCACATTCGCTGGCCCCGCAGCACGGAGAGGTCCACGGTTTCCCCGTCGGTGGCCGTGGCCACCCGCTCGATGGTCGGCCGGAAGATCGCGGCGATATGCGCACCGGTGGCGCTACCGAAGCCGAGCAACCGATCACCAAGGGAAAAACGGCCATTCGAGTCGACACTGACCAGGCCGACCTCGACCAGACCCACCAGCAGTCGCCGGACGGTCGACTTCGCCAATCCCAGTCGCTCGCCGAGGTCGACCAGACGCAGATGGCCCGGCTCGGCGGCGATTTCGTCAAGGGCGGCCGCGGCACGGCGCAGCACCTGAATTCCCTCGTCACGATTGGTCGTCGAAGTCCGTTCCGTTTGCCCCACACTTCCACTATAGTGTGCCGCATAGCGGACTGGGAAGAACCGAAATAGGGATCAAAGGAGTTCCAAATGGGCGCGTTACCTGCCGGGCGACACTACTTCCGTGGCGAGGACGGCTACGAACCCGCCCGGCGCGACAGCGTCTGGCATCAGCGGGTGCCCGACCGCTACCCGGACGTGATCGTGCAGGCTACCGATGCTGACGACATCAAAGCCGCCCTCGCCTATGCCAAGGCCCACGGCCACAAGGTCAGCATCAAGTCGGGTGGGCACAGCTTTGCGGCCAGCCACCTCCGGGACGGCGCCCTGTTGCTGGACGTGAGCCGCCTCGACCACGCCTCGATCGATGCCGACAAGATGACCGCCGTCGCCGGGCCCGGCAAAGGCGGCAGCCTGCTGATGGCCGATCTGCAGGCGCAGAACCTGTTCTTCCCCGGCGGCCACTGCAAGGGTGTCTGCCTGGGCGGGTACCTCCTGCAGGGTGGATACGGCTGGAACAGCCGGATTTACGGGCCGGCCTGCGAGAGCGTCACCGCGCTCGATGTCATCACCGCCGACGGCGAGCAGATCCATTGCGACGCCGAGAACCATCCCGAACTGTATTGGGCCGCCCGCGGTGCCGGCCCCGGTTTCTTCGGTGTCGTCACCTCCTTCTATCTGAAGGTCTATCCGCGCCCCGCGGTCTGTGGCACCAGCGTGTACGTGTACCCGCTCGATCTCGCCGACGAGGTGTACACCTGGGCCCGCAACGTCAGCGCTGACGTCGACCGTCGCGTCGAGATGCAGATCATCGCCACGGCCAGCGTTCCCGAGATGGGCCTCGACATTCCGGCCATCGTGATGGCATCACCGGCGTTCGCCGACTCCGAGGAGGAGGCCAAGGAGGCCCTCGCGGTGTTCGAGACGTGTCCGGTCGTCGACCGAGCACTGGTCAAAAATCCCTACATGCCAACGGATCTACCCACCTGGTACGACGTCGTGATGACGCACTACCTGGAGGACCACCGCTACACGGCCGACAACATGTGGACGTCGGCGTCCGCGGAGGAGCTGCTGCCGGGCATCCGCAACATCGTCGACACCCTGCCACCGTCGCCGTCGCACTTTCTGTGGCTGAACTGGGGGCCCTCGCCGGCCCGCCAGGACATGGCCTACAGCGTCGAGGACGAAATCTACCTCGCCCTCTACGGCTCCTGGAAAGACCCCGCCGATGACGCGAAATACGCTGACTGGGCGCAATCCAACATGGCGGCGATGTCACACCTGGCAACCGGCATTCAACTGGCCGACGAGAACCTGGGCCAGCGCCCTGCCCGCTTCGCCACCGACGAGGCGATGGTCAGGCTGGACAAAGCTCGCGCGACCTATGACCCCGATGGCCTGTTCAACAGCTGGATGGGACGAATCTGATGACCGGAGACCTCTACCTCGGCTACCGGGGCGACGACGCGGACACTCCGTTCGGCAAGTTCTTCAAACCCGAAATGGCGCCGCTGCCAAAGCATGTCGTGGAAGCGCTGGAGCACGGGCCGCAAGGCGGCATGGCGCTGCTGGCGCGCGACGACGCCGCCCGGGTGGCCGATGACGGCTACCAGCAGACCGAGAACGGTTACGGCGTTCTCGAAGACGGCAGCTATCAGGTGTCGGTGCGTACCGACATGCCCGGTGTGACGCCGGCGATGTGGTCGTGGTGGTTCGGTTGGCACGGATGCGACAGCCGCCGCTACAAGTTGTGGCACCCGAGGGCACACCTGTCGGCCGCCTGGAAAGACGGTGACGACAATGGACGCGAAGGGGCGCAACGCTATATCGGGCGCTGGTCGCTGATCAACGAGTACATCGGTTCGTCGATGCTCAGTGGGGCAATACAATTCGTCGAACCGGCAGCGATGGGCCTGCCCGCCGACAGCGACGATGCGGTGGCGGTCTGTGCGCGACTGGGCTCAGCGGACGCGCCGGTCGACGTCGGCTGGTTCATTCACCACATCCGCTCCACCCGGGACGGATCGGAGATGCGGTCCCGCTTCTGGATGGGAGGACCGCACATCGCCGTCCGCAACGCTCCCGGTGTGGCGTCGAAAGCAGTGCGTCCCATCGCATCCCGGATACTGGGCAACGCGGAGACCAGCGGACGCAATCTGCTGGTGCACTGTGCCCAGGAGATGAACCACCTGGCCGGATTTCTGCCCCAACTCTACGAGAGCTTCGGTGACGAGTGACGCCCAGATTCTCACGTCTGAGACAGCTGCGGAGATCCTTCCGCGGATAACCGCATGTCGGAGCGCGCCGCTGAGACAGACCCGGCGGGAGGCCGATATCGGGCATTTTCGACTTCGCCGGGTGGCATTGACCTGCGGGTATTGACTCAGCACGCTGGACTCCATGATCGCCGTCCACGACACCGTCGACCTCTTCGATGCCGGGTCGATCCAGGATCCCTACCCCCTTTATGAGCGCATGCGCAGCGCGGGCCCGGTCCATCGGGTAGCCGACTCGGACTTCTATGTGGTGTGCGGGTGGGAGGCGGTCCATGAGGCCATCGGCCGCACCGAGGACTTCTCCTCGAATCTGACCGCCACCATGACGTACACGCCGGACGGCAGCGTGCAGGCGTTCACCATGGATGGCCTCGGCGGGCCCACCCAGGTGTTGGCGACCGCCGACGATTCGCTGCATGCGGTGCATCGCAAGCTGCTGGTCCGGCACCTGGCCGCCAAACGAATCCGCGCCATCGAACAGTTCACCGCGGCGGCCGCGGACCGGCTTTGGCGCCAGGGTCTGCGTGACGGGCAAATCGAATGGATGGGAGCCGTGGCCAACCGCCTGCCGATGATGGTGGTGGCCGAGCTGATCGGCATTCCCGACGCCGACATCGCCCAGCTGGTGCAGTGGGGTTACGCCGCCACTCAGCTGCTCGAAGGATTGGTGAGTCGCGAGCAGCTCGATGCGGCAGGCGTTGCGCTGCTGGAACTCAACGGCTACATCACCGATTGTTTCCGCCGAGCGGTCGCCGCGCCGCAGGCAAACCTGCTCGGCGAGCTCTCGACGGCCTGCACATCGGGGGAGATCGACACCATCGCGGCACAGGTGATGATGGTGACCCTGTTCGCGGCGGGCGGGGAGTCGACCGCCTCGCTGCTGGGCAGCGCCGCCTGGATCCTGGCGACCCGTTCCGACATCCAGCGCCGGCTGCGCGAAAACCCGGACCTGCTCGGGCCTTTCATCGAAGAGACACTGCGCTACGAACCGCCGTTCCGTGGTCACTACCGGCATGTGCGCACCGACACCAGCCTGGCCGGGGTCGATCTACCCGCCGACTCGCACCTGATGCTGATGTGGGGCGCGGCCAACCGCGACCCCACACACTTCGAAGACCCCGCACAGTTCCGGCTCGACCGCCCGGGAGCCAAGGGACACCTCAGCTTCGGCAGGGGAGTGCACTTCTGCGTCGGCGCCGCACTCGCGCGGCTGGAAGCTCAGATCGTGCTGCGCCTACTGCTGGACCACACCACCGAGATCGAGGCAGCCGGCGTCGGGCCCTGGCTGCCCAGCTTGCTGGTGCGGCGCCTGGAGCACCTACAATTGTTGGTCAAATAACTTGCGGCGCAGCCGATTACGATGTCATGTCGGCGTCGGCGCGATGCCGCCCGGGGACACGATGAAGGCCTCGACGGCGGTGGCCTGTTCGAAGCCGTCCACCTCGACCCGCCACTCGTAGATGCCCGGTTCCAAGGGGATTCCGGCCGGGATGTTGAGGGTGAGCGGCATCCGGACCGCGGTGCCGTGGATCGCTCCCGGCAGGCGGCCCGCCTCGGCGGCAGCCTCGAACAGAATCCGCTGCGGGCCCTGCGGCCCCTGTACCACCACCGGTTGACCGTCGGTGTCCAGCAACTGACAGGTGAGCTTGTGCTGCTTGTTCGTCTCGTCCCAGTCGATGTCCAGGAACATCACCAATGCGAATGGGGGCGTAGGTGTTTGGCACTGCCGCCAGCCCAGCCCGAGAGTATGGACCTTGCCCGATTGAACATCGGCCTGCGCCGCGTCCGCCAGAAAGAGGCTGACCTTCATGCGAGTCGCTGCCTTACGATTGCCGCCGTCACGAGATCCATAGATCCACGTCCTGTTCCCAATCCGTATGCAATTACCCGTCGCTGCCGACCTGGAAAGATACTACGCTGCGACCAACTCGCCCGGTTTGCCGCTATGCCACCCTATTTGGCGGGCGGAAGTTGGCGCGGCCCGTCGGGCCCACGCAACTCACGCGGCCCCTCCCGCTCGACCAGTTCGCGCCGGGCATCCGAGGCCGACGCCCCGACCGACAGACCGGCCAGGTCTCTGCCGGACGCGTTGCCCAGGGAGGTTTGTCCCGCATTGCCGCGCACCTGTGCGTAGTCGTCACGGTAATTCGGGTGGGCCGCCTGACCACGCGATGAATCGATGTGGTGCAAGCCGGGGCCGGTTGCGGCGGGATCCGGCGCCTGCATCGGGGGCTGCTGCTGCGGCTGCTGCTGACCGGGGCCGTCGGAGGTCTCGGTATTCATCGTCACCTTGCGGGTCCGCTTCAGCGAGAACGCGATCTCCTCGACCTCTTCGAACACCTGCCGGGCGGTCCGGAGCGGCTGGGTGGTGTTGTCGATGACCCGCGCCACGAACGGCGGCACCAGCGGGCGGATCCACCGGGCCGCGGCCTTGGTGGCATCCGGAATCGACGGAATCAACGGGGCGCGGTGCTCGTCAGTGACCTCGTTGGCCGGTGCCTGGTAGTGCTCGACGGCAGAAACGCCGGGTTCGGCCGGTGCCGGCAGGTTCTCGGTGACGGGCGGCTGCACGTCCCGCTCCGCGGCAGGCAGTTCGGCCACCGCCCGGCTTGCGGCTTCGGCTTCGGCGGCGATCGGCAGATACATGTCTTCCTCCACGGGCTCGAAGGTACGTTCCGACGTCGCGTGCACCGGGGCGTCGAGCGCCTCGACGACTCGACGGCGGTGGTGTTCGCGGTCGATCTCGGCCTGGGCTTCGATGGCAAGGCGCGTCTGCGTGAGTTGATGCTCGGCCCACATGATTTCGGCTGCGCGCCGGACCTCGGCCCGCTTGATCGCGATCGCGGTGTCAGCCTCCAGCTCGGCGCGTTCCTGTTCTGCGCGCGCGGTGGCGTGGCGATCGTGGGTGGTCTCGCCGCGCCACATCCGCAGGATCAGCGGCAGCAGATACAGCAGCGTGAAGAACGCGATTGTCAGAATGCGCAGGGCGAGGGCCCCGGCGCTGCCCAGGGTCAGGTCATTCATCGCCACCCACCGCGCACCCAGGCCATGGCCGGCATCGGCCACCACGGCGTGCCGTGCGTCCGCCAGGGCCTGTTCGTCGCGGGAGACGGTGGCGTCCAGTGCGGGTGCCTGCCGGTCGCGCGCGGCCAGCGCGGTGTCCAGCTCGCGCTGTGCGTCGCCGAGCAGCTCGTTGGCGGTCCGCGTCTCGGGACCGCGGCCGGGAACGCCGGTGATCCGGGTTTGCGGGCAGGCCGGCGTCGGGTTGTATTCGCAGCGCGCGATCACCAGAGCGTTGTCCAGCTGCCCGCGGGCCTGCTCGACGCTGCCGTCCAGTGCGCCGCGTGCCGCGCGCGCCTGCTGCAGCGACGCGGAGGCCTGGGCCACCGCCGGTGCCGAATCCGCCGTGCGCAACGCCCGCTCGTCGAGACGGCGCCCGACAGCCCCGGAGAAGAGTACGAGTGCGGCCAACTCGCCGACGACCACTCCGAGGACGACCGCGACGACGGCACGACCCGCCGTGCCGGACCGACCGCGGGCCGGACCGCCGGCGATGGCGCGGGTGACCGCCCCGACCAGCAGGCCGAAAACCAGGGTCGACGCGACGACCGCCCAGATCGGGGCGGAGGCGACCGCCGGCCTGACGGCCAGCGCAGCGACCAGCCAGGCCAGCACGGCGCCGAGCACCACCACCGCTCCGGCGACGGCGTGCGTGGACCGCTCGTGGGATTCGCCGAGTTCGCCTGCGTGTCCGCCGCCAAGCCAGGTCAGCAGCGCCTCGATCCGCGTGACGACCGAGCGCTGCTCCGATATTTCGTGCGCGCGCATAGGATCTAAACACCTCCAGTTACGTCAAGGGTGGCAGGCCGCCGCCCGACACACCGAATCGAAGCGCCCGCTTGTGGTGTTCTTCACAACCGGCTGCGCGGTGGCGCAGATCACACCCGGGGCGGGCAAGTGAACCCGAATTTCGGCGACTCGACCGGATCAGCGACTCATCGGGCGGGCGGCATGAGACCGTATAAATCTTATGGAAAACCAGGACTTCCTCAGCTACGAAGAGTTCGGCCGCAGATTTTTCGAGGTTGCGGTAACGCCGGACCGGGTCGCCGCCGCGTTGAGTGACATCGCCGGCAGTGAGTTTGCCATGGAGCCCATCGCCCAGGGCCCCGGCGGGATCGCCAAGGTCAGCGCGAACGTCAAGATCCAGGAGCCGAGGGTCACCCGCAAGCTCGGTGACCTCATCACCTTCGTCATTCACATCCCGCTGTCCATCGACCTGCTCCTGGACCTGCGACTGGACAAGCAGCGGTTCAAGGTGACCGGCGACATCGCGTTGCGTGCCACCGCGCGTGCGGCCGAACCGCTGCTGCTCATCGTGGACGTGTCCAAGCCGCGCCCGTCGGACATCACCGTGAATGTCTCGTCCAAGTCGATCCGTGGCGAAGTGCTGCGCATCCTCGCGGGTGTCGACGGAGAGATCCGGCGATTCATCGCCCAGTACGTCCGCGAAGAGATTGACTCGCCGCAGTCCCAGTCGGCACAGATCATCGACGTCGCGACGCAGGTCGCCGCCGCCTGGGGCAACTAGCCGCGCCCCGGGCATCCCTGACGGGTCTTCGCAGCTCAAAGGTGACCCAGGCCACAGGTGGTGCGCTAATCTACGGCGGTGCAATCGCGTCGGGAGCGGTTGGCGTACACAGCCAGGAGGATTCATGGGAATGCGGTGGTGGATCGCGGCCGTCGTGGTTGCGGCGACGGTGATGACGGGTTGCTCGTCGGGCAAGACGGTGGTCCGTTCGTCAGGCACCAGCAGCGCGGCCAAGTCGACGTCAGCCGCGGCCTCCTCGAGCGAAGCCACCTCCACCGAATCCGCACCGGTCACCACGCTCGACTCCAGCCAGTGCGTGGACGTCACCGGGGCCAACCTGGACCTGCTGACGGCGTCGGACAAGGACGCCGCGCGCAAGGCGGCCGACACCCTCGAGCGCTACAACCCGCCGTCCTCGGTCAAATCGGCGATCGAACACTTCGTCACGACCGGTGGCGCTCACTTCGACGACCCGGACTACACGAAGAACAACCAGATCGTGAAGTCGTGGGTCGACCAGGTGTGCCCGACCTGATACCTCGCTACAGCGTCTGGTGCCGGCCGAAGAACTTGTGATCTTCGCTGTAACCCCCGTAGCCACTGCCGATTTCGGAGTAGTGCGCCACGAACTCGATGCCTTTGATCCATTTGACCTGCTTGAATCCGTGCTGCAACTCGTTGCGCAGCCGTAGCGGTCTGCCGTGCAGGTAGGGGAGCGGCTCGCCGTTCATGTCGTAGGCGAGCATGCTCATGTGGTGCGTCATCTGCTCGATCGGGTGCGCGTTGTAGTAGATGCCTCCGGTCGCGCCCAGGCCCATCGAGTAGAAGACCACCCACTTCGCTTCCGGCAGCGGTTTGACGATGTCCATGATGGTCTGCATCGACACGCCACCCCACTTGGCCACCCCAGACCAGGCCTGGATGCAGAAGTGCTGCGTGATCTGGTCGTGGTAGGGCAGGGCGCGCAGGTCCTCGAGGGAAAACGCCGTCGGGTTCTCGACCAGGCCGTACACCCGCAGGCGCCAGTCCGCGAAGTCGTTCTTCTCCAGCTCCTTGTACTCGACGGTCTCCGGCAGCCGGCCGTTGCGCCAGTGATACGGCGAAATGTCCTTCTCGGTGAAGGCACCGGGCTTGGGATTCAGACGTTCCAGCGCTCGCTGGAAGGGACCGACCAGCGCGTACCCGACCCGCTGCACCACGCGCGGGTGCCGAATGGTGAACGGCGTGGCGGCAACCCACGCGACCGCCACGATCACCATCGCGACGCAGAAGACCGCGAAGCCGGCCCAGCCGGTGTCGTCGCGCGCAGCGAACATGTGGTTGAGGTTGCGCAGGGCTTCGGTGGCGAAAACCATCGTGACGTGGGTCAGGATGAAGAACAGGAAATACACCAGCACCAGGAAGTGCAGCGACCGGGCGTGCTGAATGCTCAATCGCTTGCTGAGCCAGTGCACCCGCTGTGACAGTGCCGGTGACATGCCCAGTCCGGTGATCACCGCGGCAGGGGCGGCGATGAACACGGTCGTGAAGTAGGCGAGCAGCTGCAGCCCGTTGTATGCGACCCAGCCGTTGTCGGTGGGCCATTGCAGTGACGCGTACTGAATGGCCACCGATGCGGCGTTGGGGAACACATCCCAGCTCGTCGGAACCAGGTGCCGCCACTGCCCCGTGGCGAACAGCAGCACGTAGAAAACGGCGCCGTTGACCAACCACAGCACGTCGACACCAAGGTGCCACCAACGGGCCAGCCCGATCGAGTGCCGGAACCCCGGCAGACCGAATTGCGGTGGGAGAGCGACGGTGTCGGAGTTGGCCGTCCACAACGGGTCGTCCGGGACGGGCGGTCCGACCCGCAGCCACTCGTCCTTGCCGGGTGTGGCGTTGCGGCTGAAGTAGAGCCGTGGGTGATCGCACAGGATCTGGATCCCGGAACGGATGATGAACGTCATCATGAAGAGATTGAAGAAGTGGGTCCAGCCGATCCAGGCGGGCCGTCCGACGACGGCACCGGAATGCTCATCGGTGCCGGGATAGCGCTCGATGAACGACTGCACCGCCGGCATGTTGTGCAGTCCCTTGCCGATCGCGACGCCCGCCAGCATCACCACGAATCCGATCGGAATCAGCCAGAGCAGGTTGAACCACTTGTCGCGCCCGACTCGCAGGCGCGGGGCGGTGGCACGTCGGGTGAGGTCGAAACCACCGCCGTAGGACTCGACGTCGACGACGTCCTCGGCGGTGTGCACCTCGCTCGCGTAATCGACTTCCAGGTCCGGGCCCGACTGCCCGTCCGACGCTCCAGTACGGGGGGCCGACCCCGCGTCAATGGATCTACTCACGCTGAGCAAATTTACACCATGGCGACTGTATAAATTAGAAACAATGCCAAACTCATGTGTTCGCGGACGACGGCGTTGTTTACCCGCCCATGACACCCGGGTATGTAACCGCACTGACCCCGAGGCACAGAGGAGCGGATTCCGTTGGCAAAGGTAGAGGTTTCGACCACATCAGAGGTGGAGCCGGAAGCCGCGTGGAAGCTGGCGTCGGACCTGCAGCGATTCGACGAGTGGATGACCATCTTCGGGGGCTGGCGCAGCGAGGTGCCGTCCACGATCGAAGAGGGCACCTGTGTCGCGTCGCTGATCAAGGTGAAGGGTTTTCGCAACACCATCTACTGGGAAGTGACGCACTACGACGAGCCGAAATCGATTGAGCTGAAAGGCCGCGGGCGCGGCGGCGTCCGGCTCACGGTCGCGATGGAAGTCACCCCCAGAGACCCCGGGTCGGATTTTCAGCTCACCGCCGACCTGTCCGGCGGCGTGCTCAGCGGACCGGTGGGACGGCTGGTCGCCCGCATGCTGCGCTCCGATGTGAAGAAATCCGTCGAGAACCTGGCCGAGTTGCGCTAAGTCCATACCGCGGTTCACCGGGATTGCAGCGAGTCTCAGCGGCGCGAATTACGCAGCAGCGCTTCGCGTTCGGCGTCCCTGACCCGTCGGCGCTCCATGCTCAACCAGGACAGCCCAGCGCCGAAGACCAGCATCCCACCACTGGCAACGGACACCCCCACACCCGCTTGCCCGAAAGCGAAGGCTGCCACCGACACTACGAAAGCGAGAACCGCTCCGGCCATCGCCACCAAAACCGGTCTGCGCTCCGCGGCATCTTCCAATTCACCCAATTCGCGCGCCGCGCGAGGCAGGTGGGCGATCTCGGCCATCAGCGTTCTCCCTCTACAGTCGATCGCAGCCGGCCGTCCCGAACGGCCATTTCGAGCCTCTTCAAGTCCTACCCGAAATGCCCTCTGAACAAACAGGTTCGGCTATTCGTGCGACCGCAGCCGACGCACCGGCCGGGTTTCGATGGCATTGACGGTCAGCGCCCGCCGGCTGATCCGCCAGCCGGCTTCGGTCAACCGGTATTCGTCGTCGTAGCGCAGATGCCAGACGAAGTCGACGATTTCGGTCCCGCCACCGTCGGCCGCCCGTTGACTCCAGTGGTGGGCGACACCGGTGATGCGCCCCCGCGCGAGGTCGGGTTCTGCGCCCTCGTCGTACACTTCGCCGACGATCGCGTGCTCGGTGCGGGCGAGCCGGGCCACCGCGCCCACCGCCGCGGCGATGGCGTCGCGTCCCCGGTGGGTATGCACCGGAGTCAGCGCGGACGGTGGGTCAGCCACCACCAGCTCCGCCGAGTCGGTGAATAGTCCTGCCACCGAATCGAATTGGCGATCGTCGACCAGCGCGGCATACCGGTGCACCAGATCGCTGAGGGCAGCGCGAGCGCTCAGCATGGGTGCGCGGGGAGTATCACGGCGCGCACTGCCTCAAGCAGTTCGGCGGCGCGGGGATCGGTGAACAGCTCTTCCAGCAGCACCGGCCGGCCGTCCGGACCGGTCAGCGGGACCCGCCAGTTCGGATACTCGTCGGTGGTGCCCGGCTGGTTCTGGGTGCGCCGGTCGCCGACGGCGTCGGTCAGCGCCACGCCCAGTAACCGCGACGGTGTCCGGCCGAGGTAGCGATAGAGGGCCAGGATCAGCTCCTCCGGGCTGTCCTCGCCGTCGGCGAGCAGGCCCACCCGGCGCAACTCGGCCAGCCACCCCGCCCGTTCGCAGCCGGCGGCCTCCTGCTCGACCTCAGCGGGCCGGGTCAGCAATCCCAGCGATTCCCGCAGCTGGACGTGGTCGCCGGCCAGGTAACCGGCCGTCGGCGGCAGGTCATGGGTGGTGACCGAGGACAGGCAGTACTCCCGCCAGCGTTCGGCGGGCAGCGGCGCGCCGGTCGCCTCATCCTTCTCGAACCACAGGATCGAGGTGCCCAGCAGGCCGCGCAAGAGTAAGTAGTCACGCACCCACGGTTCGACGGTGCCCAGATCCTCACCGACCACGACCGCTCCCGCCCGCTGAGCCTCCAGCGCAACGATCCCGATCATCGCCTCATGGTCGTAGCGCACGTAGGTGCCCTCGGTCGGCGGCCGGCCCTCCGGGATCCACCACAACCGGAACAGGCCGATGATGTGGTCGATCCGGACTCCGCCGGCATGCCGCAGCACCGCCTGGATCAGCGCGCGGAACGGGCGGTACTCCAGCTCGTCGAGCCGGTCGGGCCGCCACGGAGGCTGCGACCAGTCCTGGCCCAGCTGGTTGAACTCGTCCGGTGGGGCGCCCGCGGTCACCCCCAGCGCCAGCGCGTCCTGCAGCGCCCACGCGTCGGCACCGGTGGGATGCACGCCGACGGCCAGGTCGTGCATGATGCCCAGCGCCATGCCGGCCCGGACGGCCTGCGACTGCGCCGCGGCGAGTTGCTCATCCAGCTGCCACTGCAGCCACCGGTGGAAATCGACGGCGGCCGCGTTCTTGGCGGCGAAAGCCGCGACACCGGGGGCGTCGGGGTGTCGCACCGATTTCGGCCACTCATACCAGTCGGTGCCGTGCTTGTCGGCCAGCGCACACCAGGTGGCGAAGTCGTCCAGCGCGCGGCCCTCCCGGGCGCGGAAGGCGCCGTAGGCCAGCTCCCGCCCCGCCGATCTCGGCACGGCGTGGATGAGCTGCAGGGCCGCGCACTTGGCGGCCCAGTCGCCGTCGCGGTCGATGGTGTCCATCCGTGCTGCCCGCCGCTGCACCCGGTCGCGCAGCGCCCGGACCCGGCCGCGTTTGGGCAGCTCGGCGTACTCCGGGATGGCTTCGACCCGCAGGTAGAGCGGGTTGACGAAGCGCCGCGAGGTCGGCAGGTACGGCGACGGTTCGATCCGCCCACCGCGCCCGCCGGGACCGGGGAGGCAAGCGGCGTGCAGCGGATTGACCAGCAGATAGTCGGCGCCGTGCGCCCACGCGGACCACAACGCGAGATCACCCAGATCGCAGAGGTCGCCGCTGCCCCAGGACCGCCGCGAGCGGACGGAGTAGAGCTGGGTGGCCAGCCCCCAGGCGCGGCGGGCCCCCAGCGCCTCCGGCAGCCCCAGCCAGTCCGGCGTGACGATGAGTGCGGCGCTGGCCTGGTGGTCGCCGGACCGCAGGTGCACGCGGTGGTAGCCCAGCGGCAGATCGCCCGGCAGCAGGAAACTGGCCTCGCCCACCTGACGTCCGTCCAGATCGAACGGGGGAGTGAAGTTGTCGACCTGCACGATGCGACTTTCCGGGCCGCTGAGTTCCGTCCCGTCCTCGAGCTGCAGCCACACTTCGGCGGGAGCGCCGTGCGTCACGTGCACCCAGAACCGCAGTTGGGTGCCGGCGCGTCCGACGATGGTGGGCGGCAGCGATCGGGCCCAGTGGGAGCGCAGGTGTGCGCTCAGCGCAGCGTTGCGGTCGTGCTCCGTGCCTGCGGAAACGCCGAGGGCGCCCAGGACGGCGACCAGCGTGGCTTCCGGCACCAAGACCTGCTGTCCGCTCCAGTCCTGGTAGCTGGTGGCGATGCCGAGCCGGCGGGCGAGTTCGACAAGCGACGGCGCAAGCTCGGTCATTGAAGAACTCAGGGAAGAACTCATGGAAGAACATTGTCAGCCATGGATGAACACCGTTACGTCCCGCTCCCGCGCACGCAGCTCAGCGGGGCCCGCAACACCTACCCGGGCGGCTATGTGAACACTGCGCGACATAGCGCGCCGAGTTGATGAATCGCAGCTAACATGCCCAATGAAGTCACGACGACTCCATGGGGGATTGGAGCGCGCGGATTCAGGCGGGTCGCTTCCGCCTGGCAAGGTCTGCGCAGGTGCCCTACGGTTGTCGATGTGATTTGGCGCTTACCGATCAGCGGGCGTTTCATATCCGGGATTTTCGACCGAAAGGTGATCAAGCGTGGCTGAACATAGCCGCGGACAGCGGGGGTCGGGCTACGGCCTCGGGTTGTCGACGCGCACCCAGGTGACGGGTTATCAGTTCCTGGCCCGCCGTACCGCGATGGCGTTGACCCGCTGGCGGGTGCGCATGGAGATCGAGCCGGGCCGCCGCCAGACCTTGGCGGTCGTCGCATCGGTGTCCGCTGCCCTGGTGATCTGCCTCGGCGCGCTGCTCTATTCCTTCCTGAGCCCCGCCGGCCAGATCAACGAGTCGCCGATCATCGCCGACCGCGATTCGGGCGCGCTGTACGTCAAGGTCGGGGACCGCCTCTACCCGGCGCTGAATCTGGCGTCGGCGCGCCTGATCACCGGGCGGGCCGACAACCCGCACCTGGTCAAGGGAAGCCAGATCGCCAACATGCCGCACGGACCACTGGTCGGCATCCCGGGGGCACCCACGGAATTCGCGCCGAAGAGTCCCAGCACGTCGTCGTGGCTGGTCTGCGACACGGTGGGCGGCACCTCGGGCCCCTCCGGCATGCCGTCGCCGGCGGGCGTCACCGTGACGGTCATTGACGGCACCCCGGACATGAGCGGCCACCGCCGCGTGCTCAACGGGTCGGACGCCGTGGTGCTGAGCTACGGCGGGAACACCTGGGTCATCCGCGAGGGCCGCCGGTCGAAGATCGACGCCACCGACCGCTCGGTGCTGTTGCCGCTCGGCCTGACCCCCGAGCAGGTCAGTCAGGCGCGCCCGATGAGTCACGCGCTGTACGACGCGCTGCCGGTCGGTCCCGAACTGCTGGTCCCCGAGGTCCCGAAGGCGGGTGCCCCGGCGACCTTCCAGGGCGCGCCGGGCCCGGTCGGCACGATCCTCGTCACCCCGCAGATCAGCGGGCCGCAACAGTATTCGCTGGTGCTGGAAGACGGCGTCCAGACGCTGCCGCCACTGGTGGCTCAGATCCTGCAGAACGCGGGACGCCCGGGCAACACCAAACCGGTGACGGTGGAACCGTCCGCGCTGGCCAAGATGCCGGTGGTGAATCGGCTGGACCTGTCGGCGTACCCGAACGACCCGCTGAACGTGCTGGACATCCGGGAGAACCCGTCCACGTGCTGGTGGTGGGAGCGAACCAATGGAGAGAACCGGGCCCGCGTCCAGGTGGTCTCCGGACCGACCATCCCGATCAAGAACAGCGAAATGAAGAATGTGGTCAGCCTGGTGAAGTCCGATCTGTCCGGTCGTGAGGCCGACCAGGTCTACTTCGGCCCCAACTACTCGAATTTCGTGGCAGTCACGGGCAACAACCCGGGCGCCCAGACGGCGGAGTCGCTGTGGTGGCTCACCAACGCCGGCGCGCGGTTCGGGGTGGATGACTCCAAGGAAGCCCGCGACGCGCTCGGTCTGACGCTGCAGCCCAGCATGGCGCCGTGGGTGGCGCTGCGGTTGCTGCCTCAGGGCCCGACCTTGTCGCGAGCTGACGCCCTGGTGGAGCACGACACCCTACCGATGGATATGACCCCTGCAGAGTTGGTGGTACCGAAGTGAAACGTGGATTCGCACGGCCTACACCGGAGCGGCCGCCGGTAATCAAGCCGGAGAACATCGTCCTGCCGACTCCGCTGAGCATTCCGCCGCCGGAGGGCAAACCGTGGTGGCTGATCGTGGTCGGCGTCGTGGTGATCGGGCTGCTGGGCGGCATGGTGGCCATGACGTTCGCCAGCGGATCGCACGTGTTCGGCGGTGTCGGCTCGATCTTCCCGATCTTCATGGTCGGCGGCATGATGCTGATGATGTTCCGCGGCGTCGGCGGTGGTCAGCAGCAGATGAGCCGTCCGAAGCTGGACGCCATGCGCGCCCAGTTCATGCTGATGCTGGACATGCTGCGGGAGACCGCGCAGGAGTCGGCCGACAGCATGGACGCCAACTACCGGTGGTTCCACCCGGCGCCCAACACCCTGGCGGCCGCGGTCGGTTCCCAGCGGATGTGGGAGCGCAAGCCCGACGGCAAAGACCTCAACTTCGGGGTCGTCCGCGTCGGCGTCGGCATGACGCGCCCCGAGGTGACCTGGGGTGAGCCGCAGAACATGCCCACCGACATCGAGCTGGAGCCGGTGACCGGTAAGGCGTTGCAGGAGTTCGGCCGTTACCAGAGCGTCGTCTACAACCTGCCCAAGATGATCTCCGTGCTGGTGGAGCCCTGGTATGCGCTGGTCGGCGATCGCCCGCAGGTTCTCGGACTGATGCGGTCCATCGTCTGTCAGCTGGCCTTCTCGCACGGTCCCGACCACATCAGGATGATCGTCGTCAGTTCCGACCTCGACGAGTGGGACTGGGTGAAATGGTTGCCGCACTTCGGTGACTCACGGCGCACCGACGCCGCGGGCAGCGCCCGCATGGTGTACAGCTCCGTGCGCGAGTTCGCCGCCGAGCAGGCCGAACTGTTCGCCGGCCGCGGGTCGTTCACACCCCGGCACGCGAGTTCGTCGGCGCAGACGCCCACCCCGCACCACGTGATCATCGCCGACGTCGACGACCCGCAGTGGGAGTACGTGATCAGTGCCGAGGGCGTCGACGGTGTCACGTTCTTCGACCTGACCGGCTCCGAGATGTGGACCGAGGTCCCCGAACGCAAGCTGGCGTTCGACAAGATCGGTGTGATCGAGGCGTTGCCCCGCGACCGCGACACCTGGATGGTGATCGACGACAAGGCGTGGTTCTTCGCGCTGACCGACCAGATGACCACCGCCGAGGCCGAAGAGTTCGCGCAGAAGCTGGCGCAGTGGCGCCTGGCCGAAGCGTACGAGGAGATCGGCCAACGTGTCGCCCACATCGGCGCCCGGGACATCCTGTCGTACTACGGGATCAGCGACCCGTCCGCGATCGACTTCGAGGACCTGTGGGGCAGCCGCACCGACACCATGGGACGCTCCCGGTTGCGTGTCCCGTTCGGTAACCGCTCCGACAACGGAGAGTTGCTGTTCCTCGACATGAAGTCGCTGGACGAGGGCGGGGACGGCCCGCACGGCGTCATGTCGGGCACCACCGGTTCCGGTAAGTCGACGCTGGTGCGAACCGTGATCGAGTCGCTGATGCTCGGTCACCCGCCCGAAGAGCTGCAGTTCGTGCTGGCGGACCTCAAGGGTGGGTCGGCGGTGAAGCCGTTCGCCGGCGTGCCCCACGTCTCGCGCATCATCACCGACCTCGAAGAAGACCAGGCGCTGATGGAGCGCTTCCTGGACGCGCTCTGGGGCGAGATCGCACGCCGCAAGGCGATCTGTGACAGCGCCGGCGTCGACGACGCCAAAGAGTACAACTCGGTGCGGACCAGGATGCGGGCCCGCGGCCAGGACATGGCCCCGCTGCCCATGCTCGTGGTGGTCATCGACGAGTTCTACGAGTGGTTCCGGATCATGCCGACTGCGGTCGACGTGCTCGACTCCATCGGTCGCCAGGGTCGTGCCTACTGGATCCACCTGATGATGGCCTCGCAGACCATCGAGAGCCGCGCCGAAAAGCTGATGGAGAACATGGGTTACCGCCTGGTGCTCAAGGCGCGGACGGCCGGTGCGGCGCAGGCGGCCGGTGTGCCCAATGCGGTGAACCTGCCGGCCCAGGCCGGTCTGGGCTACTTCCGCAAGAGCCTCGAGGACATCATCCGGTTCCAGGCCGAGTTCCTCTGGAGGGACTACCTGCGTATTTCCTCCGTCGACGGTGAGGAAGCGCCGGTGTTGGTGAACACCATCGACTACGTGCGACCGCAACTGTTCACCAACTCCTTCACGCCGATGGAAGTGAGCGTGGGCGGCCCCAGCGTCGACGTGATCGCGAACTACGCCAACGGCGAGGTCGTCGACGCCGGCGAAGAGGTCGAGGAGGAAGAGGAAGCGATCCGGACACCGAAGGTCGGTACCGTGATCATCGACCAGCTCCGCAAGATCAATTTCGAGCCGTACCGGTTGTGGCAGCCACCGCTGACCGAGCCGGTCGCCATCGACGAGCTGGTCAACCGTCTGCTCGGCCATCCCTGGAACAAGGACTACGGCACGGCGCGCAACCTCGTGTTCCCGATCGGGATCATCGACCGTCCGTTCAAGCACGACCAGCCGCCGTGGACGGTGGACTGCTCGGGTCCAGGTGCCAACGTGTTGATCCTGGGCGCGGGTGGGTCCGGCAAGACCACCGCTCTGCAGACGTTGATCTGCTCCGCGGCCCTGACCCACACGCCCGAGCAGGTTCAGTTCTACTGCCTGGCCTACAGCAGCACCGCCCTGACCACGGTCGCGCAGTTGCCGCACGTCGGCGAGGTGGCCGGCCCCACCGATCCTTACGGTGTGCGCCGTACGGTGGCCGAACTGCTGGCGCTGGTGCGCGAGCGTAAGCGCAGCTTCCTCGAATACGGCATCGCGTCGATGGAGATGTTCCGCCGGCGCAAGTTCGGTGGGGAAGCCGGCCCGGTGCCCAACGACGGGTTCGGCGACGTCTTCCTGGTGATCGACAACTACCGGGCGCTGGCCGAGGAGAACGAGGTCTTGATCGACCAGGTCAACCTGATCATCAACCAGGGTCCCTCGTTCGGTGTGCACGTCATCGTCACCGCCGACCGCGAATCCGAGCTGCGCCCGCCGGTGCGGAGCGGATTCGGTTCCCGCGTCGAATTGCGTTTGGCCGCAGTCGAAGACGCCAAGCTGGTGCGTTCGCGTTTCGCCAAGGACGTTCCGGTCAAGCCCGGGCGCGGCATGGTGGCGGTCAACTACGTGCGGTTGGACAGCGACCCGCAGGCCGGCCTGCACACGCTGGTGGCCCGTCCGGCTCTGGCCAGCACGCCGAACAACGTCTTCGAGTGCGACAGCGTCGTCGCGGCCGTCAGCCGGCTCACCACCGCGGCGGCCCCGCCGGTGCGGCGCCTGCCGGCACGGTTCGGCGTGGAACAGGTGCGCGAACTGGCGGCACGCGACACCCGCCAGGGTGTCGGCGCCGGCGGAATCGCCTGGGCCATCTCCGAATTGGACCTGCAGCCGGTCTATCTCAACTTCGCCGAGAACTCGCACCTGATGGTGACCGGGCGCCGCGAGTGTGGTCGCACCACGACGCTGGCCACGATCATGTCCGAGATCTCGCGGCTGTATGCGCCCGGTTCCAGCAGTGCATCACCACCTCCACCCGGACGGCCGTCGGCGCAGGTGTGGTTGATCGACCCGCGTCGTCAGCTGCTCACCGCACTGGGCTCCGATTACGTGGAGAAGTTCGCCTACAACCTCGATGGTGTGGTCGCGATGATGGGTGAGCTGGCGGCGGCCCTGGCGGGACGCGAGCCCCCGCCCGGCCTGTCCGCCGAGGAGCTGCTGTCGCGGTCGTGGTGGAGCGGTCCGGAGATCTTCCTGATCGTGGACGACATCCAGCAGCTTCCGCCGGGCTTCGATTCGCCGCTGCACAAGGTGGTCCCGTTCGTGAACCGGGCCGCCGACGTCGGGTTGCACGTGATCGTCACGCGCACCTTCGGTGGTTGGTCGTCGGCCGGCAGCGACCCGATGCTGCGTGCCTTGCATCAAGCCAACGCACCGTTGTTGGTGATGGACGCCGACCCGGACGAGGGCTTCATCCGCGGCAAGATGAAGGGCGGTCCGCTGCCCCGTGGTCGAGGCCTGCTGATGGCCGAGGACACCGGCGTGTTCGTTCAGGTTGCGGCGACCGAGGTGCGCAAGTAGTCCCGGTCAGCACTTCGAGTCCTCAGTAGCCGCATCAACGCCGCCGCATCGGTGGCGAGTCCCGGTCCGCCGGGGTTCGCTCCGACGCGGCGGCGTTGTTCGTTGCAGAGTTCGTACGGAGCTTCAGCGACATCTGGGTGAACATTGCGCTCGGCAACAGTGTCGCTAGGTTATTCCTCGCCCGATGAGCCGAGCGATTCGCCCAGCTCAGGCGTGTGTGCCGAATCGATTGTTTAACGCCGGCTGAACAACGGTTTGCCGGGAGTGAATAGTCGGTGTCATCGGTATCTCGGACCGATTTCAGGTTCTAATGTGTTTTCTATGTGCCGGTACGAAAACGAACCGAACAATCGCTGACGATGCTAATATCTTCCACCTTTTCGCAGGTTGGAGGAGCGTTTCGTTTGGCGGAGGTGGATTTTCACCGGGCCGGCGCTGAATTGACGACCCGCAGCACTTCGCCGGGTCACCGCATGGGGGAGCAATTGCAGCAACGCAGCTGCATGGGCCGGATACGGCCCGAACAATGCCAATGCCAACACCGAGACCGCCACCGCGGTCCCGGCTGGCTGAGGAGGGGTGGTGTTGGACTTCGGAGCTTTACCGCCCGAAATCAACTCGGGACGGATCTATACCGGCCCAGGCTCGGGGCCGATGCTGGCCGCTGCGGCCGGCTGGGATGGACTCGCCGCCGAAATGGATACGGCCGCAACGGGATACAGCTCGGTGATCACCGAGCTGACCGGCTCACCGTGGGTGGGGCCGGCGTCCCAGTCGATGGTGGCCGCGGCCGCGCCATACGTGGCATGGATGACCGCCACCGCAGAGCACGCGGAGCAGGCCGCGATGCAGGCCCGGGCCGCGGCCGCCGCCTACGACGCCGCATTCGCCATGACGGTGCCGCCGCCGGTCATCGCGGCCAACCGGGCCTTACTGGCTGCGCTGATCGCCACTAACTTCTTCGGCCAGAACACGCCGGCCATTGCGGCGACGGAGGCGCATTACGCCGAGATGTGGGCTCAGGATGCGGTCGCGATGTACAGCTACGCCGCCTCCTCGGCCACGGCCCTGCAACTGAATCCGTTCACGCCACCGCCGCTGACCACCAGCGCCGCCGCGGAGGCCGGGCAGGCGGCCGCTGTCGGCCAGGCGGCTGCGACTCCCGCCGGCAACGCCGCGGCATCCGTCGCACCGGCTGTTGCGTTGGCTCCCATGTTGACTGCGCTCGGGTCTTCGGTCTCCACCGCTGCCCCGGTCACCGGCATCGAGCAGATTCTGAGTGGGCTGGGATTCTCATTCACGCCGGGTTCCGTCGCGCTTCCGCCGTGGTTCCTGGGCCCGAACGGGCTGATCGCGACCGCGTTCGGAAACTCCACGAACATCTGGAACTCGGTCACCAACTACCCGTACTTCGCACTGGGCTCGGTGAATTCACTCGTCGCATGGGGCGGCGGCATGCTTCCCGGCGCACCCGCGCCCAACCCGGCGCTGGGCGGTGCATTGCCGCCACCGGGTGCCATCGGCGCCTGGGGGACACCGGTGTCCGCGGGCTGGGGGCAGGCCAGCGCGATCGGCAAGCTCTCGGTGCCGCCGACCTGGGCCGCGAACACGGTCTCGCAGGTGACGCCGTTGCCACCGGGGTCCGCGGGTTTCGACGGCCTCGGTGCCACGGCGTCCAAAGCCACCACCAACGGCATGCTCAGCGGACTGCCGGGCAGTGGGATGGGCCGTCGCGCCGCCGGCGGCTACACCAACAAATACGGGTTCAAATACAACGTGCTGACCCGATCGCCGTCGGCCGGATAACCCGAAGGAGTCCCAACAAACGTTCACCCGCACCGAAAAGTGTTGATTCGCAGCGTCATTCGAGGAGGAAATCAGATGTCATACGTAACCACGCAACCGGAAGCACTGTCGTCGGCCGCGGCCAGCCTGCAAGGTATCGGCTCGTCCGTGAACGCCCAGAACGCGGCTGCCGCCGCCGCGACCACCGGAGTGGTTCCGGCCGCCGCCGATGAGGTATCAGCGCTGACGGCAGCCCAATTCGCCGCACACGCCCAGATGTATCAGGCGGTCAGCGCCCAGGCCGCGGCCATCCACGAGATGTTCGTCAACACCCTGGGCACCAGCGCCGGATCGTATGCAGCCACCGAGGCCGCCAACGCGGCCGCGAGCAGATAGGGACACGCAATGGATTTCGGGGCATTGCCGCCGGAAATCAATTCGGCACTGATGTATTCGGGGCCCGGCTCCGGGCCCATGGTGGCCGCCGCGTCCGCCTGGAACGGGCTGGCCGCGGAACTGAACGCCTCCGCGCTCGCCTACGACAAGGTGGTCACCGGGCTGGCCAGCGAGGAGTGGATGGGTCCGGCCTCGGCCTCGATGGCAGAGGCGATTTCGCCGTACGTCGGGTGGATGAGCACTACCGCGACGCAGGCCGAACAGGCTGCCGGCCAGGCCGCCGCCGCGGCGGCCGCCTATGAGAACGCCTTCGTCGCCACGGTTCCTCCGCAGCTCGTTGCGCTCAACCGCGCCGAATTGGCGCAGGCCATGACTACGAACGTCTTCGGCCAGAACAACAGCGTGATCGCGGCGCTGGAAGCGCAGTACGGCGAGATGTGGGCCCAGGACTCCGCGGCGATGTACCAGTACGCGGGCTCGTCGGCGTCGGCGGCCAAGGTGACCCCGTTCGCCGCGCCCCCGCAGACGGCCAGCCCGGCCGCCTCGGCCATCCAGGGAGCTGCCGTGTCGCAGGCCGCCGGGACCGCCGCCGGGTCGGCACAGCAGACGCTGTCGGACCTGCTCGGCGGAATCCAGAGCCAGCTGAGCAATCTGGCGTCGCCGGGGAACATGGCCCTGCTCGGGCTGAATCCGACCAGCGAATCGCTGACCGGAATCGTGTTCAACCCGAACTCCGTGCTCGGCTCGGCGCTCACCGGCATCGGTGGCAACGCCACGCTGAACCCCCAGTGGCTGATCACCGCGTTCCGGAACTTCGCGGGTCCCATCTACAACATCGAGGGTTTGCCGTACTTCTCCACCGGTATGGCCAACACGCTGCTGTCGCTGAGTAAGGGACTTGCCCCGGCGGCCTCGTCGGCCGCCGCCGGCGCTGCCCACGGCCTGGGCGGGCTGGGGAGCCTGCTGGGCGGCGGTGGCGGACAGGTTGCGGCGAGTCTCGGGCAGGCTGCGTCGGTCGGCAAGCTGTCGGTGCCGCCCGCGATCGCGACGCTCGGTCCGGCCGTCAGTCACGCGGCGCCGATTCCGATCAACACGGTCAGCGCTACCCCGGAAACCACGGGAAACCTGTTGGGCGGCATGCCCTTAGGTGGGCTCGGGGCCGGCGCTGCCGCCGCCGGGGGACAGAAGTACGGATTCCGCCCGACCGTGATGGCGCGACCGCCGTTTGCCGGTTAACCGAAGACCAGCGGCAGTGAGGTGAGCGCAAACGTCTTGGACGGGAACGCGATTTCGGGCCGATAGGAGTCCGCAAGCCCGAAATCGGGGATCTGGCACAACCATTCGGCGACGATCACGGTCAGTTCCATTCTGGCCAGATGCGATCCCAGGCAACGGTGCGGTCCACCCCCGAAACCCCAGTGGCGGTGCACCTTTCCGTCCAGCACCAGATCGTCGGTGGATGTCGCGTCGCTGTGGTCGCGGTTGACAGCGGCCAGACACAGCCGCACCTGGGACCCGGGGGGCAACGTCATTCCGCCGACGTTGACGAATCCGGTCGTGACCCGCGGGGCCACCGGCGCCGACGGCTCCAGCCGAACCACTTCTTCGACGAAGACTCTGATCTGCCGGAGGTCGTCGCGGAGATCCGTGCGTAACTGCGGTCTACGGGCGAGTTCCAGCAAGGCGAATCCGATGGCCGCGGTCACCGTGTCGAGACCTGCCAGGATCAGCAGGTGGCTCATGCCCAGCAGTTCCAGATCGGAGAGGTCACCTGGGCCGGTCATGATCGCGGACAACATGTCTGGGCCCGGTTGGCGCCGGCGCTGTTGAATCGCGTCGGTCAGATAATTCAAGAGTTCGAGTTGACCCTCCTGCGCCTCGGCCATGCTGAGGAAGGGTTTGTCCCCGATGATGGAGTTCTTCCACGCGATCAGCCGATCGCGATCGGCCAGCGGCAGCCCGTAGAGGTCGAGGAACACCTGGAAGGGGTACAGGCGCGCGAAATCCGCCATCGCCTCGCACCGACCGCGATCGGCAAGCCCGGCGATCATCGCGGCCGCGTGGCGCTGCAACACCGGCCGCGCCTGACTGAGGGCTTGCGGACTGAAATAGGGCTGCAAGATCTTGCGGTATCGGGTGTGCTCGGGCGGGTCGAACGAAAGCGGCAGCACTGGAAGCGGATTCGTGGGCGGCTGCAGCAGCCGCGATGAGAACAGCTCCGGACTCCGCAACGCGGTGAGTACGTCCTCGCGCCGCGTCAGGTAGTAGGAGCCGTTCATGAACACTACCGGGCCGGCGTCTCGCAGCATCTGCCAGCCGGCGCCCCGGTCATCGGTCAGCGGGAGCGAGCAGTACTCCAGGCGCGGCAGGTGAAAGGACCCTGACCGGTCGCCACCCGGAGCGCTCATGAGGCGAAGTCTTCCATGCCCCGCAGCGCCGTGGGCGGCGACTAAGCTCTGCCCGGTGAAGGTTCGTCTCGACCGGTCGAAATGCGTTGGACACGCACAGTGTTACGCGGTGGACCCAGATCTGTTCCCGATCGACGAGTCGGGATACTCGACCCTCGAAGAACACGAGGTAGCAACCGGGGACGAGGAACTGACGCGCGACGGCGCCGCCTCCTGCCCGGAGATGGCGATCATCCTGGAAACGGACTGACGTCTGAACTTTCGATTAACAGACGTCGACGGGCAATGAATAGTTGGCATTGCCCGAAGCAAAGCCACAACCCCGCCTTTAAATTCCAATCAGCCCAGATTCGTGAGGCTGCTCCGCGCGATAGCGACGCCATTCGTCAGGAGGGGTGTTGTTCGACTTCGGGGCGTTGCCGCCTGAGATCAATTCCGGCCGCATGTACAGCGGCCCGGGACCCGGTCCGCTGCTGGCCGCGGCTACGGCCTGGGATGGTATCTCCGGCGAATTATTCTTGGCTGCAACAGGTTACGAGTCGATCATCACCGAACTGACCAGCTCCCCATGGGTCGGGCCGGCGTCCCGGTCGATGCTCTCCGCGGTGACACCCTTTGTGAGTTGGCTCAGTGCTGCCGCGGGGCAGGCCGAGAGCGCGGCCGCCCAGGCCCGGGCGGCGGTGGCGGCGTACGAGACCGCGTTCACCCTCACGGTGCCGCCACCGGTGATCGCTGCCAATCGAGTCTTGTTGCTGGCGCTGATCGCAACCAACTTCTTCGGACAGAACACACCGGCGATCGCGGCGACCGAAGCCGATTATCTCGAGATGTGGGCCCAGGACGCGGCCGCGATGTACGGGTACGCCGCGTCGTCCGCGCTGGCCACCGAGCTGCGCAGATTCTCGACGCCCCCAAACACCACCAATCCGGTGGCGGCCGACGCTGCCGCGCAGAGCACGGCACCGACGATTCCGCAGTTGCTCTCCTCGGCCGCGCTCCCGCAGGCCGCGCACCAACTCGCAGTGGCCGAGGCGGCCGGCACCTCCGACGTACTGATCATCGCCGACACGCCGATTCGCGCCGTCCCCCTGCTCGGCTGGCTGCCGACGCCGGAAAACAACTGGGCGGGACTGTATCCGGGCATGTACACGGCGATCAGGCAAACGTTGCAGGCCTACTTCGGCGTCGGCATCGGCAACTTCGGCTGGTCCATCGCTCAACAGCTGCAGCCGGGCCTCGGTACGACGGCAGGTTCGGGTGGCGCCTGGTATCCGACGCCGCAGTTTGCCGCCCTCGGCGCCGGCGGCTGGAATTACCACAGCGGAGCGGGCCTGTCGGCCAGCATCGCCTCGTCCACCAAGGTCGGCGGGCTCTCGGTTCCGGCGAGCTGGGCCGGTGCGCCCGCCGCCGAACACACCGCGCCGAACATGACGGGCGCCCACTTCGCGTCGTCAACGGGCGAGCCCGGCCACGTCAACGGCGTGAACGCCGCGCTGCGCGGATTCCCGTCCGGAGCACGCGGCGGCCAGCGCACGGGCAACCTGGGCGTCCGCTACGGACTGCGGTACACCGTTCTCACCCGACCACCGTCAGCCGGATGAATCTTCCTGATTCGCAGAGTGATTGAGGAGTCGCAACATGGCAACCGATTTTGGCGCGCTGCCGCCCGAGGTGACCTCGGCGATGATGTATTCCGGTCCGGGAGCGACCTCCTTCGCGTCCGCGGCGTCGGCTTGGAACGCCCTGGCCGCCGAACTCACGTCGACGGCGCAGGGCTACGAAGCCGTACTCGGTGGGCTGGTCAGCGAGGAGTGGCTGGGTCCGGCCTCGGCAACGATGGCGCAGGCCGCGGAGCCGTATGTGGACTGGCTGACCGTTACCGCCGGACAGGCCGAACGTGCCGCCGTCGCGTCGCAGTCGGCCGCGGCCGCCTTCGAGACGGCTTTCGCCTCGATCGTGCCACCACCGCTGGTGGCGGCCAACCGTGCCGAATTGGCAGAAGCGTTGCAGACCAACATATTTGGCTTGAACAACGGCCTGATCGCCCAGCTGGAGGCCCAATATGCGGAGATGTGGGCGCAGAACGCTTTGACCATGTACGGATACGCGTCGTCGTCGGCGCTCGCGTCGAAGCTGGAATCCTTCACTTCCGCTCCGCAGATCAGCGCGGGTACCAGTACGCAGGCCGCGGCGGTAGCCGCCGCGCAAGCCGCCCCTGCGGCTTCCGTCCAGGAGTCGCTGCAGAGCTTCTTCAATCAGGTCACCGGCCAGTTGGGCCTGCTGGCCACCCCGGCGGGAACGCAGCAACTGTTGACCGAGACGGCAACCCAGTTCCCGATCCTCACCGAAATCTGGTTCCTGCTGACCGGACAGACGACGCTGCCCAACAACCTGGGCACGTTCATGCAGGGCTACTCGAACTACGCGAGCTTCTTCTACAACACCGAAGGGCTTCCGTACTTCAGCGTCGGGATGGGCAACTTCGGTGTTCAGATGGCCAAGTCGGCGGGTCTGCTGGGCGGGGCGGCTCCGTCCGCGGCGGCTGCTGTGCCGGTGCCCCCACTCACCGCCGGTCTCGGCGCCGGCGGGCAGGTGGCGGCGGGCCTGGGCAACGGCGCTCACATCGGGCACCTGGCCGTTCCGTCGTCGTGGCCGGGCGCGTCGGCGGCACCGACCGTTCGCCCGGCCGTACAGATGATCAGTGAACCGATCACCGCCGCCGAGTCCGCCGGGTCCGGAGGCGGAAATGTGTTGAGCGGCATGCCTGTTGGTGGCGGCGGCAATGCCCGGGGGGCGGGCGCGGCCCCGAGGTACGGGTTCAAACCCACCGTGATGCCGCGCCAACTGCCGGTGGGCTGAAGCGCGTTCGTTCCTCAGGAGATGGCGTTCACCGCGGGCGACAGTCGCGACCTGAACGCGTCCGGGATGGGGATGTAACCGTTGTCCGCCAACCCTTGCTGACCCGGTCCGATGGTGCTCTGCAGGAATGCCCGGACCCCCTCGCCCACTTGGGCATCGGGGTACTTCGAACAGACCACCTCGTAGGTTGCCAGCACGATCGGATACGAACCGGGCTGGGTGGGCCGATAGAACGAGATCGTGTCCAGAACGAGGTCGTTGCTCTTGTTGACGATGCCGGCCGAGGCGATCGTCTTCGCCACCGATTCGGCGCTGATGGCGACCGGTTCCGGACCGGCGGACGTGACGATTCTGGCCATGTCCAGCCGCTGCTCCTGCGCGAACGACCATTCGTTGTAGCTGATCGCCCCTTCGGTGCGCTGGACAGCCGTCGCGGTGCCCTCGTTGCCCACGGCCCCTTCTCCGACTCCGCCTCTGAACTCTTTGCCGGCGCCCTTGCCCCAGGCCTTGCCGCCGGCCGTGTCGAGGTACCGCTGGAAGTTGTCCGACGTACCTGACTCGTCACTGCGGAACACCACATGAATCGGCTCGGCGGGCAACGTGGCGGCGGGATTCAGCGCCACGATCGCGGGATCGTTCCAGGTAACGATGGATCCGTTGAAGATCTTGGCCGCGGTCGGTCCATCCAGGGTCAGCACCGGCACCCCGTTCACGCGATACGTGATCGCGACCGGCCCGAACACCACCGGCAGGTTCCACGCCGGCGCAGCACAACGGCGTTGGGCGTCGGCATATTCATCCGGGCTCAACGGCGAGTCCGAGCCACCGAAGTCGGTTTGGTTGTCCAGGAAGGCACGAATTCCCGCTCCGGACCCGTCGGCGGTGTAATGCGTGGTCTGCCCGGGACAGGCCTGCTCGAACGCTTTGACGAACCGGGTCATCGCGTTGGCCTGCGCCGTTGACCCGCTGGCCGTCAGGGTCTTTTTCCCACCACATCTCACCGGGGAACCACCATCGGGTCCCTTTGCGCCCGGCCGATCCTGACCCCCACATCCAGAGGTCAGCAGAACGGCGACAGCAAACACGATCCAGAAAGGGCGGAATCGATTGTTGAGCAATTAGTTCCTCATATTCGACAAAGTAACTCCATAAACTGCGTTTCTGCCGGAGCGCAGGAAAAAACCCTACTGGAATTGCGTCGGCCGGAAATTAATGGCGAGTGGCGGCGCCGCAACTCGCATGTGAACGGATGACTACCAGCGGCGCATCCCGGCGACCACCGCCCGCCGCGGCGCCGAAGTAGCCGGCGGGTAAACAAAAAAAGTACAACTACCGCTCAACTGGAACACGGGTCCGCGACTCGCGAAAATTGAGGCACAGATAAAGCCGAAGTGGTGGGAGCCGCCGAATGTATTCGCGTCGTATCGTGCCGGCAGTGCTGCTCGCTTTGCTCGGCCCGCTGGCGGTTGCGACCGCACACGCCGATACGACTGACGACAAGTTCATCGCCGAACTGAAGTCCGAAGGCATCATCGACCACGTTTCCAATGCGCACGCGATCGAGGCCGGGCATTTCGTCTGCGTCAAACTCGACAACGGCATGTCACCCAGCGATGTTGCGAACGACGTGCTGAACAGCAGCAGCATGCCCGCCTACCACTCCGGCTTCTTCGTCGGTGCGGCGATCGACGCCTACTGCCCCCGCCACAAAGCCGAATTGCCCGCCGCCTGAGGCCGGGGCACCGGCGGTCATAGACGCAGCTCGCGGCGCAGGACCCGGCAGCGGGCCAAGAGGTTCCCGTGAACTGCCGCGAGTGACCTCCGGAGCAGGTCAGGCGCTGTTACTGTGTCGTTACGAGGGGTCAACTCGTATTGCCGTCTAGTGAACAAATGTCGACCAGGCGGCGTCGAAGGCGACCTGGCACCATGCAGTCATCTACTCTCGTCCAGGGAGCGGTTGCTGGGATGAATTTAGGGAGGAAACAGCATGTCGTTCGTGACTACACAGCCGGAGGCGCTGGCCGCTGCGGCCGGAAACCTGCAGGGTATCGGCACCACGATGAGCGCTCAGAACGCTGCCGCCGCGGCACCGACCACGGGGGTGGTTCCTGCCGCAGCCGATGAGGTCTCAGCACTGACTGCGGCTCAGTTCGCCGCGCACGCCCAGATGTACCAGGCCGTCAGCGCTCAGGCCGCGGCCATCCACGAGATGTTCGTCAACACCTTGTCGACCAGCTCTGGTTCCTACGCGGCCACCGAGGCCGCCAACGCCGCAGCCGCCCAGTGACCGGCTCGGCACTTTGAGATTTGGGGACGGACAGCCGCGAACGTGAGTTCCACTGCGTCGTCCCACCAGGCGGTGATTTCGGAGTTTGACGGCCGGTCGGGGCCATCACTCACTGATCACCTGCATTCGCCGTCAACCTGGACATCGGCGTCCGGGTTCGACACCTTTCCGACCGTGGAGCACCCGGTGGCCGCCGGCTGACCGAAAGGGGAGATTCGCAGTACTACCGGTCGGCGGATACGTCCGCGTGTAGCCGATCGGCCATCGTGCCTTAACTAACCGATCAGCAGTAACGAGTTAAAGGAGAAATCAGGTGACTGCACGTTTCATGACCGACCCGCACGCGATGCGCGACATGGCGGGCCGGTTCGAGACCCACGCCCAGACCGTCGAGGACGAGGCCCGTCGCATGTGGGCGTCCTCGCAGAACATCTCGGGTGCGGGCTGGAGCGGTCTGGCCTCGGCCACCTCGCTGGACACCATGGGCCAGATGAACACGGCCTTCCGCAACATCGTCAACATGCTGCACGGCGTTCGTGACGGACTGATCCGCGACGCGAACAACTACGAGCAGCAAGAGCAGGCCTCCCAGCAGATCCTCGGCAGCTAAGTACGGGACCCAGGAAAGGACTTCGGAAAATGACGATCAATTACCAGTTCGGCGACGTCGACGCCCACGGTGCGCTCATCCGCGCACAGGCCGCCAACTTGGAGGCCGAGCACCAGTCCATCGTTCGCGATGTGCTGGCTGCCGGTGACTTCTGGGGCGGCGCCGGTTCGGTGGCTTGCCAGGAGTTCATCGCCCAGTTGGGCCGCAACTTCCAGGTGATCTACGAGCAGGCCAACGCCCACGGCCAGAAGGTTCAGTCAGCCGGCAACAACATGGCGCAGACCGACAGCGCCGTCGGCTCCAGCTGGGCCTAAAACCGAACTCCAGGCGCGGCAGCACACCAATCACTGGTGTGCTGCCGTGTCCTGCAGTTAACTGGAAGTCCGAATAAGAAAAGATCATTGAGGTAGGGATGGATCAACAGAGCACCCGCACCGACATCACCGTCAACGTTGACGGCTTCTGGATGCTTCAGGCGTTGCTGGATATCCGGCATGTCGCGCCGGAGTTGAGGTGCCGGCCTTACGTATCCACCGACAACAATGACTGGCTCAACGAGCACCCGGGTATGGCGGTCATGCGCGAGCAGGGCATCGTCGTCGGCGACACGGTCAACGAGCAGGTGGCCGCCCGGATGAAGGTGCTTGCCGCGCCGGACATCGAGGTCGTCGCGCTGTTGTCGCGCGGCAAGCTGCTCTACGGCGTGGTCGACGACGAGAACCAGCCCCCCGGCTCGCGGGATATCCCCGAGAACGAGTTCCGGGTGGTGTTGGCCCGCCGTGCCAACCACTGGGTTTCCGCGGTGCGGGTGGGCAACGACATCACCGTGGACGACGTCGTCGTCTCGGACAGTGCCTCGATCGCTGCGCTGGTGATCGACGGTCTCGAGTCGATCCATCACGCCGACCCGGCGGCGATCAACGCCGTCAACGTGCCCCTGGAAGAAATGCTGGAGGCCACCAAGTCGTGGCAGGAGTCCGGCTTCAACGTCTTTTCGGGCGGCGATCTGCGACGCATGGGCATCAGCGCCTCCACGGTGGCCGCGCTGGGTCAGGCATTGTCCGACCCCGCTGCCGAGGTTGCGGTGTACGCGCGCCAGTACCGGGACGACGCCAAGGGCCCGAGCGCCTCCGTCCTGTCCCTGAAGGACGGGTCCGGCGGCCGTATCGCGCTCTACCAACAGGCCCGCACGGCGGGTTCCGGCGAGGCGTGGCTAGCTATTTGCCCGGCCACCCCGCAGTTGGTCCAAGTTGGCGTGAAGACAGTTTTGGACACTTTGCCGTACGGCGAGTGGAAATCACACAGCAGGGTTTAACAGCGCCGTTACCAAACGCGCAGTGCAACACCATTTTTGAACATAAAATGCGAGCGAGATGCCAACACGGCATACTGCTCTGGAACGGGCTGCACAACAGAAACGCAATACGTCAACCACAACCGATAACCGCGAGGCGAGGCAAATGAAGTCGGAGTCAGTCCAGCCGCAGCGCTACGGGGGCTGCAGAGTCGCAGCCGCCCCGGCCACTGCACCGGCACAGCCCCGCACGCCGTCGACAACCAATTCATTCGCTGAGGCAGGGGGTGCAGGACGATGACCGCAGTAGCTGATGCGCCACAGACTGACATTGAGGGCGTTTCGTCGCCCCGGGCTGTGGTCGTCGGAATCATGGCCGGCGAGGGGGTGCAGATCGGCGTTCTGTTGGACGCCAACGCCCCGGTTTCGGTGATGACCGACCCACTGTTGAAGGTGATCAACAGCCGGCTCCGGGAGCTGGGGGAGACCCCGCTGGAGGCCACCGGCCGCGGCCGGTGGGCGCTGTGCCTGGTTGACGGCACGCCGCTGCGCGCCACCCAGTCGCTGACCGAGCAGGATGTCTACGACGGCGACCGGCTGTGGATCCGGTTCGTCAACGACACCGAGCACCGGTCACAGGTCATCGAGCACATTTCGACCGCCGTCTCGGCCAACCTCAGCAAGCGGTTCGCGGCGATCGACCCGGTCGTCGCCGTTCAGGTCGGTGCCACCATGGTGGCGTCCGGCGTGATTCTGGCCTCCGGAGTGCTCGGCTGGTGGCGCTGGCACCACAACACCTGGCTGACCACCATCTTCACCGCGATCGTCGCCGCCCTGGTGCTGACCGTTTCGGTGATGCTCCTGATGCGCGCCAAGACGGACGCGGACCGCCGGGCCGCCGACATCATGCTGATGAGCGGCCTGGTTCCGGTGACGGTTGCGGCCGCTGCGGCGCCGCCCGGGCCGGTCGGGTCTCCGCAGGCCGTGCTCGGCTTCGGTGTCCTGACGGTGGCGGCGGCGCTGGCGCTGCGGTTCACCGGGCGCCGGCTGTCCATCTACACCGCGATCGTGACGGTGGCCTCGCTGGTGACCATCGCCAGCCTGGCCAGGATGGTGGCGGCCACCAGTGCTGTGACCATGCTGTCCTGCCTGGTGCTGGCCTGCGTGATCCTCTACCACGCCGCTCCGGCGCTGTCCCGGCGCCTGGCGGGGATCCGGCTGCCGGTGTTCCCCTCCGCGACCAGCCGCTGGGTGTTCGAGGCCCGGCCCGACCTGCCGACCACCGTGGTGCGCTCCGAGGGCGGCCCGCCGACCCTGGAGGGACCGGCCTCGGTTCGCGACGTGCTGCTGCAGGCCGAGCGGGCACGGTCGTTCCTCAGTGGCCTGCTGGTGGGCCTCGGTGTCCTGATGGTCGTGTGCCTGACCGCGTTGTCCAACCCGCACACCCACGAGCGGTGGCTGCCGCTGCTGCTGGCCAGCTTCAGCGCCGGGTTCCTGCTGCTGCGCGGCCGCTCCTACGTGGACCGCTGGCAGGCCATCACCCTGGCCACTACCGGCGTGCTGATCATCGCGGCGGTGCTGGTGCGCTACGCGCTCGTGCTCGCCTCGCCGCTGTCGGTGTCGATTTCCGCGGCAATCCTGGTGGCGCTGCCGGCCGCCGGTCTGACGGCTGCCGCCGTCGTACCGAACACCATCTACAGCCCGCTGTTCCGCAAGTTCGTGGAATGGCTCGAGTACCTCTGCCTCATGCCGATCTTCCCGCTGGCATTGTGGTTGATGAATGTCTATGCAGCGATCCGATACCGGTAGCAGCCGCTCGCGGCGCGGTCGCGCGTTCAGCGCGACCGTCGCCGCGATGCTGCTGACCTCCGGCGCGCTCGCCGGGATGCCTCCTGCATATGCGATTGCGCCTCCGACGATCGATCCGGGGGCGCTTCCTCCTGACAGCCCGCCCGGGCCGGTCGCACCCATGAAGCAGAACTCCTACTGCACGGAGGTCGGGGTAATGCCCGGCACCGACTTCAAGGTGCCGCCGAAGTACATGGAGATGTTGAATCTCAATGAGGCGTGGCAGTTCGGCCGCGGCGAGGGGATCAAGGTCGCCGTCATCGACACCGGGGTCACTCCGCACCCGAGGTTGCCGCGCCTGATTCCGGGTGGCGACTACGTCATGGCGGGCGGAGACGGGCTGTCTGACTGTGACGCCCACGGCACCTTGGTGGCCTCGATGATCGGTGGGGCGCCCGCCAACGGGGCCGCGCCTCCGCCGGCGTCGCCGCGCCGGCCGGTGACCATTCCGACCACCGAGAAGCCGCCGCCACCGCAGACCGTGACGCTGTCACCGGTGCCCGGCCCGACCATCACGATGATTCCGGCACCACCGCCATCGCCGTCGGAAGGGGCCGGGCCCGGCCCGGCTCCCGGTCCGGGGCAGGCTCCCTCGGGCAACCGCGGGGGCGGCACGGTGACAATCCCCGGTTATGCGGGCGGCGGGAAGGTGCTTCCCGTGGACCATCCGCGCAATCCGCACCCGCTGGCTCCGTCGACGACCACCAGCCCGGCGCCGTCTACCTCGTCTTCCTCGTCCACCCCGCCCCCGCCACCGCCGCCGAGTCCCAATGCGGCACCCCCGGACGCGTTCAGTGGGATCGCACCGGAGGTGGAGTTGATCTCGATCCGGCAGTCCAGCCAGGCTTTCGGCCTCAAGGACGCCTATACCGGAGACGAGGACCCGCAGACGGTGGCCAAGATCGACAGCGTCGAGACCATGGCGCGCGCGATCGTGCACGCCGCCAACATGGGAGCTTCGGTGATCAACATCTCCGATGTGACCTGCATGAGTGCCCGCAACGTGGTGGACCAGCGCACGCTGGGTGCCGCGGTGCATTACGCCGCGGTCGACAAGAACGCACTGATCGTGGCGGCGGCCGGCGACAGCAGCAAGAAGGACTGCAAGCAGAACACCATCTTCGACCCGCTGTCGCCCAACGACCCCCGCGCCTGGAACGCCGTGACCACGGTGGTGACCCCCTCGTGGTTCAGCGACTACGTGCTCACCGTCGGCGCCGTCGACACCAGCGGTCAACCGCTGTCGCAGATGAGCATCGCCGGGCCGTGGGTGTCGATCTCGGCACCCGGGACCGACGTCATGGGGCTCTCGCCCCGCGACGACGGATTGATCAACGCGATCGACGGTCCGGACAACACGTTGCTGGTTCCCGCGGGCACCAGCTTCGCGACCGCGATCGTGTCCGGGGTGGCCGCACTCGTGCGGGCCAAGTTCCCTGAACTGTCGTCGTATCAGGTGATGCAGCGGCTGATCCACACGGCCAGGCCGCCCGCCCGGGGCGTCGACAATCAGGTCGGTTACGGTGTGGTCGACCCGGTCGCGGCATTGACATGGGACGTCCCGCAAGGACCGTCGCAGGCACCTAAACAACTCTCGGCGCCGCTGTCGCTGCCGAAGCCGCCCGCCCCGCGCAACATGGCGCCGGTGTGGGTGGCCACCGGGGGCCTGGCTGCGGCATTACTGATAGGCGGAGCAGTGTTCGGTACAGCTTCTTTGATGCGACGATCGCGGAAACAACGATGAAGGCGCAGCGCAAGTTAGGTTTGTCGTTGTCCTGGCCGCGTCTGACCTCGGTCTTCCTGGTCGACTTGCTCATCCTGGTACTCGCCAGCCACGCCCCGGATTCGTGGCAGGGCGAGAACCGGGTGGCGTGGTGGGTCGGCGTCGGCCTGGCGGTCCTGGTGACGCTGCTGTCGATCGTCAGTTATCACGGCATCACGGTGGCCTCCGGTGTGGCCGCCTGGCTGTGGGACTGGTCCGCCGATCCCGGCACCGCCCTGGGCGCCGGGTGCACGCCGGCCACCGACTTCAAGCGTCGCTTCGGCCGTGACACGGTAGGCGTCCGCGAGTACCGCGGGCAACTGGTTGCCGTGGTCGAGGTGGACGGCGGCGACGGCGACCCGTCCGGCCGCCACCGGCACCGCGCCGTCGCCGGGGGAGCGGCCCCGTTCCTGCCGGTGGCTGCCGTCGCAGATGGGTTGCGCCAGTTCGATATTCACCTGGACGGCATTGACATCGTGTCGGTTCAGGTGCGCGGTGGCGCGGCAGTCGCCCGGGCCTCGGCCTCGCTCGAGGAGTGGCAGCCTGAAGGCTGGGAGGCGAACGAAGGCGCCGGCGATCGGCCGGCCGCGGACCGGCGCCGCACCTGGCTGGTGTTGCGGATGAACCCGCAACGCAACGTCGCAGCCGTGGTGTGCCGTGACTCGCTGGCCGCGACGCTGGTCGCAGCCACCGAGCGGCTGGTTCAGGATCTGGATGGGCTGACGTGTACGGCCCGCCCGCTGACGGCCGATGAGCTGGCGGAGGTCGACTCCGCCGTGCTGGCCGACCTGGAGCCGACCTGGAGCCGGCCTGGTTGGCGGCACCTCAAGCACTTCAACGGCTTCGTCACCAGTTTCTGGGTGACGCCTGCCGATATCGACTCCGAAACGCTGGAAAGCCTCTGGCTTTCGGACGCCCCGGAGGTGGGCGCTACAGTTCTCACCATGCGACTGACGACTCGCGCCAGACGGCCGCAACTGTCGGCGTTCGTGCGCTACCACAGTGAGTCCCGGCTGCCCCGGGATCTCACCGCGGGGCTCAACCGCCTCACCGGACGCCAGCTGGCGGCGGTGCGGGCCAGCCTGCCTGCGCCGTCTTCCCGTCCCCCCCTGGTCATACCGGGCCGCGACCTGCGCGACCACGACGAGCTGGAGTTGCCAGTGAGTCACGAGCCGGAGCACGCAACAAGCTCATCAGCACCATGACCCGCGCGCAGTCAGCCGCCGAAGATGCCAGAAACGCTATGGTCGCCGGACTCCTGGCTTCGGGCATCTCGGTCAACGGACTGCAGCCGAGCCATAACCCGCAGGTCGCGGCGCAGATGTTCACCACCGCCACCAAGCTCGACCCAGGTATGTGCGACGCGTGGCTGGCGCGCATCCTGGCCGGTGACCAGAGCCTCGAGGTGCTGGCCGGAGCCTGGGCGGCGGTAAGGACCTTCGGGTGGGAGACCCGCCGGCTCGGCGTCACTGACCTGCAGTTCCGTCCCGAGGTGTCCGACGGGCTGTTCCTGCGTCTGGCCGTCACCAGTGTGGATTCGCTGGCCTGCGCCTACGCCGCGGTGCTGGCCGAGAACAAGCGCTACAAGGAAGCCGCCGAGCTGCTCGACTCGACCGAGCCCCGGCACCCGTTCGACACGGAACTGGTGACGTATGTGCGGGGCGTGCTCTACTTCCGCACCAAGCGCTGGCCGGACGTGCTGACGCAGTTCCCGGAGGCCACACCCTGGCGGCACCCCGAGCTGAAGGCGGCGGGGGCGGCCATGGCCACCACCGCGCTGGCTTCGCTCGGAGTCTTCGAGGAGGCCTTCCGGCGCGGACAGGACGCCATTGAGGGCGACCGGGTGCCGGGTGCGGCCAACATCGCCCTGTACACCCAGGGCATGTGCCTGCGGCACGTGGGCCGCGAAGAGGAAGCCGTCGAACTGCTGCGCCGCGTGTATTCGCGCGACGCGAAATTCACCCCGGCCCGCGAAGCGCTGGACAACCCGAACTTCCGCCTGGTCCTGACCGACCCGGAGACGATCGAGGCGCGCACCGATCCCTGGGATCCGGAGAGCGCACCATCGCGCGCCCAGACCGAAGCCGCCCGCCATGCCGTGGAAGCGGCGAAGTATCTGGCCGAGGGCGATGCCGAGCTCAACGCGATGCTGGGCATGGAGCAGGCCAAGCGCGAAATCAAGCTGATCAAGTCGACCACCAAGGTGAATCTGGCGCGGGCGAAGATGGGACTCCCGGTTCCGTTGACGTCCCGGCACACCCTGTTGCTCGGGCCGCCCGGCACCGGCAAGACATCGGTCGCCCGGGCGTTCGCCAAGCAGTTGTGCGGCCTCACGGTGCTGCGCAAACCGCTGGTCGTGGAGACCAGCCGCACGAAGCTGCTGGGCCGCTACATGGCCGACGCCGAGAAGAACGCCGAGGAGATGCTCGAGGGCGCGCTGGGCGGCGCGGTGTTCTTCGACGAGATGCACACCCTGCACGAGAAGGGCTACCAGCAGGGCGACCCGTACGGCAACGCCATCATCAACACCCTGCTGCTGTACATGGAGAACCATCGCGACGAGCTGGTGGTGTTCGGCGCCGGATACGCCAAAGCCATGGAAAAGATGCTCGAGGTCAATCAGGGTCTGCGACGGCGCTTTTCGACCGTCATCGAGTTCTTCAGCTACACGCCCGAGGAACTCGTCGCGCTGACCGTGCTGATGGGCCGGGAGAACGAGGACGTCATCACCGAGGAAGAGGCCTCGGTGTTGCTGCCGTCCTACACCAAGTTCTACAACGACGAGACGTACTCCGAGGACGGCGACCTGATTCGCGGCATCGACATGCTCGGCAACGCCGGCTTCGTCCGCAATGTGGTGGAGAAGGCGCGCGACCACCGCAGCTTCCGGCTTGATGACGAGGACCTGGACGCGGTGCTCAACAGTGACTTCACCGAGTTCAGCGAAGCCCAGTTGCGCCGTTTCCGTGAGCTCACCCGCGACGACCTCGCCGAGGGACTCAGCGCCGCGGTCGCCGAGGAGCGCAAGAACAAGTAGGACCCCGTCAGCTGCGGCGCGCCCCGGAAACGTCCGCGGCGCGCCGAATACGTTGTGGTTAATGCCCTGCCGGTGAGGCTTCGGCCGGATACGCTGTGTGCAACTCGAGCTAGGCGAGAGGGGTAGGCGTACCTGGCCACGGCGGCGCTCCCGTGTGCCCGACGGTGACGGGAGGTGGGGCCGCACTGAACCAACCGGGAACGTCTCTGCGAATTCGATGACCATTCTTCCCGATCCGGTCACGGCGCTTTCCCGTCGTCGGAATCGGCTGGCGCGACAATCCGGACACGCGGCGCCCACGGCGCCAGTGTTATCGGCAGCACCCCGACACCACCTCAGCGGCCAAGTCCCGTAGCCGGGTCGGACTATCCCACAGGAGAAGTCCGATGTCTAATCTTAGAATCGCTTGCGCTGCAACATATTCCGCTGTTACCCACGTTACTGTGATCGGCTGAGGAGGCGGTGACAATGGATTTTGGCGCATTCCCACCGGAAGTCAACTCGCTGCGCATGTACTCCGGGCCCGGGTCGGCACCGATGCTGGCCGCGGTATCGGCCTGGGAGCGGTTAGCCACCGAACTGCAGTCGACGGCCGCCGCATACGACACCGTCGTCTCGATTCTGACCGACGACGGTTGGCGGGGGCCCGCCTCGGAGGCCATGCTGGCCGCAATCACCCCGTATCTGACCTGGATGACCCTGACCGGGGTCAAGGCAGAGGAAGCCGCCACCCAGGCGGCGGCCGCGGCCGGAGCATACGAGTCCGCATACGCCATGACGGTGCCCCCGCCGGTCGTCGCCGCTAACCGCGCCGAGTTGCAACTGCTGGTGGCAACCAATCTGATCGGCCAGAACACCTCGGCGATTGCGGCGAACGAGGCCGCTTACGGCGAAATGTGGGCTCAGGATGCGGCGGCGATGTACGGCTATGCCACCAGTTCGGCGGCCGCGTCGACACTGACACCGTTCAGCGCGCCACCACAGGTCACCGACCCGGCCGGGCAGGCCGGCCAGGCGACCGCGGTGACGCAGGCGGCCGGTACCGCGGTGGGCACCGTGCAATCGCAGCTCCCACAACTGATGTCCTCGGTTCCGTCTGCCCTGCAAGGGCTTTCGGCGCCGGCGGCGGCACTGGATGCCTTTCCGGGGTCCGGACTGCTCGCTGACCTGCTGAATTTCCTGGACGGCAACGACGGCAATCCGTACGGAATCTTCCTGAATTCCTCGCTGGTCAACGGGTTCGTCTCGGCCGGCTACGTCAGCCCCGCGATCGTGGCCCCGGCGGCCTTCGCGGGGCTGGCGGACATCAACGCGGTGGCCCTCGGGGCACAGCAGCAGGCGATACCCCCGATGGGGTCCGGTGAGGGAAACGCTTCCTGGATACCGGCGAATTCTCCGGCCAACCCCACCAACCTCCCCCCACTGATGGATGTGGCCGAGGCCTCGTTCACCACGGGGGGCGGGGTGACGGCCGGAATCAACCAATCGGCGGTGGTCGGGCGGTTATCCGTTCCGCAGACCTGGACGGCAGCCACCGCGGTGGCCAACCACGCCGGCACGGCCGCACCCGGTGGCGGGTGGACCAGTACCGCGGTTGCGCCGCAGGCCGCCGCGGGCATGCCCGGCTTCCCCGGTATGCCGGCTGCCGGCATGTACGGCAACAACTTCGGCAATCCTCCGCGCTACGGGTTCCGGCCGACGATCATGGGGCGCCCGCCCGCCGCTGGATGACAGGAGGGAGACCGCCGCGTGTGATCGGTTCCGCTCAGTTGCGGCTGCCGATGCCGACAACACGATCACGGTTGGCGAAAGGAGGTGCTGGCATTGGATTTTGGAGCACTCCCACCTGAAATTAACTCGCTGCGAATGTATACCGGGCCCGGTTCAGCGCCGCTGCTTGCCGCTGTGACGGCCTGGAATGAAATCGCCGATGAAATGCGCTTGGCCGCAACGGCTTACGAGTCGGTGATTTCGGCTCTGGTCAGTGACGGCTGGCTGGGGCCGGCGTCCGCGGCGATGACCGCCGCCGTCGTTCCGTACGTGACGTGGATGAGCGCGACCGGCCTGCAGGCAGAGCAGACCGCCGGTCAGGCGGCCGCGGCCGCGGCCGCATATGAAGCGGCATTCGCGATGACGGTGCCGCCGGCTGTCGTCGCCGCCAACCGGGCACAGCTGTTGATGCTGGTGGCCACCAACTTCCTGGGCATCAACACGCCCGCGATCGCGGCTACCGAAGCCGAATATGCGGAGATGTGGGCCCAGGATGCGACGGCGATGTACGTGTATGCCGCCAACGCCGCGGAGGCTGCGACGCTGACGCCGTTCCGCGAACCCGACCAGACCACCAATCCGGGCGGCCCGGCGGCCCAGGCGGCAGCCGTCTCCCAAGCGTCGGGTTCCGCCGTCACGCAGACTGAGCTGCCGCAACTGATGTCCACGGTGCCCGGGAGCCTGCAGCAACTGGCATCTCCGGCAGCCGCCTCGCCATTCGACAACATCCCGCAGACCGGGTTGCTCGCCGACATCCTGAACTTCCTGGACGGCAACGACGGTAACCCCTACGGAATCTTCCTCAACTCAAATCTGGTGAACGGGATCGTCGCGGCCCAATTCATCTCGCCCACAATCATCTTCCCTGCCACGACCGACGCGCTCGCCGACGTCGAGGCCGTGGCCGACGGGGCAGCCGAGGCCGCCCCTGCCGCCGCTGATGCCTCGTCCGCCACGGCGGGCCTGACCGCCTCGCAGTCCGGCGGTGTGGGCGCCGGAGTCAATCAGGCTTCCTTCGTCGGCCGGCTGTCCGTGCCGCCGAGTTGGACCACGGCGGTCGAGGTCGCAAACCGCGCGGTACCCGCCTCCGGTGCGGCCGTCACCGCCGCACCAGAAGCCGGGGCCGGCATGCCCGGCATGCCCGGCATGCCCGCGCCCGCCGCCTACTCCCGCAACTGGGGCAACGGTCCGCGCTACGGGTTCAAGCTGACGATCATGCCGCGGCCGGTGGCGGCGGGCTGAACCCGCAACGCGTTCTCGCATTAATTGCCACCGTGGCGAATAAGAATTTTCGTCCGCCCGAATTTGGCGAATATTGGCAAATTCCGGTCGTTGAGTTGACTCTTATCCTGTCGAGTGCCACGATGACTTTGCATGCACCTCGCTAGGTGAGGCGTCTGCACGGACACAGGCCACTGACCTCGAACGTCGAAAGACGCCCAGGGTCAGGACAGCTCTTCCCGGCTTAAGGGTTGAGCCCAAGTGGCTTCCGGCTTCGGCCGGATACGCCGTGTGGTGCCAAAGCTCTGTCGAGAGAGGTGCTGGCCCAGTGGTTTTGGCCGCTGGTCTCATCTCTGTGGCGTGCACCCGGCACCCCTGCGTGCCCCGGCCCAGAGGAGGTGAGAGCGGAGTGAGTCCCGACGACAGTCCCTATCCGAGATCGACGATCATTTCGTTTCGATCCGACCCGGGCACCGTGTTCGCACTTTGAGTCGGAATTTCCGATAGTTTCCCGCGCGCGCTGAGTTTTCCGTCGCGCGTCATTCTCCTGCGCAGAATATCGCTGCGCGAATTGCGATCAATGCTGCCCGAAATCGGATTTCATCTTGCCACAAAACAGTCAGCCAAGGAGGCGTCCGATGACTGCCGCACTGGATTTTGCAGCGTTGCCGCCCGAGATCAACTCCGCGCGGATGTACACCGGGCCGGGCTCCGGTCCGATGCTGGCCGCAGCCTCGGCGTGGCACGGGTTGGCCGCCGAGTTGCGGGCCACCGCGCTGTCCTACGACGCGGTGCTGTCGACACTGACCGGTGCGGAGTGGCTGGGTCCCGCGTCCGCATCAATGGCAGCCGCTGCCGTGCCACAGGTCGCCTGGCTGAGTGCAACCGCGGCGCAGGCCGAGCAGACCGCCGCGCAAGCCGCGGCCGCCGCGGCCGCCTTCGAGGCGGCCTTCGCGGCAACGGTGCCGCCGCCGCTGGTCGCGGCCAACCGGACCCAATTGGCGGCGCTGGTCGCCACCAACATCCTGGGGCAGAACACCCCTGCGATCGCGGCCACCGAGGCTCAGTACTTCCAGATGTGGGCGCAGGACGCGGCGGCCATGTACGGCTATGCCGGCTCGTCGGCTGCCGCTGCCGAGTTGAGCCCGTTCGCTGAACCGCAGGAAGCCACCAACCCGAGCGGCCTGGCGGCACAGGCGGTGTCGGTCGCCCAGGCTTCCGGCGCGGCAGGTCAGCAAAGTGTTCTCGCGCAACTGATTTCGGCTGTGCCGAGCGCGCTTCAGGGACTCTCGGGAACGAGCGGGCCTGCGGGACAGGGCTTTTGGTCCGACTGGGGACCCAACGCCAACGTGTGGAACACGATCGCGTCCACCGGACTCCTGGTGCCGGGCAGCACGTTCGGCCCCTTTCTGGACATGCTCGGCGGCGGCGCCGGTGCCGCGACGGACGGCGCCGTGGCAGCGGCCGGTAACGCCGTTTCGGAATCCGTAGGATCCACGAGCGGCCTGGCCGGCGTCGTGTCGGCCGGTGCGGGCAATGCGGGGACTGCCGGGAGGCTCTCGGTGCCGCCGGCCTGGACGGCGGCCACTCCGCTGACCAGTCCGCTGCATTCGGCGCTGGGCGGCACCCCGATGGTGGCGCCGCCGCCGGCGGGCGCACCCGGAATGCCCGGTGTCCCACTGGGTAACGTCGCAGGACAACCCTACGGACGGGCCGTACCGCAGTACGGTTTCCGCCCCACCGTGGTCGCGCGGCCCCCTGCTGCCGGGTGACGGCACCCGTATCGACCTGCAAGAACGGGCCTTTCAGGAAACCGTCAGGAAAGGGCCAGTTCCGATACAGGTGTTCGCGGCTACCGTTCCCTAACGTCTTACGTAGGTTAATTCCTAACGTTGGGAGAACAACTCATGACGGCCGATCGGTCACCGGGCGACATCGCCCCCCGCAGGGCGGTCCGTGCTGACCGGGCGTGCTCGGCCGATTCCAGGCGGGTCAGGTCACGATCCGCCGACGGCACGGTTCGCAGACGAAAACGGTTTGGCTGACAATCTCGATCTGACCGCGAGCTAGTCGCACCGCACCTATAACATCGGCCGCAATTCCTGAACGCCGACTTCGCCCGATTACCGATGGGCAATTGACACATTTCTGTGCGTCATTTAATTGTCATATAGATTTACTCATCACAATTTGCTGTGTAATCCACATTGGGCTGTGAGCTGTATATACCTAGATTCTAGGCCATAGCTAGTAGCTTTTGATCACACAGGCCAATAGATCGGCGAGAGTTCTTGTTTACGTTGTCATTACATTACGGGAACGCGACGAAAATAACTTCCACTGAGGATGGTGTTCGAATCAGGCAGGGGGGCCTGCAATAGCGAATCACTGCACGCTTGCCAAGCATTTCTAGTCAGGGAGTAGATGATCGCCCGCTGCAGCTCGGCCCGGGCGGCCATCCAGGGGATGAAGAGGTAATACGTATGGATTACGGGGCATTGCCACCCGAAATCAACTCCGGTCGCATGTACACCGGGCCCGGCCCGGGTCCGATGCTGGCCGCAGCCGCGGCCTGGGATGCACTGGGCGCCGAATTACATTCCACCGCAGCCTCATACGCGGCCGCGATCGAGAACCTCACCGCTGGAACCTGGCACGGCCCGACGGCGATCGCGATGGCGGCCGCGGTCGGCCCCTACGTGTCATGGATCTCGGCCACGGCCGCCCGGGCCGATCAGGCGGCCGCGCAAGCCAAGATCGCGGTTGGAGCCTACGAAACCGCCTTCGCCGCAACGGTTCCGCCACCGGTGATCGCGGCGAACCGCGCACTGCTGCTGTCGCTGATCGCTACCAATATCTTCGGGCAGAACACGCCCGCCATCGCCGCGACTGAGGCCCAGTATCTGGAGATGTGGGCTCAAGATGCCGTCGCGATGTACGGGTATGCCGGATCATCCTCGGCGGCAACTCAATTGACGCCTTTCACCGAGCCGCCGCAGACCACCAACGCCTCGGGGCCGGCCCTGCAGTCGGCTGCGGTCACCCAGGTCACCGGCGCCGCAACGGGTTCGGACGTGGCGACGCAGCTATCGCATTTGGTCACCTCGGTGCCGACGGCCCTGCAGAACCTGGCGACAACGGTCGGGGCCGCGCCGACGACGGGCTCGACGTCGCTGCTGCAGGGCCTGGCCGTGCCGCAGCTGGCCAACGCGTCACTGCCGCCGTGGCTCTCGAGCAACCTCGCGAACTGGAACACCATCATGAGCACGCTCACCGGGCCGTTCTCGCTGCAGGGTCTGACGTCGATTCCCGGCGGTCCATTCCTGTCCTTCGGGCAGGTGTACGCATACGGCCAGAACGGGCAGGGCCTGGCGTCCTTCTTCGCGCCTCCGCAGCCCATCACCGGTGCGCTCGCCCCCATCGCCCAGTCGATTCCGCCGCACCTGACCAGTGCCGGTTCGGTCGGCGCGTCAGGTGCGATGGGACGCGCGGCGCTGGTGGGGAGCTTGTCGGTGCCGCAGGGGTGGACCACCGCCGCCCCGGCCATCAGAACGGTTGCCGCGACGCTCTCCGCCAATCTGGCGGCGGCTCCGGCGGCCTCCCTGACGGGGGAGTCCGGCGTCTTCAGTCAGATGGCGCTGTCCAGCCTGGCGGGCCGGGCCCTGGCCGCCACCACGACGAGTTCGGGAGGCGGCGGCGCGGCGGCCGCCTCGCTGGGTGGTGTGGTCGCGGAAGCCGACCCGGCCGCGGCGATGATCTTCGTCCTCCCGGCGCTGGAGGAATGACTCGGTGAGAGCGACGAATCACATTCCGGCACAGACGATTCAGACGTTTCCTCGGAGCAGGGGGTAGACCGCCATGTTTTATGCAGCCTTTCCGCCGGAGATCAACTCCGGCCGGATGTACAGCGGCCCGGGCGCCGGACCCATGTTGGCCGCGGCGGCGGCCTGGAACGGGGTCGCCGCCGAATTGCAATCCACCGCTGCGTCTTTGACGGCGGCGATCTCCGGTCTGACCAGCGGACCGTGGGTCGGTCCGTCGTCGGCCGCGATGGCCGCGGCGGCCACACCGTATGTGGCCTGGGTAAGCGCCACCTCGGCACAAGCCGCGCAGACGGCGAATCAGGCCACCGCGGCGGCGGCCGCCTATGAGACCGCGTTCGCTGCGCATGTCCCGCCGGAGGAGATCGCGGCCAACCGTGCCCAGTTGGCGGCTCTGATGGCCACCAACCTGTTCGGGCAGAACACCGCGGCGATCGCCGCGACCGAGGCTCAGTACGGCGAGTTCTGGGCGCAGGATGCCCTCGCCATGGACACCTACGCCGGTTCGTCGGCGGCCGCGAGCAAGGTGACGCCATTCACCGAGCCGCCGCAGATCGTCAACGCGGGCGGTTTGGTCAACCAGGCCGCTGCGGCCGCACAGTCCGCAGGCACATCCGGTGGCACTGTCGCGCAATCGATCCTGGCGACCGGCGACCCGGTGTCGGGGTTGCTGCAGACGCTGGCCAACCTGAGCACCGACTACACCGCCACCATCAACGGCCTGCTGAACGGCATGTTCGGGCCGGCCGGAGCATCGACCTACACGACGCTGTATTCGGCCCTCAAGGTGCCGCTGGGCTTCACCACCCAGTTCAACGACATCGGCCTGCTCATCAACTTCCCGGTATCGCAGTTCCTCAAATTCGGTCCGCACTCGGCGGCCGGTCTGAGCGAGCTGCCGAAGGACGCGCTCGGCGGCGGTCTGGCGGCGCCGCACTGGGGGCGTGGGTGGCTGACGGGCGCCACCTCAGCGCCCACCGCCAACTTCGGAAGGGGCACCCTGGTCGGCGCCTTGACGGTGCCCCCGAGCTGGGCCGCGAACACACCGTCCATCCGGACCGTTGCCGCCGCACTGTCGGCGGCCGGGCCCGAAGCCGTCCCGGCCGCCGAACTCGGTCAGGGCGGACTGCTCAGCTCGATGTCGCTGGCGGGCATGACCGGAGCCGCCCTCGGCGCCGGGGCGCCCGTGCCGGCGGGACGAACGGGATCCCGCAGCCGCCTCACTCCCGTCAAGGACCTCAAAGACCTCAAATCACCGGAAATGCTCAAGCGGATGGTCGCCCAGATATCGGAACGGCCGGACAGCGTTCAGCACCACACGGTCGATCAGGAAGGCCTCGACAGTCTGTTGGAACAACTGGCCAAGAAACCAGGCATTCATGCGGTGCACCTGTCGAAAGGCGACAAGGCGGTCGTGCCGCCGGATGCGCAATTGGGCTGACCGCCAAGACGAAATCGGGCATCTCGAACGCAGGAAAGGTAACGCAGGAAAGGTATCGACGTGAAACTGCTTCTCGCGCTGATCGGCGTATGCACCGCGATCGGCTTCGCCGCCCCTGCGTACGCGGATCCATCGGATGCGCCCGGGGGAGACGACGCGGCGTTTCTCGCGGCGCTGCACACCGCCGACATCGGCTATAACTCGCCGTCGCAAGCCGTTCGATCCGCTCAGGCGGTATGCACCTGCCTGAACAACGGCGAATCGGGTCTGGAGCTCGTCCACGACGTGCAGACCCACAACCCGGCGTTCAATCTGGACGCCGCCGCCGAATTCGCCGTCATCTCCTCGAAGTTCTACTGCCCCCAACACCTCTCGAAGAGCTGACGGATCCCTTTTCGCCTCTCATCAAGGCGGCGAACCTTCGCACACCCGGTATCCCCAAATCCGGAAATACGTGGAATTACGCGGAGTGTCATTGGGGCATCTGGTGGACTTCATATGAGATCCGCCGGACCTACCCGCGCAACGGCACCTCGGCGATTACCATGGCGCCCACAATGGGGACCGGAGGGAATAGATGGACTTCGGGGCGTTGCCACCGGAAATCAACTCGGGACGCATGTACATGGGGGCGGGATCCGGGCCGATGCTGGCCGCCGCGGCGGCGTGGGATGCGCTGGCAGCCGAGTTGCACAGCACTGCGTCGTCCTACGGTTCGACGATCCAGGGCGTGACCGTCGGGTCATGGCACGGCCCAGCGGCCATGTCGATGGCGACCGCAGCTGCGCCGTTCGTGGCTTGGCTCACCGAGACAGGCACCCGCGCGGAGCAAACGGCAGCGCAGGCCAAACTCGCCGCGGGCGCATACGAGGCCGCGTTTGCGGCGACGGTGCCTCCACCGATCATCGAGGCCAACCGAAATTTGCTGATCGCGTTGATCGCCACCAATCTGCTCGGGCAGAACACGGCCGCCATAGCCGCCACCGAGGCGCTGTACGCGGAGATGTGGGCCCAGGACGCCGGCGCCATGTACGGGTATGCGGCATCGTCGGCCGCCGCGACGGAGCTGACTCCGTTCGCCGAGCCCCCAGAGACCACCGACCCCTCGGGTGTGGGACGACAGACCGCGGCAGTCACCGAGGCAGTCGGCGCCTCCGAAGTCCAGGCTGGCCTGTCGCAGTTGATGAACGCGGTGCCCAACGCGCTGCAGACGGTGGGTCCGGCAGCGGCCGCACCGGCGGCTGCGACACCGATCGGCTCGGTCATCGAAGCGATCAATCCCTATGTCGTAGGGATCCGGCCCTTCTTCGCCGCCATCACCGGTGCTTACAGCCCCATCGTCGGGTTCGTCCTGTTCGGGGGTTGGTGGCTCTTCGCCCTGCAGATCCTCGGCTTGTCGCAGAACGCGCCGGGGGTCGCCTCGCTGCTGAGCACCGGCGGAAAGCCGCTGGCCGGCCTGTCGCCGCTACGCGGAGGTTACGTGTCATCGGTCGCGCCGGGGACCGGCGTGGCCGGGTCGATGGGGCACTCGACTCTGGTCGGCTCGCTGTCGGTACCGCAGGGCTGGGTGACGGCCGCTCCCGTGATGAGGACCATGGCGTCAGTGCTGCCTGCCGCCAGCCCCGAGGCGCTCGCTGCGGCCCCCGCGGCGGCCGAGGGTGGCGTGTTCGGCGAAATGGCGATGGCGAGTCTGGCGGGACGCGCGCTGGCCGGCGCCACCGTGCGCACCGTCAGCAACGGCACCGCCGGAGTTTCGGGCGGCGCGACGGCCGCCGAAGACGTCGCCGCCACGGCGACCATCATCGTTATACCGGCGGACTGAACGATGGTGTTCGTAACGGAAAGGCCCGGCTCATGAGCTTCGCGGTGCGACCACCGGAGATAACCTCCGGTTTGATGTATACCGGTCCGGGCGCCGGTCCGATGATTGCGGCCGCCACGGCATGGGACAACCTGGCAGCCGAATTGCAGGCCACTGCATCCGCATACGGCTTGGTCGTCGACGGGTTGGCCAACGAATCGTGGACGGGTCCCTCGGCTGCCGCGATGGCTGCGGCCGCAACACCGTATGTGGCCTGGATGTCAGCGACCGCGGCACAGGCGAAGGCCGCCGCAGATCAGGCGAAGGCGGCAGTGAGCGCCTACGAGGCGGCTTTTGCGGCAGTAGTTCCGCCGATGCAGATCGCGATGAATCGCAGCCAGTTGGCCTTGCTGGTGGCGACGAACATCTTCGGGCAGAACACCGGCGCGATCGCCACTCTCGAGGCGCAGTACGGGGAGATGTGGGCGCAGGACTCCGCGGCGATGTTCGGTTACACCACTTCCTCAGCGGCCGCCGCCAGGCTGACGCCCTACACCGAACCACCGCAGGTCACCAATGCGGCCGGCCTGACCAGCCAGCAAGCGGCGGTCGGACAGTCCAGTGCGCTGGCCGCCGGTACCGGGGCGGCGACCGCTGCCGCGACGGCCGCCCCGGTGTTCCCATTCGACATCGTCCTGCAGGTCTTCGAGGCTCTCGGCAGCGGCGGCACCGCGTACATCCAGGCCATGGGCCAGCTGCTCAACGCCCTGACCGGCACCCCGTTGGCCGCCTCTACCTGGGAGAACACCTTCGGAATCTTCGCTGACATCGGCCGATTCAGCACGGTCGCGAACGACTCGATGAGTGCGCCCAACCTGGGCATGACCGAGTTCAAGCTGTTCTGGAAACCCCCGCTCGAGGACATCCCGAAGTCGGCGCTGGGAGCGGGGCTGGGCATGGCTCCGACGACGGCTGCCGGCCTGAGCAGTGCGACATCGACCAGCGCGGCATCGGCAAGCGTGGGTGGGGCCAATGTGGTGGGGAAGTTGTCGGTTCCGCCCAGCTGGGCGTCGGCCACCCCGGCCATCCGGATGGTGTCCAACACGTTGCCGGCCACCAGCATCGCCGCGGCGCCCGCCGCCGCGATGCCGGCCGAGCTCATCAACCAGGCGGCGCTCGGCAGCTTGACCGGTGGTGCCGCCGGCACGGTCGGCGCCCAGGTCTACAGCGGAAGCGGGGCCCGGGCCCGCGCCAACGGCGGGGAGGGCCCGGTGGAACCGGTGAAGCTGGACCAGGTCATCGCTAAGCTGCAGCAGGAACCCGACGCGGTACAACATTGGAACGTCGATAAGGCCGGGCTGGACGGGCTTCTCGAGCGGCTGTCGAAGAAACCGGGCATCCACGCCGTGCATGTCTCCAACAGCGACAAGCCCAAGATCATGGCGCCCGAGCCCGGGCAGGGTGGCGGATGAAACTCCTGTCCGCGGTTCTTGCGGGCGCCGCCGCGATAGTCGGTCTGGCCGCTCCCGCCCACGGCGACCCCGCAGGTGACGACGCCGCGTTCCTTGCCGCACTGAGCAAAGCGGGCATCACCGTTCCCGATGCGAGTCGGGCCATCACGTCCGCTCAGGCGGTCTGCGGTTTGATGCGCAACGGCGAAACGGGCCTACAGGTACTCACCGACGTGCGCAAACAGAATCCCGGGCTGACCCTGGACGGCGCCGCCCTGTTCACGGCGATCGCGTCGAACACCTACTGTCCCGAGCACCTGGGCCAATCTGAGGGCGGCTACTTCTAGCGGGAGCCCGGTTTGCCTGGCCGGCACCGAGTGTTAACCCGCTTCTGATTGGCTGCCGTATCGGTCCGCGAGGAGAGGAGTAGCGCCGTGCACACCCTGAGCATCGCCGACTTCGCGCTCCGCCTGGCCGTCGGCGTGGGATGCGGCGCGCTGATCGGATTGGAGCGCCAGTGGCGCGCCCGCATGGCGGGTTTGCGCACCAATGCACTTGTGGCAACCGGTGCCACGCTGTTCGTGCTCTACGCCGCCGCCACCGAGGACAGCAGCCCCACCCGGGTCGCGTCCTATGTGGTGTCCGGCATCGGGTTCCTGGGCGGCGGCGTCATCCTGCGGGAGGGCGCCAACGTCCGTGGGCTCAATACGGCGGCCACGCTGTGGTGCTCGGCCGCCGTCGGCGTGCTGGCCGCCTCCGGTCACCTGGTGTTCGCCCTGATCGCCACCGGCACGGTCGTCGCCGTCCATTTGCTGGGACGCCCGCTGGGGCGGCTCATCGACCACGACGATCCCGGCGACGACGACGAGGGACTGGAGCCCTACCTGGTCCAAGTGGTGTGCCGGCCGAAGTCAGCGAAGTATGCGCGGGCTCAGATCGTGCAGCACACCCGCAGCAACGACATCATCCTGCGCGGTATCCACACCGGCCAAGCCCCCGAGCAGGCCCCCGAACAGGCCCTGGAAAACGTTACGCTGACCGCGCACGTCCTGCTGGGCGGTCACTCCACGGCTAAACTAGCCAAGCTGGAACGGCTGGTGGCCGAGTTGTCGCTGCAGCCCGGCATCTATGCGGTGCACTGGTATGCGGGCGAGCAGACCAGCCCCATATTGCCCAGCGCCCAGCCCGAATGATCAGGGTCGGGCCTGCAGCTCCGGCGCGGCGGCGGCGAGCAGGTCTGCGCGACTGGCGGTCAGCGGCGGATAGATGCGCTTGGTGTTGATCGTGCGCTTGGTGGTCTTGGCCTGATCGCCTTGTGCCACCACCATCCGATCCCATCCCTCGGTGTACACCGCGCCCGCCGGACCAAGGTCGAGAACCGTTACGTACCAAGGGATTCGGAGTGCGAGCAACGGCTCGCCGAACAGGTCGCTGATGACGTTGTAACCCGCGTACCGGCCCATCGGCCGGCCATGCTGACACGACATGACGGACAGGTGCTCGTCGTCCATCCGGGCCGCGGCCACATCGCCGGCGGCGAACATCGCCGGCACCCCGATCACCCGCAGGTTGTCGTCGACCGCTACCCGCCCCAACCGGTCATGGGCCACCGGCAATTGCTCGGTCAGCGCACTGGCCCGCATGCCGGCACACCACACCACGGTGGCGGTGTCGAGCTGCTCGCCCGAGGTCAGCGACACGCCGGCGGGTCCGACGGCCGTCACACCGACATCGGTGCGGCACTCAACTCCGTTGTCCGACAAGGCTTTCTGGATCACCGGCCGCGCCGAGGCGCCCATGTCCGAGCCGACCAGCGGATTACGGTCCACCAGCACCACGCGCGGCGTCATGCCCAGTTCGCGCAGCCGGTGCGGCAGTTCGCAGGCGGTTTCGATCCCGGTCAGCCCGGCCCCGACCACCACCACGGTGGCCGCGGCCGGGCCGCCGGACAGCGTTTCCAGGTGGCGGCGCAAGCGCATGGCGCCGTCGTAGGTGTCGACATCGAATCCGAATTGCCGCAGCCCCGGAAGGTCGGGCTTGTTGACCCGGCTGCCGGCCGCGAGCACCAGGCGGTCGTAGCCGTACGCTGCGCCGGCCGACGTCGTGACGGTGCGGGCGTCGACGTCGATACGCGTCACCTCGGCGGTGACGTGCGCGACGCCGACGGGGTCGAGCAGCTCCGCGAGCGGGATGCGGCAGCTGCTCAGGTCGTCCTCGTAGTTGCGCACCCGGATGTCGTGGAACGGTTGGGCGCTGAGCACCGTGACCTCCACGCTCCCCGCGGGAACCCCGAGCTCGTCGAGGCGCCGCGCAGCGCCCAGCGCGGTCCACAGCCCGGCAAAACCGGACCCGACGATCAGGACCCGGGCCGGCCCGTCAGCACGTCGCGGATCTGGCCCAGGGTCATCTTGGCCTTGTGGCCGGGAAGGAGCATCCACGTGTGCATGCCTCCTTCGAGTTCGTACCAGCCGATGTCCAGGCCCTCGGACTTCGCTCGCCGGCGGAAGGCGCGGGCGTCGGGGTTGAGTACATCATGGGTCCCGGTGAAAACCGTCAATCGCGGGAGCCCGTCCAGCGGTCCGACGCTGGGGCTGAGCAGGGGAGTGTCGAGCGGATCGCCGCCGGCGTAGCGGATGCCCGCGGCGCGCAGGTCGTCGAGGTTGAGGAACGGGTCGATCTTGGCGACCTTGGGCACGTCGGGGTCCGGCAGCCCGAGGTGCATCCAGGGCGAGAGCAACACGGCGTCGGTGGGCTGCGGCAGACCGGCGTCGCGCACCGCGTGGCACAACGCGAAGGCCATCCCGCCGCCGGCTGAATCTCCGATGAACGCCACCGACTCCGGGTCGCGGGTCTCCAGGATGCCGCGGTAAAGCTGTAGCAGGAAGGGAAAGACCTGGCGGTAGTTGTGCTCGGGCGCGATCGGGTAGATCGGCACCGTGATCGTGCGGTTCAGCATGGTGGCCAGCCGCGCGATGGCCGGCCAGTGGAAATGCGGCAGCAGGTCCAGCACGTAAGCGCCGCCGTGCAGGTAGATGAGGTGACCGGCGTGGCCGCGGGAATCGACATGACGCGGGGTGACCTGGTAGACCGGCCGGCCGTTGAGATCCTCGCGCACCACGTCGACCTTCTTGAGCACCAGCTTGGACGGTAGGCCGCAGTAGGGCGGACGGGGGTTGGCGGCCCAGCTTGCCAGCTTCGCCGGCGGGAACATCCGGTTCCGGACGCCGGACGCGCGCAGCAGGCGTTGAGTGACGTGCGGTTTGTGCACCGGGCGCGCCAGGGTCCTCACCAGTGCCTACCTAGCGATATTCCGGGCCATATTCCGGCGCAGACCGCCCGCGCTATCAGTAGCCTGTCAGCTGTGAGTGCTATTTCGGGCTTCTTTTCGGGACTACCCGCCGAGATGCGGGATCCGGTGTTGTTCGCCATTCCCTTCTTCCTCTTGCTGTTGACCCTGGAGTGGACCGCGGCCCGCAAGCTGGAGAAGCTTGATGCCGCCGCTGCGAGAAACCCGTCGCAGGACAGGCCGTCATCGGGTGCTTATCTCACCCGCGACTCCATGGCGAGTATCTCGATGGGACTGGTGTCGATAGCCACGACTGCCGCCTGGAAGACCTTGGCGCTGGTCGGGTATGCCGCGATCTATGTCTACGTCGCTCCCTGGCACCTCCCTGCGACCAAGTGGTACACCTGGGTCGCCGCGATCGTCGGCGTAGACCTGCTGTACTACGCCTATCACCGCGTCGCCCACCGCATCCGGCTCATGTGGGCTACCCATCAGGCGCACCACTCAAGCCAGTACTTCAACTTCGCCACCGCGCTGCGCCAAAAGTGGAACAACAGCGGCGAAATCCTGATGTGGCTGCCGCTGCCGCTGCTGGGGCTCCCGCCGTGGCTGATCTTCTTCAGCTGGTCGCTGAACCTGATCTATCAGTTCTGGGTGCACACCGAGCGGATCGACAAGCTGCCGCGCTGGTTCGAGTTCATCTTCAACACCCCGTCGCACCACCGGGTGCACCACGGGATGGACCAGATCTACCTGGACAAGAACTACGGCGGCATCTTCATCATCTTCGACCGCATGTTCGGCAGCTTCCAGAAGGAGCTGTTCCGGCCGCATTACGGCCTGACCAAGCAGGTCGACACGTTCAACATCTGGAAGCTGCAGACGCACGAATACGTGGCCATCGCCCGCGACGTCCGTTCGGCGAGCCGGTTGCGCGACCGGCTGGGCTACGTGTTCGGGCCGCCCGGTTGGGCGCCACGCACGGCCGGCCAGACCGGGGAAAACACCCCGCTCGCGGCGTCTCGGTAACGCATCGGTCACGAGACGCGAAATCCACTACGGGGTTATCAATCCGTAACCTCGATAGGGGAGGTCGGCGCAGAGTCGGCCGGAGATGGATCGGAGTCCGATGGTGCGCCGCACGGTGTTGCGTTCGATAACCGCGTCCCTGATGCTCCTCGCGCCAGTGTCGGCGCTAGCGCCGGCCACGGCCAGCGCGGATCCCACGGTGGTGTATCCGGGGATGGAGATCCACCAGGAGAACCGGGTCTGCACGCTGGGATTCGTCGATGTGCGGATGCACATGGCCTACACGGCCGGGCACTGCCGGGGTGGCGGCAATGTCACCGACCAGGCGAACAACGTCATCGGACACATGACGACCTTCCGTGACAACACGCCGACGGGCTCGACGGTGGCCACCGACCAGATGATCGCCGACTACGAGGCGATCGCCCTGGCCGACAACGTGACGGTGAGCAACGCGCTGCCGGGTGGACGCCAGTTACGGTCCGGGCCGGGCACCGTGAGTCCGGGCCAAGCGGTCTGCCATTTCGGCATCATCACCGGCGAGACGTGCGGAACGGTGGAAAGCGTCAACAACGGCTGGTTCACCATGACCAACGGCGTCCAGACCCAGCAAGGTGACTCGGGAGGACCCATCTACCTGGCCGGAGACGGGTCCGGCCAGATCGTCGGGATCTTCAACAGCGTGTGGGGCACGTTGCCCGCGGCGGTCTCCTGGCAGGCGGTCAGCCAGCAGGTGCGCGAAGACACGGGTTTCAATCCGTAGTCGTCAGAGCGAACACCGGTATCTGGGCTCCGGCGGCGCGCAACTCGTCATCGCCGGATTCCGGCGTCACACCACCGACGTAATCCTTGACCTGCCAGTACCACCGCGCCAGATAGCGGCGCAGTATCTCGGGTTTGTCGTCGTCGGCAACCTCCGTGACGGTGGCGCGTCGACGCCGCCAGCGTGGGCCGGTCTCGACGACCCCGGCAGCCCTGACATTGCGCGCCCACTGCGTATTGCCGCGCGGCGAGACGAGATACTCGGCGCCGTCAGCGACCAGCAGATTGACCACCACGCCGCGCAACTGGCCGGTCTTGCGCCCCCGCACCCGCAGCGCCCGGGTGCCGGCGATGCTGATGCCTGACTCCGCGAGCCAACGAATGACCGTGTTGGCGAACCGGGCGGCTTTGGTCGGGTCTTGGTACTGCGTTGACATTGCTGACCTCCCGGGACATCGATACGAGAGCACTGCTCTCAATTGTCGATTACCGTGTCACAACCGTGACCAAAAAGCAAGAGCGGTGATCTCGGTCCTGCCAGACTTGACCCCGTGGGCAAACGCCAGGAGTCGCGGGAGCAGATCGAGTCGAAGATCGTCGAGACCGGGCGTCGGCACCTGCTTGAGCACGGCGCGGCCGGGCTTTCGCTGCGCGCCATCGCCCGCGAGCTGGGCATGGTCTCCTCAGCTGTTTACCGCTACGTCGCCAACCGCGACGAGCTACTGACTCTGCTTTTGATCGACGCCTATTCCGACCTGGCCGAGGCGGTGCGTCAAGCCCGCGACAGCACCGAGAGCGACTCCTGGAGTGAGGACGTGCTGGCCATTACGCACGCGGTGCGCGTTTGGGCGATCGCGCACCCGGCCCGCTGGGCCCTGCTGTACGGCAGCCCGGTACCCGGGTACCACGCGCCACCGGACCGCACCGTGGGTGTCGGCACCCGCGTGGTGGCCGACCTGTTCGACGCCATCGCGGCGGGAATCACCACCGGCGACATCATGCTGACCAGCGATGCCGCGCCGCAACCGATGTCGTCGGACTTCGAACGCATCCGGCAGGAGTTCGGCTTTCCCGGCGACGACCGGGTGATGGCGAGATGCTTTCTGTTGTGGGCCGGCGTGCTGGGTGCGATCAGCATGGAGGTATTCGAGCAATACGGCGCCGACACCGTGACCGATCCCAGAAGTGTGTTCGACACCCAGGTGCGGCTGTTGATCGGCCTGTTCGGCCAGCCGAACTAGAACATGTTCAGCGGGCCGTTACGGGCCGGGCGAGGACGGTGACGGCAAAGTTTTTCCCCGTTCTTTCTGCTGACCCCGCGCTGCGCTAGTCTGCGAGACGATGAACTTTCTTGTTGCGTCGCCGATCCAGATCGCCTGGGTGACGCGGGACCTCGACGCCACGGAAACGGCTCTCACCGGGCTTTTAGGAGCTCGCAAGTGGGTGCGGATACCTGATGTCCACTTCGCACCGGACACCTGCCGCCTGCGCGGTGAGCCGGCCGATTTCGTCGCGAGCATTTCACTGAGCTACCTCGGCGATATGCAGCTGGAGCTGATCGCGCCGGTCCGCGGGGAGAATATCTATAGTGAATTTTTGCGCGATCACGGCCCGGGTCTGCACCACATCTGCATGGAGGCGGAATCGCTCGAGGCCTTCGACGCCGCACTGGCCGACGCGGCCCGGCATGACGCCGAGGTGGTGCAGCAGGGCGTGATGCCCGGTGGCATCCACTTCGCTTACGTCAGCGCGCCACAGGCGGGTGTTCCGTTTGTGGAGATCGCGTACCTGTCGCCCGAGATCAAAGCGTTTTACGACTACATAAAACAGGAGCAGCGGTGAGCACCGACATCCCCACGACGGTCAACGCAGACACGGTCGAGTCCTGGTCGGACGACGTGGACGTGCTCGTGATCGGCTTCGGCATCGGCGGTGGGTGTGCGGCGGTCAGCGCGGCTGCCGCGGGCGCCCGGGTTTTGGTGCTGGAACGCGCGGCCGCGGCGGGTGGCACCACTGCGATGGCCGGCGGTCACTTCTATCTGGGTGGCGGCACCGCCGTCCAGGAGGCGACCGGCCACGCCGACTCTGCCGAGGAGATGTACAAGTACCTCGTCGCGGTGTCCCGCGAGCCCGAACTCGACAAGATCCGCGCCTACTGCGACGGCAGCGTCGAGCACTTCAATTGGCTTGAGGCACTTGGCTTTCAATTCGAGCGCAGTTATTACCCCGGCAAGGTCGTGGTGCCGCCGGGCACCGAAGGGCTCAGCTACACCGGCAACGAAAAGGTGTGGCCGTACTGCGAGCAGGCCAAGCCGGCACCGCGTGGGCACTCGGTGCCGGTGCCCGGCGAACTGGGCGGTGCGGCGATGGTGATCGACCTACTGGTCAAGCGCGCCGACGAACTCGACGTGCAGGTGCAGTACGAGACCGGTGTCACCAACCTCGTCGTCGACAACGACGGAGCGGTCGTGGGCGTCAGTTGGAAGCGGTTCTCCGAGACCGGAGCGGTGCGGGCCAAGTCCGTCGTCATCGCGGCCGGCGGTTTCGCGATGAACCCCGATATGGTCGCCGAGCACACGCCGGCGCTGGGTCAGCCGCGGCGCACCAAACATCATGGATTGGTGGCGCCGTACATCCTGGGCAACCCGTACGACGACGGACTGGGCATCCGGCTGGGCGAGTCGGCCGGCGGCGCCACCAGGAACATGGACGAGCTGTTCATCACCGCGGCGGCCTATCCGCCGGAGATCCTGCTGACCGGCATCATCGTCAACAAGGACGGCAAACGTTTCGTCACCGAGGACTCCTACCATTCGCGCACGTCGGCGTTCGTGCTGGAGCAGCCGGAGCAGACCGCGTACCTGATCGTCGACGAGGCGCACATGAAGATGCCGGAGATGCCGCTGATCAAGTTTCTCGACGGGTACGAGACGATCGCCGAAATGGAGACGGCGCTCGGCATCCCCGCGGGCAACCTCGCGGAAACCCTGCAGCGCTACAACGAATTCGCCAGCAAGGGCGAGGACCCCGACTTCCACAAGCAGCCCGAATACGTTGCCCCGCAGGACAAAAGCCCCTGGGCGGTGTTCGATCTGTCGTTGGGACGGGCGATGTACTCCGGATTCACGATGGGCGGCCTCACGGTCACTCTCGACGGAGAGGTGCAGCGGGCGGACGGCAGCGTCATCCCCGGGCTGTACGCGACCGGAGCCTGCGCCTCCAACATCGCCCAGGACGGCAAGGGGTACGCGAGCGGGACGCAGCTGGGTGAGGGCTCCTTCTTCGGGCGCCGCGCCGGAGCGCACGCGGCCCGTCGGGCCGCGGAAGCGTAGGCGCCGTCAGACACCGCGGAGCGCACGCGGCCCGACGGGCCGCGGAAGCGTAGGCACCCCTCGCGAGATTGCCGCTACGGTAGTGATCTGGCCAAATCCACAGCCCTCGCGGCAATCTCGGCGGCAACGCCCAGTAAAGCCGTCCAGAGCCACACCTAGGAACTGCCCGAAGCCACGGACTGTTTGTCGACCGGACCGAGCCGCCACTGAGCTTCCCCGAGCAGTTCCAGGTGCCGCTCGTGGTGCTGCTCGACCGTGGGGCGGTGGCTGACGCTGATCACGATGGTGTCCGGCAGCTCGGTGCGCACCAGGGAATACAGCGCATACTCCAGGCCGGGGTCCAGCGCCGAGGTGGCCTCATCGAGGAACACCGCCTTGGGTTTGGTGAGCAGGATCCGCGCGAACGCGACCCGCTGCTGCTCGCCCGGTGAGAGCACCTTGGCCCAGTCCTGGTCCTCGTCGAGACGCGAAATGAGCGGGGCCAGAGCAACTTTGGTCAGAACTTCATGCAGCTGGGACTCGGAGACCTCCCGCGTCGCCAGCGGGTAGCAGACCACCGAACGCAGATCGCCCAGCGGCACGTAGGGCAGCTGGGACAGGAACATGGTCTCGTTTTCCCCGCCGGGGCGGTGCAGCGTGCCGGTGGCAAACGGCCACAATTCGGCCAGACTGCGCAGCAGGGTGGTCTTGCCCGATCCCGAGCGCCCGGTAATCACCAGCGAATCGCCGGTTTCCAGCCGCACATCCAACGGGTCGATCAACCGGTCGCCGTCGGGCTTGCGCACTTCGACGTTGTCGATCTGCACCGAGCCGTCGGTGCTCGGCAAGGCCAGGACCGACGGCAAAGCGCGTCCCTGCTCGTTGGCTTCCACCAGTCCGTGCAGCCGGATGATGGCGGCGCGGTACGACGCGAACGAGTCGTAGGCATTACGGAAGAACGACAACGAATCCGAGATGTTGCCGAATGACGACGCCGTCTGGCTGACGTCACCGAAATCGATTGCGCCGGAGAACAATCGCGGCGCCTGGATGACCCACGGCAACGGCACGATCGCCTGGCTCACCGCGAGGTTCCAGCCGTAGAACCCGACGCTGCGGTTGACGTAGTGCAGGTAGTTGTCGATGACCGGGGCGAAACGCTTGCGCAGCTGGGTGCGCTCGGCCCGCTCGCCCCGGTAGAAGCCCACCGCCTCGGCGGCATCGCGCAGCCGAACCAGCGCATAACGGAACGCGGCGTTGAGCTTCTCGTTGCGGAAACTCAGCCAGATCAACGGACGACCGATGATGAACGAGATGATCGTGGCCACCAGCACGTAGATGATGACGGTCCAGAACATGACGCGCGGGAAGGAGACGCCGAAGAACGTCAGCGTGCCGGACAGGTTCCACAGGATGCTGGTGAAGGACACCACCGAGATCACCGATTGCACGGCACCGAACAAGAGAATGCTGCCGGTTCCGGTGCCCGGCTGGTTCGGGCCGTTGCCCGTCCCGGCGGTGAAGATGTCGATGTCCTGCTGGATGCGCTGGTCGGGGTTGTCGATCGTCTCGTCGATGAACAGGTCGCGGTAGTACGCCCGGCCCTCCAGCCAGTCCCCGGTGAGGTGGTCGGTGAGCCACACCCGCCAGGCGACCACGAAGCGCTGCGTCAGGTAGATGTCGGCCATCACCCGGGTCACGTGAATGACGGCCATGATGCTGAAGATTCCGATCGACATCCAAAAACCGTGCACGCCAGAGTTTTTCACGACGTCGTTGTCGCCGGCAGCGCCTTGGAAGGCCTTCTGCAGGGCCGTGTACATGTCGTTGCCCTGGTAGCTGAATAACACATTCAGCCGCACCGCCAGCACGACCGAGAAGAGCAGCACACCGAACATCAGCCACACCCGGATGCTGTGCCGGCCGGTGAAGTAGCCCCCGGTGATCCGCCAGAACTGGCGGCCCCAGGGGGTGATGAACCGGAACAGCACCAGCGCGGCCAGGACGCAGACCGCGCTGATCGCCCATGCGATCGCCGTCCACCGCAGCGAATCCAGCAACGCATGAGACCAGTCGATCGACGGCGTAAACGGCTTGGGACCCACGGCGGTGTCTCCTCAGAGTCGAACGGCTGCGCAACAGAAATCCTCCGGCGAAGGTACCGGACGGCCGGTGGATAGGCTGCGTCAATGAGTGCTGAAGCCCTTCCCACCCAAACCGTGCACGCCGGCCGACTCGTCGCCCGCCGGCTCAAGGCGAGCGGCATCGACACACTGTTCACACTGTCCGGCGGCCACCTGTTCTCTATCTACGACGGTTGTCGCGACGAGGGCGTGCGGCTGATCGACACCCGCCACGAGCAGACCGCGACGTTCGCCGCCGAGGGCTGGTCCAAGGTGACCCGGGTGCCCGGAGTCGCCGCACTGACCGCCGGGCCAGGCATCACCAACGGCATGAGCGCCATGGCCGCGGCCCAGCAGAATCAGTCGCCGCTGGTGGTGCTGGGTGGGCGGGCGCCGGCGTTGCGCTGGGGGATGGGTTCGCTGCAGGAGATCGACCACGTGCCGTTCGTCGCGCCACTGTGCCGCTTCGCCGCTACCGCACAGTCGGCCCAGGATGCCGGAGAGCTCCTCGACCGGGCGCTGCAGGCGTCGGTCGGGGCCCCGTCGGGCGTCGGATTCGTCGACTTCCCGATGGACTACGTCTTCTCCATGTCCGAGGACGACGGCCGCCCCGGCGCACTCAGTGACCTACCGCAACCGCCCGCCGTCGACGCGGACGCGCTGGATCGGGCCGTCGAACTGCTGTCGAAAGCACAGCGCCCGGTGATCATGGCCGGCACCAATGTCTGGTGGGGACACGGCGAAACCGCGCTGCTGCGACTCGCCGAACAGCTGGGCATCCCGGTGTTGATGAACGGGATGGCCCGGGGCGCGGTGCCCGCCGACCATCCGCTGGCGTTCTCGCGGGCCCGCTCGAAGGCGTTGGGCGGCGCCGACGTCGCCCTGATCATCGGGGTGCCAATGGATTTCCGGCTCGGCTTCGGCGGGGTCTTCGGCGCGGATACTCAGCTCATCGTGGTCGACCGCGCCCGCCCCGAGCGCAGCCATCCGCGTCCGGTCGCCGCCGAACTCTATGGCGACCTGAGCGGGATCCTGTCCGCGCTGGCCGGCGCCGGCACGTCCGCGCACCAGGACTGGACCGGCGGACTGCGCACGGCCGAGACCGCCGCCCGGGATCTGGAACGGGCCGAACTCGCCGAAGACCGCATCCCGCTGCACCCGATGCGGGTCTATGCCGAACTGGCTCCGCTGCTGGACCGCGACGCCATCGTCGTCATCGATGCCGGCGACTTCGGGTCCTACGCCGGCCGGGTGATCGACAGCTACCAACCGGGTTGCTGGTTGGACAGCGGACCGTTCGGGTGCCTGGGCTCGGGCCCCGGTTACGCGCTGGCGGCCAAGCTGGCCCACCCCGACCGCCAGGTGGTCCTGCTGCAGGGCGACGGCGCGTTCGGGTTCAGCGGCATGGAGTGGGACACCCTGGTCCGGCACAACGTTCCGGTGGTGTCGGTGGTGGGCAACAACGGCATCTGGGGTCTGGAGAAGCACCCCATGGAGGCGCTCTACGGCTATTCCGTGGTGGCCGAGCTGCGGCCGGGCACCCGCTACGACGAGGTGGCGCGCGTGCTGGGCGGCCACGGAGAGTTGGTGTCGGCGCCCGCGGAGCTTCGTCCGGCGCTGGAACGGGCTTTCGCCAGCGGGCTGCCCGCCGTCGTCAACGTGCTCACCGACCCGAGCGTCGCCTACCCGCGCCGATCCAACCTGGCCTGATGCCAACCGCGTACCGTGGGGCTGTGCCGAAGACCACCCGCTCCCAGCCCGGACGGCTGAGCAGCCGCTTCTGGCGCCTGCTCGGCGCCACGACGGAGAAGAACCGCAGCCGTTCGATGGCCGTGGTGACCGATTCCGACGAGTACGAGAAGGAAGCCGCCGACCTCAGCGACGAGAAGCTGCGCAAGGCGGCGGGGCTGCTCAAGCTGGACGATCTCGCCGACTCAGCCGACATTCCGCAATTCCTGGCGATCGCGCGGGAAGCGGCCGAGCGCGCGACCGGGCTGCGTCCGTTCGACGTTCAATTGCTCGGAGCGCTGCGGATGCTGGCCGGCGACGTGATCGAGATGGCCACCGGCGAGGGCAAGACGCTGGCCGGAGCCATCGCGGCCGCGGGCTACGCGCTGGCGGGACGGCACGTACACGTGGTGACCATCAACGACTACCTGGCCCGCCGCGACGCGGAGTGGATGGGACCGCTGATCGAGGCGATGGGACTGACCGTCGGCTGGATCACCGCCGAGTCGACCAGCGAGGAACGCCGGGCGGCCTACGGCTGCGACGTCACCTACGCCTCGGTCAACGAGATCGGCTTCGACGTGCTGCGCGACCAGCTGGTCACCGACGTCGACGACCTGGTGTCGCCCAACCCCGACGTCGCGCTGATCGACGAGGCCGACTCGGTGCTGGTGGACGAGGCGCTGGTGCCGCTGGTACTCGCCGGCACCACCCACCGGGAGACGCCGCGGCTCGAGATCATCAAGCTGGTCGGCCAGCTCGTCCACCACAAGAACGCCGACGACTACTTCGCCACCGACGCCGACAGCCGCAATGTGCACCTGACCGAGATGGGCGCCCGCAAGCTCGAGAAGGCGCTCGGCGGCATCGATCTGTACTCCGAGGAGCACGTCGGCACCACGCTCACCGAGATCAATGTCGCGCTGCACGCCCATGTGCTGCTGCAGCGCGACGTCCACTACATCGTGCGCGACGACGCCGTGCACCTGATCAATTCCTCCCGCGGCCGCATCGCCCAGCTGCAGCGCTGGCCGGATGGCCTGCAGGCGGCGGTCGAGGCCAAGGAAGGCATCGAGACCACCGAGACCGGCGAGGTCCTCGACACCATCACGGTGCAGGCGCTGATCAACCGTTACACCACCGTCTGCGGCATGACCGGCACCGCGCTGGCCGCCGGTGAGCAGCTGCGCCAGTTCTACAAACTCGGGGTGTCGCCGATACCGCCCAACACCCCGAACATCCGCGAGGACGAGACCGACCGGGTGTACATCACCGCCGCCGCCAAGAACGACGCGATCGTCGAGCACATCGCCGAAGTGCACGAGACCGGGCAGCCGGTCCTGGTCGGCACCCGCGACGTCGCGGAATCCGAGGACCTCTACGAGCGGCTGACCCGGCGCAACGTGCCCGCGGTGCTGCTCAACGCCAAGAACGACGCCGAGGAAGCCCAGGTGATCGCCGAGGCCGGCACCTACGGCTCGGTCACCGTGTCCACCCAGATGGCCGGGCGCGGCACCGACATCCGCCTCGGCGGGTCCGACGAATCCGACCACGACCGCGTCGCCGAACTGGGCGGCCTGCATGTGGTCGGTACCGGCCGGCATCACACGGAGCGTCTGGACAACCAGCTGCGCGGCCGGGCGGGGCGGCAGGGGGACCCGGGGTCGTCGGTGTTCTTCTCGAGCTGGGAAGACGACGTGGTGGCGGCCAACCTCGACAGCAACAAGCTGCCCACCGAAACCGACGAGGACGGCCGGATCGTCAGCCCCAAGACCAACACGCTGCTCGACCATGCGCAGCGGGTCGCCGAAGGCCGGCTGCTCGATGTGCACGCGAACACCTGGCGCTACAACCAGCTCATCGCCCAGCAGCGCGCCATCATCGTCGATCGGCGAAACACCTTGCTGCGCACGCCGACTGCGAGTGAAGAGCTGGAGGAACTGGCGCCCAAGCGGTACAAGGAGCTGCGCGAGGAGATCTCCGAGGAGCGCCTGGAGAAGATCTGCCGGCTGATCATGCTGTATCACCTCGACCGCGGCTGGGCCGATCACCTGGCCTACCTGGCCGACATCCGGGAGAGCATCCACCTGCGTGCGCTGGGGCGGCAGAATCCGCTCGACGAGTTCCACCGGATGGCTGTCGACGCGTTCGCATCGCTGGCTGCCGACGCCATCGAGGCCGCTCAGCAGACGTTCGAGACCGCGAACATCCTCGAGGACGAGCCGGGGCTGGACCTGTCGAAGCTGGCCCGCCCGACGTCCACGTGGACCTACATGGTCAATGACAACCCGCTGTCCGACGACACGTTGTCCACCCTGAGCCTGCCCGGCGTCTTCCGCTGACCTGGAGCGCCAGTCCCGTCGTGCGCAGCACGCGGTTGCCCGGCTAATGTCACGGCACATGGAGCCAGTGCTCGCGCAGAACCGGGTACTGACGGTGCCCAACGTGCTGAGCGTCGTCCGCCTCGGGCTGATCCCCGTCTTCGTGTACCTGATGCTGGTCACCCACACCCTCAGCTGGGCAGTGGCGATCCTGATGTTCAGCGGGGTCTCGGACTGGGCCGACGGCAAGATTGCCCGGCTGCTGAATCAGCAGTCGCGGCTGGGCATGCTGCTGGATCCGGCGGTCGACCGGCTCTACATGGTGACCGTGCCGATCGTGTTCGCGATCAGCGGCATCGCCCCTTGGTGGTTCGTCCTGACGCTGCTGGCCCGCGACGCGGCGCTGGCCGGCACCCTGCCGCTGCTGTGGAGCCGCGGACTGTCGGCGCTGCCGGTCTCCTACGTCGGCAAGGCCGCGACGTTCGCACTGATGTCCGGGTTCCCGCTGGTTCTGCTGGGACAGTGGCACGCATTGTGGAGCCGCGTCGTACTGGCCTGCGGCTGGGCGTTTCTGGCCTGGGGCCTGTACATGTACCTGTGGGCGTTCGTGCTGTACATCGTGCAGATGGTCCTGGTGATGCGCCGGATGCCGAAGGTCACCCATGGCTGAACCCGACCGGCTGCTGGGCGGCTACGACCCCAACGCCGGCTACAGCACCCACGACGCGGCGCGCCCTCAGCGCATTCCGGTGCCGTCGCTGTTGCGCGCGCTGCTGTCCGAACATCTCGACCCCGGATACGCGGCGGCGGCCGCCGAACGCCAGCGTCGCGACGAACCCGAGAGCCGGCGCGACCGCGCGTTCGGCTGGCTGTGGCAGGCACTGGCGGCGACGCTGGTGGCCGCCGTGTTCGCGGCCGCGGTCGCGCAGGCCCGCTCGGTGGCTCCCGGGGTGCGCTCGGCGCAGCAACTGCTGGCCACCAACGTGCGTCTGACGCAGGCCACGGCGACCCGGCTGGCCCAGCAACGCAGCGCGCTGGCGGCCAAGGTCGATCAGGTGCAGCGCCTCGCCCTGGCGGACGACGCCGAGGGCCAACGGCTGTTGAACGGTCTGGACGCGCTGAGCCTGGCTGCGGCCAGCACGCCGGTGACCGGCCCCGGCTTGACCGTGACCGTGACCGACCCCGGTGCCGGCCCGAACCTGTCCGATGCGTCCAAGCAGCGGGTCAGTGGCAGTCAGCAGATCATCCTCGACCGTGACCTGCAGCTCGTCGTGAATTCGTTGTGGGCCAGTGGCGCGGAGGCCATTTCGGTCGACGGAGCCAGAATCGGGCCCAACGTGACCATCCGGCAGGCCGGGGGAGCGATCCTGGTCGACAACAACCCGACCACCAGTCCGTACACCATCCTGGCGGTCGGGCCGTCGAAGGCGATGCGGGACACCTTCGACCGCAGTCCCGGACTGCGTCGGCTTAGGCTGCTGGAGGCCTCCTACGGGGTAGGCGTCAGCGTGAACCTCGGCGACAGTCTGGCTCTGCCGGCCGGAGCGATCCGGGACATCAAGTTCGCCAGAGAGATTGGGCCCAAGTGATCGGTATCGCCGCGCTCGTCATCGGCATCGTGCTGGGGCTGGTGTTCCATCCCAGCGTGCCCGAGGTCATCCAGCCGTACCTGCCGATTGCGGTGGTCGCCGCGCTGGACGCGGTGTTCGGCGGGCTGCGCGCCTACCTGGAACGCATCTTCGATCCGAAGGTATTCGTTGTCTCGTTCGTGTTCAACGTCCTGGTGGCCGCGCTGATCGTCTACGTCGGCGACCAGTTGGGGGTCGGTACCCAGCTGTCGACGGCGATCATCGTGGTGCTGGGAATCCGGATCTTCGGCAACGCGGCCGCGCTGCGCCGCCGGCTGTTCGGAGCGTGACGCCTGTGTCCGAGAAGATGTCCGACGACGAGCCGAACCCCAGCGACAAGGACGAGAAGTCCGCACACCGCGGCCGGCACGAACTGCCGTCGGACCGTCCGCGCCCCGAGATCGGGCCGGTTCGCCGGACCGGCCTGCGGGCCGCGTTGACCGGCGGCCGGTCCCGACTCATGTTCGGCACTCTGGCGGTGTTGCTGTGCCTGGTCCTGGGGATCGCGATCGTCACCCAGGTGCGGCAGAACGAATCCGGCGACTCGCTGGAAACCGCTCGTCCCGCGGACCTGCTGGTGCTGCTGGATTCGCTGCGGCAGCGCGAAGCGACGCTGAGCACGGAAGTGGCCGATCTGCAGAACACCCTCAACGCGTTGCAGGCCTCGGGGAACACCGACCAGGCCGCGATCGAAAGTGCGCAGGCGAGGCTGGCCGCGTTGTCCATCCTGGCCGGCGCCGTGGGCGCAACCGGCCCGGGTGTCACCGTCAAGATCGAAGATCCCGGGCCCGGCGTCGCGCCGGAGGTGATGCTCGACGTGATCAACGAGCTGCGCGCGGCGGGTTCCGAAGCGATCGAGATCAACGACACCCGCCAGTCCGTGCGGGTCGGCGTCGACACCTGGGTCACCGGTTCGGCGGGTGCCCTTACCATCGACAGCAAGTCGTTCTCCCCGCCGTATTCCATTCTGGCGATTGGTGATCCGCCCACGCTGGCCGCGGCCATGAACATTCCGGGCGGGGCCGAGGACAGCGTCAAGCGGGTGGGCGGACGAATGTCGGTGCAGCAGGCCGACCGCGTCGAAGTGACCACCTTGCGGCAACCAAAACCGCACCAATACGCTCAGCCCGGCAAGTGAACCACCCCCGACCAGAACAGGATCACCGTGACCGATATCCCGTCCGATCTGCACTACACCACCGAGCACGAGTGGGTGCGCCGCAGCGCGGAAGACACCGTCCGGGTCGGGATCACCGATTTCGCTCAGTCCGCGCTGGGTGACGTCGTCTTCGTTCAGTTGCCGGACGTGGGCGCCGAACTGAGCGCCGGTGATTCCTTCGGTGAAGTGGAATCCACGAAATCGGTCTCCGATCTGTACGCCCCGATTTCGGGCAAGGTGTCTGCGGTCAACGGCGACCTGGAGAGCACACCGCAGCTGCTGAACTCCGATCCCTACGGCGAAGGCTGGTTGCTGGAGCTCCAGGTCGACGGTGCCGCCGTCAGCGAACTCGATGCGGCGATCGCCGGCCTGCTCGACGCTGAGGCGTACCGCGGCACGCTCACTGAATGACGGTTGCTAAGGTCCCGAAAGCGTTGCGAGGCAGGATGCGGGACCGGTCGGGGGATTCGGTAGATCTAGGAGAAGCCGGGATGTCGGGCTTAGGATCCTGCAGGGGTTGGCACACGGCCGACCCGTGCGCGGTACGGTCAAGACATCAGTAATTTCAAGCAGTGGACAGCAGCGCAGTACAGGCGGTAGATCCGAGTGGGCGACCGGCCGAACGGCCCGGTCAGACAACGCCACAGCGGCCAGTGAGGAGCAGCGGGTGACGGGAATGGATAACGACCAGAGTGACGAAGTCACCGTGGAAACGACCTCGGTCTTCCGCGCCGACTTCCTCAACGAACTGGACGCGCCCGCTCAGTCGGGTACCGAGAGTTCGGTGTCCGGGGTGGAGGGACTCCCGGCGGGCTCGGCGTTGCTGGTCGTCAAACGCGGACCCAACGCCGGGTCCCGCTTTCTGCTGGACCAGGCCATCACGTCCGCCGGCCGGCATCCCGACAGCGACATCTTCCTCGACGACGTGACGGTGAGCCGCCGCCACGCTGAATTCCGTTTGGAGGGCGGCGAGTTCAGCGTCGTCGACGTGGGCAGCCTGAACGGCACCTACGTCAATCGCGAGCCGGTGGACTCCGCGGTGCTGGCCAACGGCGACGAAGTTCAGATCGGCAAGTTCCGTCTGGTGTTCCTGACCGGACCCAAGGGCGACGACGACGGGGGATCCGGGGGCCAGTGACCGCGCCCGATAGCCCCGCGCTCGCCGGGATGTCGATCGGGGCGGTCCTGGACTTGCTGCGACCCGATTTTCCCGACGTCACAATCTCCAAGATTCGTTTCTTGGAGGCCGAAGGGCTGGTGACGCCACAGCGTGCGGCGTCGGGTTATCGGAGATTCACGGCATACGACTGTGCGCGCCTGCGCTTCATCCTCACCGCGCAGCGCGATCACTACCTACCCCTGAAGGTGATCAGGTCGCAGCTGGACGCCCTGCCCGACGGGGAACTGCCGGCAGTCGGATCTCCCTACGGTGTACCGCGATTGGTGACGGTCGCTGACGGCGCCGGATCCGAAGCGGGCTCCGACGCCGTGGCACCCACCCGTATTCGGCTCAGTCGCGAAGACCTGCTGGAGCGCGCGGGGGTGGACGGCGAGCTACTGACCGGCCTGCTGAAGGCCGGCGTGATCACCACCGGCCCGGCCGGTTTCTTCGACGAACACGCCGTGGTGATTCTGCAGTGTGCGCGTGCGCTGGCCGATTACGGCGTCGAACCCAGACATCTGCGGGCATTTCGTTCTGCGGCCGACCGCCAGTCGGACCTGATCGCCCAGATCGCCGGGCCGCTGGTCAAGGCCGACAAGGCGGGGGCGCGTGACCGCGCCGACGACCTGGCCCGAGAGGTGGCCGCGCTCGCAATCACGTTGCATACCTCACTGATCAAGTCCGCCGTTCGCGACGTACTGCACCGCTGAGGACTAGACTTCCTTCGACAGCTGGTATTCGGCGAATTGTCACAGCAGCGCGTGCGGAGGGCAGACACAGATGGGTGAAGTTCGTGTTGTCGGCATTCGCGTCGAGCAGCCCCAGAACCAGCCGGTGCTGTTGCTGCGCGAAGCGAACGGTGACCGCTACCTGCCGATCTGGATCGGCCAGTCGGAGGCTGCGGCCATCGCGCTCGAGCAGCAGGGGGTGGAGCCGCCCCGGCCGCTGACCCATGACTTGATCAGGGATCTCATTGCCGCGCTTGGGCATTCGCTCAAGGAGGTGCGCATCGTCGATCTGCAGGAGGGCACGTTCTACGCCGACCTGATCTTCGACCGCGACATCAAGGTGTCGGCGCGGCCTTCGGACTCGGTCGCGATCGCCCTGCGGGTGGGGGTGCCGATCTATGTCGAGGAGGCCGTTCTCGCCCAGGCCGGCCTGTTGATTCCCGACGAGGGCGACGAAGAGGCCAGCAGTGCCGTCCGCGAGGACGAGGTGGAGAAGTTCAAGGAGTTTCTCGACAGCGTCTCCCCGGACGACTTCAAGGCGACCTGACCGGCACGCACCCGTGCCCGCCGGGTACCCGCCTTACGTCACGGATGCGTCTCATATCACACAACGGATTGTCGACACGCCTGGCAGATATCGCCGACTGATCCGGGCGGCAGCCATACTTTGTTGACGAGTTGATGATCGACCACCCGCACAGCAGCCACCGAACAGCGTATGCTCTCAAGCACTCGAACCTGAGATAACGTGGCTGTTGGGGCAGCCAGTGCCGCAGCTAGTGCCAACAGCGCGATCGGCGAGAGGACGCACCGTGAGCGAGCAGCCACGTCAAGGACAGCTGGATCTTGCTGACCACCCGGCCACCGCGCCGAAGGGCAACAACAAACCGGCCGAAGCCGTGCAACCCGGACTCTTCCCGGACGATTCGGTGCCCGACGAGCTGGTGGGTTACCGCGGTCCGAGTGCATGTCAGATCGCCGGGATCACCTACCGCCAGCTGGACTACTGGGCCCGCACCTCGCTGGTGGTGCCGTCCATCCGCAGCGCGGCCGGATCCGGCAGCCAGCGCCTCTATTCGTTCAAGGACATCCTGGTCCTCAAGATCGTCAAGCGGCTCCTGGACACCGGGATCTCGCTGCACAATATCCGGGTCGCGGTCGACCATCTGCGCCAGCGCGGCGTGCAGGACCTGGCCAACATCACCCTGTTCTCCGACGGCACCAGCGTGTATGAGTGCACCTCGGCGGAAGAAGTCGTCGACCTGCTGCAGGGCGGCCAGGGCGTGTTCGGCATCGCCGTGTCCGGGGCGATGCGCGAGCTGACCGGCGTCATCGCCGACTTCCCCGGCGAGCGGGCCGACGGCGGCGAATCGATCGCCGCGCCCGAGGACGAGCTGGCCTCGCGCCGCAAGCACCGCGACCGCAAGATCGGCTAGCTACCCGGCGGCGTAAACTGGTAGCCGCATCGACCTCGCGCGGGAGAGTTCCGTGGCCGCCAGCTACGGACGCCGAAGGAGCAATACCTCTCCGTCAACCTCTCAGGCACCCGGACCGCCCGAGCTAACGATGCCTCTGGAAAGCGGTGTCGACCTTGCCGGTCGCCACCCGCCGATGGGGAAAGGCGCCGCACGCGCCGAATCTCTCAGGCGCCCGACGCACGGGTGAAGACAGAGGGAGAGGGCCCCGTCTTCAGTGGTGCCCTACGTCAGGAGAATCCCTCGTGTCCGACCATTTCACGTTCGCAGACCGGCACATCGGTCTGGACAGCCCGGCCGTCACGAAAATGCTCGACGTCATCGGCGTCGACTCGCTCGACGAGCTGGCCGTCAAAGCAGTGCCCAGCGGCATCCTCGACAAGGTGACCGACACCGGTCTCGCCCCGGGCCTGGACTCGCTGCCGCCGGCCGCCAGCGAGGCCGAGGCGCTGGCCGAACTGCGCGCGCTGGCAGATAGCAACACAGTCGCCGTGTCGATGATCGGCCAGGGCTACTACGACACGCTCACGCCGCCGGTGCTGCTGCGCAACATCATGGAGAACCCGGCCTGGTACACCGCCTACACGCCGTATCAGCCCGAGATCAGCCAGGGCCGGCTCGAGGCGCTGCTGAATTTCCAGACGATGGTCACCGACCTCACCGGCCTCGAGATCGCCAACGCCTCCATGCTCGACGAGGGCACCGCGGCCGCCGAGGCCATGACCCTGATGCACCGCGCCTTCCGGGGTGCCACGAACCGGCTCGCGGTCGATGTCGATGTCTTCGCACAGACCGCCGCGATCCTGGCCACCCGGGCCAAGCCGCTGGGCATCGAGATCGTCACCGCCGACCTCCGGGACGGCCTGCCCGACGGCGACTTCTTCGGGGTGATCGCCCAACTGCCCGGCGCTAGCGGGCGGATCACGGACTGGAGCGTGCTGGTGCGCCAGGCGCACGACAGCGGGGCACTGGTGGCCATCGGAGCCGACCTGCTGGCCCTGACGCTGCTGACGCCCCCCGGTGAGATCGGCGCCGACGTGGCGTTCGGCACCACCCAACGGTTCGGCGTGCCAATGGGATTCGGCGGCCCGCACGCCGGGTACCTGGCGGTGCACACCAAGCACGCCCGGCAGTTGCCCGGACGTCTGGTCGGGGTGTCCAAAGACGCCGACGGCAGCGACGCGTACCGCCTGGCGCTGCAGACCCGCGAGCAACACATCCGCCGCGACAAGGCCACCAGCAACATCTGTACCGCGCAGGTGCTGCTGGCGGTGATGGCCGCCATGTATGCCAGCTATCACGGCCCCGAGGGTTTGACCGCCATCGCGCGCCGGGTGCATTCCCAGGCCGCAACCATCGCCGGCGCCCTGGGCGAGGCACTGGTGCACGACACCTTCTTCGACACCGTGCTGGCCCGTGTGCCGGGCCGCGCCGACGAGGTGGTGGCCGCGGCGAAAGCCGACGGAATCAACCTGTGGCGCATCGACGCCGACCACGTGTCGGTGGCCTGCGACGAAACCACCACCGACGCCCACGTCACCGCGGTGCTGGCGGCGTTCGGTGTGCCGTCCACCGAGCCGAGGCGGACCGAAATCGCCACGCGCACATCGGAATTCCTTACTCATCCGGCGTTCCACCGGTACCGCACCGAGACGTCGATGATGCGGTATCTGCGCACCCTGGCGGACAAAGACATCGCCTTGGACCGCAGCATGATCCCGCTCGGCTCCTGCACCATGAAGCTCAATGCGGCCGCCGAGATGGAGTCGATCACCTGGCCGGAATTCGGACGTCAGCACCCGTTCGCGCCGGCGGCCGACACCCCGGGGCTGCGCAGGTTGATCGTCGACCTGGAGAACTGGCTGGTCGCCATCACCGGCTACGACGCCGTCTCGCTGCAACCCAACGCGGGTTCCCAGGGCGAGTACGCGGGACTGCTGGCGATCCACGACTATCACGCGAGCCGCGGCGAACCGCATCGCGACATCTGCCTGATCCCGTCCAGTGCGCACGGCACCAATGCCGCCTCGGCCGCACTGGCCGGCATGCGGGTGGTGGTCGTGGGCTGCCACGAGAACGGCGACGTCGACCTCGACGATCTGCGGGCCAAGGTCGGCGAGCACGCCGACCGGCTGTCGGCGCTGATGATCACCTATCCGTCCACCCACGGTGTCTACGAGCACGACATCGCCGACATCTGCGCGGCCGTGCACGACGCCGGCGGACAGGTCTACGTCGACGGCGCCAACCTGAACGCACTGGTGGGTCTGGCCCGGCCGGGCAAGTTCGGCGGCGACGTCAGCCACCTGAACCTGCACAAGACGTTCTGCATTCCGCACGGCGGGGGCGGTCCCGGCGTCGGCCCGGTGGCGGTGCGTGCGCACCTGGCGGAGTTCCTCCCGGGACACCCGCACGCACCCGAGTTGCCACAGGGGCACCCGGTGTCCGCGGCGCCCTACGGCTCGGCGTCGATTCTGCCGATCAGCTGGGCCTACATCCGGATGATGGGCGCCGACGGGTTGCGGGCCGCCTCGCTGACCGCGATCGCCTCGGCCAACTACATCGCGCGCCGCCTCGACGAGTACTTCCCGGTGCTCTACACCGGCGAGAACGGGATGGTCGCCCACGAGTGCATCCTGGATCTTCGTGGCATCACCAAGGCCACCGGCGTGACGGTCGATGATGTGGCAAAGCGATTGGCGGACTATGGTTTTCACGCGCCAACCATGAGCTTCCCGGTGGCCGGCACGCTGATGGTGGAGCCCACCGAGAGTGAAAGCCTGGCCGAGGTCGACGCATTCTGCGAGGCGATGATCGGCATCCGCGCCGAGATCGACCGCGTCGGGTCCGGGCAGTGGCCGGTGGACGACAACCCGCTACGCGGCGCGCCACACACCGCCGAGTGCCTGGTGGACTCCGAGTGGAACCATCCGTATACGCGGGAAGAAGCCGCCTATCCGCTGGGCAAGGCATTCCGGCCCAAGGTGTGGCCGCCGGTACGGCGGATCGACGGCGCCTACGGCGACCGCAACCTGGTCTGCTCCTGCCCGCCCGTCGAAGCGTTCGCGTAAGGGGCTGTCAGGGTCAGCCGAAGCGGTCGAGGATGGCCGCGGCGATCTCGTCGGGGGCATCCTCCTGGATGAAGTGCCTGGCGTTCGGCAACTCGACCAGCACATGGTCGGGGAACGCCGCGCGCATGTGCGGCAGCGACGGTCCGGGCCGGAACGCGAAATCCTTCATGCCCCAGACGAACAGGGCGGGTTTGCCGCCCAGCTTGGCCGGCACTACCCGGCCCAACCGTTCCAGCAGGGGATGGGCGGCCAGGATCTGTTTCGGCATCTCGGCGACACCTCTGCGCGCGTCGGGGTCGGGCTGCACGGCCCGGTAGTGCTCCATCACGGCCGGACTGAGCCGGCGCGCCGTCCCGGCGGGGATCATCCGTTCCACAAAGAAATTGCGGTGCAGGATCGCGTACTGCATGGGCGGACTGGACATCACCCGGCTGAAGATCTTGGTGGTCAACACGTCCGTCGGCCAGAACCAGGTGTTGCCCAGCACGACTCCGCGGATCCGGTCGGCCCGCTCGACTGCGACGGCCATGCTGACCGGACCGCCCCAGTCCTGTCCCACGGTCAGAAATCCGCCTAGGCCCTCCTCGGCGGTCAAGTGGTCGACGAACTCTCCGACCACGCCGGCGTGCTCGTCGATCGTGTACCCGAAGCCGGCCGGGCGTTCGGACAAACCGAAGCCGAGATAATCCGGTGCGATGCAACGGAATCGGTGCCGCAGCGCCTTGATGATGTCGCGGTAGAGAAAACTCCAGGTGGGATTGCCGTGGCAGAAGAGGATCGGCGGACCGTCACCCTCGTCGATGTAGTGGACCCGGCCCCGGGAGCTGTCGAACCAGCGTGACTCGAACGGGTAGAGCGTGGGGTCCGGAAGGAAATCGATGGTGATGGCGCGCTCCTTGGAGAGGTCTGCCCGTGATGGTAGTCAAGGGGCGCCGCGGTCGCTGAGAACGAGGTCCCGAGATGCGCGGTTACGGCAGCAGACTCCTCAGGCCGAACAATCCTGATACGAAACTGCTGCCGAGGTTGAACAAGCCGGAGTTGCCGCCGGCCCAGTCCTGAACACCGATCGGGACTCCCGCGTTCCCGATGCCCGACGTCACGCCGACGGTCTTGTTGTTCATGCCGGTGGCACTGTTGAAGAAGCCGGACATGAACCCGCTGTCGCCCGTCGGGTCGGCGCCGGTGGCTTTATTGAAGAAACCTGACGTCGTGTTACCGGTGTTTCCGAACCCGGAATTGGCGAGGCCGGAATCGGTGGTGTAACCAAATCCCGTGTTTACGTCTCCCGAATTCCAGAAACCGGTGTTGGCAGTACCCGAATTACCGCCTCCGGTATTGATCAGTCCGGTGTTGGTCCACCCGGTGTTACCCCCGCCCGCGTTACCGAAGCCGGTATTGAAAATTCCGCCGTTTCCGAGACCGGTGTTCAATCCGCCGGAGTTGCCGATGCCGAAGTTCACCTGGCCCGAGTTCCCGACCCCGATATTGTTGAGATGTCCTGGCATAGTGGCGTTGACGCCCGAGTTGAAGATGCCGACGTTGCCGTCGCCGGAGTTGAAGAATCCGATGTTGTTGTGCCCGGAGTTACCGAATCCCAGGTTGCCGCCGCCGGAATTCAGCAAACCCAGGAGGTTTATGCCCACCTGATTGTTGCCGGTAAGGCCAATTCCGATGTTGTTGTTACCGGTATTGCCGAAACCGAAATTGGACGTGCCATTGTTTCCGGCACCGATGTTGCCGTTACCGGAGTTGCCACCGCCATAGTTACCGCTGCCGGTATTCCCTAGTCCGACGTTGCTGTTGCCGACATTCCCCAAGCCGAAATTGCTGTTGCCCACGTTGCCGGCGCCTACGTTTCCATTGCTCTGCAGGGTGATCGTGGGTTTGTCGGGGTCGATGGAACCGTTCCCGAAGCCGAAGTTGTTGTTCCCGATGTTTCCGCCGCCCACGTTGGAGCTGCCGGTATTCCCACTACCTACGTTGCCACTGCCGATGTTGCCGTTACCAAGGTTGGCGTTGCCGGTGTTACCGATGCCCAGGTTAGGCAGAGTTTGCAGGATGTCCTGCAAACTCTGCGCCGGCGCCAACTGAGCCGCCGCTACTGACGCTTCCCCGTGGTAGTCGAACATCGCGGCCACATCCCGCGCCCACATCTGTTCATAATCACTTTCCAGCGCGGCGATAGCCGGCGCTTGGAGACCGAACCAATTTGTCAGCACAGCGCGTACCAGTGAATTGCGGTTGAGTTCGACCGTCAGCGGATGCACGGTGGCCGCCCTGGCTGCCTCGAAGGCCGATGCCACCGTCCGGGCCTGACCAGCCGCGGCCACGGCTTGGGCGGCCGCGGCGCCCAGCCACTGCGAATACGGGGCCGCCGCACGCATCATGGCGGCAGACGCCGGGCCCTGCCAGGCCTGACCAGCGAGCCCCGCCGTCACCGACCCGAACGACGACGCCGCCGAACCCAACTCCGAAGCCAGTCCTTCCCAGGCCGCTGCCGCATCCAACATCGGGCCCGAACCGGCACCCGAGAACATCAACAATGAATTGATTTCCGGGGGCAGTATCGAAAAATTCACGATCCGAACCTCCTAGCAAGTAGCCGACACTTAATGCACCAGCACAGCCGAAACGAATCAACATCCTCCGCGCAAACATGCTAGGACTCCGACTGCCGTCACACCAGACATTCGAAATAAAGCGCGCGAATTCAATCGGAATTGAGCGGGGACACCGGGCCGGCGCTCACTCCGTGTCAATGGCATCTGCCCCGGCTGGTGAGAATCCGCCGCGGCGCTTCGGCATTCTTTCTGCCATCCAGTCGGCGAAGTCGGTGTGGACGTTGGCGCGACGCAGACCGCGCTGTTGCCGCCGGTGTGCGGCTACGGCTAACTCAGGAAATTGCTGACTGCGGTGCCCAAGTCGGGCCCGGCGGAGGTCGGCAGGTTCTGGTAGTTGCCGCCGCTGAGCCGGGCAACCGCTTCCCAGGTGGCCCGGTCCGGGTCCCCACCGAAATCGATGACGTTGACCGCGATGGGCTTGGCGGGGTCGGCACTGTTCTTGATGAAATCCTGCAGCCCGGGGCCGTCCAGACTCTGGTCGGTGTGCGGTCCGGCGGTGATCACCAGAATCGAGTTCTCTTGTCCGGCACGGTAATTCGCCAGCATTTCCTGATAGATCATGCGCAGCGTGGTGAACGAGACCGCGCCGCCGCCGGACGAATACTGCTTGTCCAGCGCCGCCGCCAGCGCCGCCGAGCGCGGCTGACCGTTGACCTGGTCGGCCAGCGGCCCGGCCGGCACTTCGGCCCGTCCTTCGTGGCCGTCGAACGTCCACAGTCCGATGACCGCCGTGGGCGGCAACGCCTTGATCCGGTTGTCGAGAGCCGCGATGACGTTGGCCAGCCGGGTCTTGCCGCCGCCGTCGTCGTTGGGCAGCGACTGGTCGAGCATGATCGTGGCGGCGACCCCGGTCGACGGGGTGGCCATGGTGTCGGCCAGCGTCGCTCGCATGGCGTCGTCTCCGACCGAGAGGGTGGAGGGCAAGGCCGCGAAGCCGGTCACCGGGCTGCTCGGCGGTTTGACGCCGTTGACCCGGAATCCCGCCTTCGCCAGCTTCGCGAGTTGTTCGGGTGTGTGCATGTACCGCGCGAAGGCGCTGGCGGCGGTGGTCTGCTCCTGCTTGAGCCAGGAGCCACTGAGCAGCACGGTCGGGTAGTCGGCCACCGGAACCGGGCCGGGCGGAGTCCAGGAACCCAACTTGCTCTTGGCATCCGAGATCGACTGGCCGCGGGCGAACAGTTGCTGCTCGGTGGTGACGACGGCATGCACGGGCGCGGCCGCGACCTCCTCTGCCTTCGAACCCGGCTTGAGCAGAGCGTTCATCGCCTCGTTCAGCGAGTCGTCGGGCAGTTTGGGTTGCCCGCTCACCAGGGTGCGCACCGCGGCGCTGCCGGACGTCGGCGGCGCGCCCGCCGGTGCCGACGCCGCCGCGATGGCCTCACCGGCCAGGAATGACGCGTCGCCGTTGCCGCCGACCGGCAGTGCCAGCCGCAACGATCCCCAGTTCGCCATGGACGTCGGGTTCGATTGCAGGCCAGGCAGTGCCGCCCAGTTCTGTTTGGACAGGGGCTGGCTGAACTCGGGCCGGATCGCCAGCAGGACCGGCGAGGTCACCAGCGAGCGGCTGTCGCTGATGATCTTCTGCCCGGCGGCACCGGACAGGCGGGCCGCGGAGATCGAACTTCCCGGGATCCACAGGCCAGGCTGGGCACCCAGGTCGGACGGCCATTTGCCGATGAAGCCGCTGATGACGGCGTCGGAGTTGGCGGCTTTGACGGTGACGTCGACACAGCGGTCGCCGATCGGGCCCGCCTGCTTGTTATAGCCGTCCGCGAGCTCCTTCACCTGGTCGGCGATCGACGGGTCGGCCAGGACGGCGACGGCGTCTTTGCCGCCCGCGCAGGTCGCGGCGGCCGTGTGCGAACGGTGCGACAGCGCGTCACCGATGAACTGCCACAGGATCACTCCGGCGACTACGACGACGACGGTGACCAGGGCGACGATGACGCCGATGCTGACACCGCGCCGGCCACCGGCACTGCGGTGCCCGCCCTGCCAATCCCGCAGTCCGCGGTGGCTGGCCCGGAACGGCGGCGGCGGGGGGGCTATCCCCGACGGCTCTTCGGCCGGCGGCTCCGCGTCGGCCGGGTGCTCCGCGTCGGCCGGGTGCTCCGCGTCGGCCGGGCGGAACCCGAAGTCGGGGTAGTCGTCGGCGGCAGGCTCCCCGTACTCGTCACCGAAGCGACCGGCACCCCAGGTATCGGCGGGCGGCTCAGCGGCAGGCGCCTCGTGCCCCGAACCCCCGGAAGGCTCCTGGAAAGACTCCTCATGAGGCTCATCGGACGCCGCCTCAAACGGCTCCGGTTCGCGATCGGGCAGGGAATCCCCGGAGTCGGGCTTGCTGTGCCTACCCATGCCGGTGTCTGAGTCCTCTCCGTCAAATCGTGGTCAGGTCACTGCCCGCGTGGGCAGATCAGGCACCCGCTGTGCCCGACTTGCCCGCCTCCTCCTCGGGCCGCAAGCGGCCCGCATCGTCAGCGGGCCCTAGCCTTGAACTCCCGACGCCGGCGGTGCAGGATCGGCTCGGTGTAGCCGTTGGGCTGTTGGCCGCCGGACAGGATCAGCTCCTGCGCGGCCAGGAACGCGATGCTGTCGTCAAAATTGGGCGCCATCGGCCGGTAGGCCCGGTCACCCTCGTTCTGCTTGTCCACCAGCGGCGCCATCCGCTCCAGGCTGGCCCGCACGTCCTCGCTGGTGATCACGCCGTGGCGCAACCAGTTGGCTAGCAACTGGCTGGAAATGCGCAGGGTGGCGCGGTCCTCCATGAGCGCGACGTTGTGGATGTCGGGCACCTTCGAGCAACCGACGCCCTGTTCGACCCAGCGCACCACGTAGCCCAGGATCGACTGGCAGTTGTTGTCGACCTCTTCGCGGATCTCCTCCGGCGCCCAGGCCAGCTCCTTGGCCAGCGGAATCGTCAACAGTTCGTCGAGCGCGGTCCGCTTCTTGCCGGCGAGCTCGTCCTGGACGGCGGCAACGTCCACCTGGTGGTAGTGCATCGCGTGCAGCGTCGCCGCAGTGGGCGAGGGCACCCACGCCGTGGTGGCGCCCGCTTTCGGCTGGCCGATCTTCTGCTCGACCATGTCGGCCATCAGCTCGGTCATCGCCCACATGCCCTTGCCGATCTGCGCCTTGCCCTTGAAACCGGCGGCGAGCCCGGTGTCGACGTTGGCGTCCTCGTAGGCCTTGATCCAGGTGCTGTTCTTCATCGCGCCCTTGCGGATCATCGGGCCGGCTTCCATCGAGGTGTGGATCTCGTCGCCGGTGCGGTCCAGGAAGCCGGTGTTGATGAACACCACACGGTCGGCCGCGGCTTTGATGCAGGCCTTCAAGTTGACCGTGGTACGCCGTTCCTCGTCCATGATGCCGACCTTGAGGGTGGCCTGCGGCAATCCGAGCACGTCCTCGACGCGGCTGAACAGCTCACAGGTGAACGCGACCTCCTCGGGGCCGTGCATCTTCGGCTTGACGATGTACACCGAACCGGTGCGGCTGTTCTGCAGCGGACCGTTGTCGTCGCCGGTGCGCAATCCGTGGATGGCGATCAGCCCGGTGAACAGCGCGTCCTGGATGCCTTCAGGGACCTCGTTACCCTCTGCGTCCACGATGGCGTCGTTGGTCATCAGGTGGCCGACGTTGCGGACGAACAGCAGGCTGCGGCCGGGCAGCGTCAGCTCCCCGCCGTCCGGGGTGGCGTAGGTGCGGTCGGGGTTGAGCACGCGGGTGAACGTCTTGCCGTCCTTGCTCACGTCTTCGGACAGGTCACCGCGGTTCAGGCCGAGCCAGTTGCGGTAGCCGAGCACCTTGTCGTCGGCGTCGACGGCGGTCACCGAGTCTTCGAAGTCCATGATCGTGGTGATCGCGGACTCCAGCACCACGTCCTTGATCCCGGCCCGGTCGGTCTTGCCGACCGGCGACTCCGGGTCGACGAGGATCTCGATGTGCAGGCCGTTGTTGACCAGCAGCACCGACCAGCTGGGCGAGCCGAGCTCACCGGAGTACCCGAGGAACTTCTCCGGGCTGGCCAGGCCGGTGGACTCGCCGCCGAGCGCAACCTGCAACTGGCCATCCTCGATGCTCAGGCCGGTGGCGTCGGCCCACGAGCCCGACGCCAGCGGCACTGCGCCGTCCAGGAACTCGCGGGCGTAGGCGATGACTTTGTCGCCGCGCACCTTGTTGTAGCTGGACCCCTTCTCGGCGCCGTCCTCCTCGGAGATGACGTCAGTGCCGTACAACGCGTCGTACAGCGACCCCCACCGCGCGTTCGCGGCGTTGAGCGCAAAGCGGGCGTTGAGCACCGGCACCACCAGCTGCGGACCTGCGGTGGTGGTGATCTCGTCGTCGACGCCGGAGGTGGTGATGGTGAAGTCGTCCGGTTCCGGCTGCAGGTACCCGATGTCGGTGAGGAACTGCCGGTAGGCGTCCTGGTCGACCGGTGCGATGACCCGCTGCTTGTGCCACTTGTCGATCTGGGCCTGCAGCTCGTCGCGGGTCGCGAGAAGTTCCTGGTTGCGGGGGGTGAGGTCGGTGACGACTTTGTCGACGCCGGCCCAGAAGCTGTCCGGGTCTATACCGGTGCCGGGCAGCGCCTCGTTGTTCACGAAGTCATAGAGCACGCGAGCCACGCGCAGGTTGCCTTCGGTCACCCGATCAGTCATCGTTCTCCTCCGTAATGGCCTTACCGGCCCCTCACCAACCTCGCCGAACCATCTCCGGACCCGCCGACTAGCTACCGTCAGACTACCGATGGGTAGCTCGACGAGCCTAGCCCGGCCGACCCGCAATGCCAGGTCACGGCGCGCTGACTGCTTCGCCCGCAGCAACGCGGCGGGCCTCGTGAATCGCTTTCTGGCAACGCGGACACATGAGATTTCGTTCCCTGCAGCACTTGTCTGGTACCCGCGGCCGCTCAGATCATACGGGCTTTTCGATCACTCCCGGGGCGCGCGGTCGCGCATGCTGCCGACGAGGTCCTCCACCAGATCCTCCAGCGCCACCAGCGCGACCACCTCGCCGTTGTCGGCTGTCACCAGGGCGAGGTGGCTGTTGCTGCGGCGCATCCGCGACAGGGCGTCGGGCAACCCCAGCGCCTGCGGAATCGTCGGCAGCGGACGCACCAGCGCCCGGCCGATCACCGTGTGCGGATTATCACCGAGGGCGAGCACATCTTTGATGTGCAGGTAGCCGATGTAGTTGCCCTCGCGGTCCACCACCGGGAAGCGGGAGTACCCGGTCTGCGCCAGGGCCTGCTCGACCGCGCCGATCGTCGGCCCGGAGCCCGCCGAGGCCACCGAAACCGCGTGGACTTTGGCCAGCGGAACCGCGACGTCGCCGACCACCCGGGTGCGCACCCGCAGCGCGCGGGTCAGCCGGACGTGCTCCTCCTTGTCGAGCAGGCCTTCGGAGAGCGATTCGGCGATCAACTCGGACAGTTCGGCGGTGGACACCGTGATGTCGAGTTCGTCTTTGGGTTCCACGCCCAGCAACCGCAGTATCCCGTTTGCGCACTTGTTGTAGACGACGATGACCGGGCGGGCGGCGCGCACGTAGGGCAGATATGCGGGGACCAGCAACATCGCGGTGCGTTCCGGACCGGCCAGCGCGATGTTCTTGGGCACCATCTCGCCCAGCAGCACGTGCAGCGTCACCACCAGGCCCAGCGCCAGGATGAAGGCCAGCGTGTGCACCAGCGCCGGGTGAACGCCGGTCAGCTCGAACGCCGACTGCAGCAACGAGGCGACCGCCGGCTCGGCGATCCGCCCGAGCAGCAGCGATGCCACCGTCACGCCCAGTTGAGCGCCGGCCAGCATCGCCGGCAGCTGTTCGCCGGCGCGGATGACGGTGACGGCGCTGGCCCGGCCCTGCTCGGCGAGCGCTTCGAGCCGGTCGCGGCGGGCCGAGATCATTGCGAACTCCGCGCTGACGAAGAAGGCGTTCAGGGCGATCAGCAGGATCGCCAGCAGCACCGCCACGATCGAGTTCATCGCTCGTCCCCGGACAATCGGGGGAGTTCCTTGAGCTCCAGCAGGTCCAGCCGGCGCCCGTCCAGCTGCACCACCTTGGCCTGCCAGCGGATGGTTTCATCGGGCAGGCCGTTCCGGTTCAGGGCGGGGAGCTCGACCGTCTCGCCGGCTATCGGGATGTGACCCAGCTGGCGCAGTACCAGGCCGCCGATCGTCTCGTACGGCCCTTCCGGCGCGCGGTAACCGATAGCGGTCTCCACTTCGTCGATGCGCAGCAGCCCCGACACCCGCCAGCCACTGCCGTAGGCGACCACATCCGGGGTCGCGTCGTCGTGCTCATCGCGCACGTCACCCACGATTTCCTCGATCAGGTCTTCGACCGTGACCATGCCGGCGGTGCCGCCGTATTCGTCCACCACCATCGCGGTCTGCAGGGAGTTGGCGCGGATCTGAGCCATCACGGCGTCGCCGTCGAGCGTCGAGGGCACCACGGCGACGGGTTTGACCACCGTCCGCAGCAGGGTGTGCGCCCGCTGCGCCGCCGGCACCTGGAAGGCCTGCTTGACGTGCACGATGCCGACGGTCTCGTCCAGGTCGCCCTGCACGACCGGGAAACGCGAGAATCCGGTGGCGGCGACGGCGGCCACCAGGTCGACGACGGTGTCGTCGGTCTGCAGCGCGACGATCTTTGAGCGGGGGGTCATCAGCTCCTCGGCGGTACGCGTGCCGAACTGCAGGGAGCGGTGCATCAGCGCCGCGGTGACGTCGTCCAGCGACCCGCGACGTGCCGAGGTGCGCACCAGCGACACCAGTTCCTGGGGCGTACGTGCCGAGCGCAGCTCTTCGGCCGGTTCGATGCCGAGGCGGCGGACGATCCAGTTCGCCGCCCCGTTGGTCATCCGGATGGCCGGGGTGAACAGCACGGAGAACAACCACTGCGGCAGTACGACGGCACGGGCGGTCCGCAACGGCCGCGCAACGCCGAGGTATTTGGGCACCAGCTCGCCGAACACCATCGACACCGACGTCACGACGATCAGCGCCAGCACCGTGGTGATGGTGTCGGCCATCTTGTCGGAGACACCCATCGCGTCCAGCCACGGATGCGGCAGCGCCGCCACCAACGGCTCGGTCAGGTAACCGGTGGCCAGCGTGGTGATCGAGATGCCCAGCTGCGCACCCGAGAGCTGGAAGGACAGCCTGCGGTGGGCCCGGCGGATCAACCGGTCCCGGCCGCCGCCGCTGCGTGCGTTGGCTTCCACGGCGCTGCGGTCCAGCGCGGTCAGGGAGAACTCGGATGCGACGAAGATCGCGGTGCCGAAGGTGAGCGCCAGGATGGCCAGCACGCTCAGCACGGTGCCGGAGTGGTTCATGAGTCCTTCACCAGCCGGTGGGCAACGGATGCCCTTCGGCGAAGCCGGCGGGGGACTGCACACCGACCACCGCCCGCTCGTACAGCTCTTCCAGGTTCGCGGCGCCCACGTAGGTGCAGGTGCTGCGCACGCCGGAGGTGATGTGGTCGATGAGGTCCTCCACCCCGCCGCGGTCGGGGTCCAGACCCATCCGCGACGTCGAGATGCCTTCCTCGAACAGCGCCTTGCGGGCGCGGTCGAACTGGCTCTCCGCACCGGAGCGGGCGACCACCGCCCGCTTGGACGCCATGCCGTAGCTCTCTTTGTACGGTTGGTTGTCGCGGTCGCGCATCAGGTCGCCCGGCGACTCGTAGGTGCCGGCGAACCACGACCCGATCATCACGTTCGACGCACCGGCGGCCAGCGCCAGCGCCACATCGCGCGGGTGCCGGATGCCGCCGTCCGCCCAGACGTTGCCACCCAGTTCCCTTGCTGCAGAAGCACATTCGACCACGGCAGAGAACTGCGGGCGGCCCACGCCGGTCATCATCCGGGTGGTGCACATCGCGCCGGGCCCGACGCCGACCTTGACGATGCCGGCTCCGGCCTCGATGAGGTCCCGGGTTCCCTGCGCCGACACCACATTTCCGGCCACCAGCGGCACGCCCAGGTTCAGCGAGGCGACCATCTTGATCGCCTCCAGCGTCTTGCTCTGGTGCCCGTGCGCGGTGTCGATGACCAGGACGTCGACACCCGCCTCGGCCAGCGCCTGCGCCTTGGACGCGACCTCGCCGTTGATGCCGACGGCGGCGCCGACCCGCAGCCGGCCCGTGCTGTCCAGGGCGGGGCTGTAGATCCCGGTGCGGACCGCGGCGGTGCGCGTCAGCACGCCGGCCAGGGTCCCGTCGGTGTGGGTCAGCACCGCCACGCCGACCGGCGCATGCTCGAGCAGGTCGAAGACCTTGCGCGGCTCGGTGCCCGCCGGCGCGGTGACGAAATCGGTGACGGCGATGTCGCGCACCCGGGTGAAGCGGTCCACACCCACACAGGCCGATTCCCGGACCAGCCCGATGGGGCGGCCTTCGAAGACCACCACCGCAACCCCGTGCGCGCGCTTGTGGATCAGCGCGATCGCGTCGGACACCGAATCGTCGGGCGCCAGCGTCACCGGAGTGTCGAGGACCAGGTCTCGACTCTTGACGAACTCCACCGTCTGCTGCACGGCCGGGATGGGCAGATCCTGCGGGACGATCACGAGCCCGCCGCGACGGGCCACCGTCTCGGCCATCCGCTTTCCCGCCACCGCGGTCATGTTGGCGACGACAACCGGGATGGTGGTGCCGGAGCCGTCAACCGTGGACAGGTCGACGTCGAACCTCGACGCGACGTCGGACCGGTTGGGCACGATGAACACGTCGTTGTAGGTCAGGTCGAATGCCGGGCGGTGCCCGTCCAGAAACTTCATCGTCGCTCGCTAGGCAGGAACTTCGCTTCGGTCTCCGCTCCACAGGGTGTGGAACTTCTTGCCGGGTTCCTCATCGGTGCGCCCGTAGGTGTGCGCGCCGAAGAAATCGCGCAGACCCTGGGTCAGCGCGGCGGGCAGCCGTTCGGTGCGCAAGCCGTCGTAATAGGACAACGCCGAAGAGAACCCCGGTATCGGGATACCCAGCTGGGTGGCCGTCACCACCACGCGCCGCCAGCTGTCGATGGCCGCTTCGATCGCACTGCGGAAGTACGGCGCGACGATCAGCGAGGGCAGGTCGGGGTCTTCGTCGAATGCCTCTTTGATCCGGTTGAGGAACTTGGCCCGGATGATGCAGCCGCCACGCCAGATGGTCGCCAGGTCGCCGGGCGTGACTCCCCAGTCGTACTCGGCGCTGCCGGCCTGGATCTGGTTGAAGCCCTGGGCGTAGGCAATGATCTTCGACGCGTACAGGGCCTGCCGGACGTCTTCAGTGAATTGCGCTGCATCGCCGGGCTTTTCGCCCAGGTCGCCGGAGGCCAGTCCGGTGGTCGCCTTGCGCTGGGCCACCGAACCCGAGAGCGCCCGCGCGAACACGGCCTCGGCGATGCCCGTCACCGGCACGCCGAGGTCCAGCGCCGACTTCACCGTCCAGCGGCCGGTGCCCTTCTGCTCGGCCTCGTCGACGATGACGTCGACGAGCGGCTTGCCGGTCCTGGCGTCGGTCTGGCGCAGCACCTGAGCGGTGATCTCGACCAGGAAGCTGTCCAGGTCGCCCTTGTTCCACTCGTCGAACACCTCGGCGATCTCACCCGCCGACTTACCCAGCCCGTCGCGCAGCAGTTGGTAGGCCTCGCCGATCAACTGCATGTCGGAGTACTCGATGCCGTTGTGCACCATCTTGACGAAGTGGCCGGCCCCGTCGGGTCCGATGTGCGTGCAGCAGGGCACGCCGTCGACGTGCGCGGATATCTCCTCGAGCAGCGGTCCCAGCGACTCGTAGGACTCGGCGGGCCCGCCGGGCATGATCGAGGGCCCGTTCAGCGCCCCTTCCTCGCCACCGGAGATGCCGGCGCCGACGAAGTGCAGCCCACGCTCACGGATCGCCTTCTCCCGGCGGATCGTGTCGGTGTACAGGGCGTTGCCACCGTCGATGATGATGTCGCCCTCTTCCATGGCGTCGGCGAGTTCGTTGATGACGGCATCGGTGGGGTCGCCGGCCTTGACCATGATGATCACCCGCCGCGGCTTTTCCAGTGCGGCAAGGAATTCCGGGATCGTCTCACTGCGCACGAAGTTGCCGTCGGAGCCGTGCTCGTCCAGCAGCGCGTCCGTCTTGGCCACCGACCGGTTGTGCAGCGCCACCGTGTAGCCGTGCCTGGCGAAGTTCCGGGCCAGGTTCGAGCCCATCACGGCCAGCCCGGTCACCCCGATCTGTGCGGTCGCAGTCTTCGAATCCGACGAACTCATTTCCTGCCTCTCAGTCGGGCCCAGCAGTTGAGGAATCTTGGGAAATACCTTCGCACAACGGCCGCACCGGCGTTCCCCGGCATTCCAAGGCGCTCGGCTCAGTGCCTAGGCGGTGACCAACCGGTGCAGCTCCGTCAGCCACGGTACGGCCAGCGCGACAGTGGGCACCACCAGCACCGCCGCCGCGGTCAGATAGGCGGCGGCGGACAGCAGTGGGCTGTTGCCCCGGCCGGACAACCGCCGGACCCGCACCACGGTGCTGGGACCGCCCGCGGCCAGTGCGCCCGACGGCGCACGACCGGAAGCACAGGCCACCAGAGCGCGGGCCAGGGGAGTGCGACCAACCGTGCGGACGGCGGCGTCGTCGGCCAGCAGCTCGACCAGCAGCTGTACCGCACCCAGGGCGTTGGCACTGCGCACCAGGCGCGGAAACGCGGCGTGGACCGCCGTGAACGCTTCCAGGACCAGATCGTGGCGGGCCCGGAGATGAGCCCGCTCGTGGGACAGGATGGCTGCCACTTCGGTATCGGCGAGCGTGCTCAGGGCCCCTTCGCTGACCACGACCCGGCTGCGCACTCCGGGCAGGCAGTAGGCCAGTGGCTGCTCGACGTCCAGCACGCGCAGGTCCCGGGTCCGCGCGCACGGCTGGCTCAGCGCGGAATCGTGTCCCACCCCGACCAGGTCGACGACCATCCGGTGGTGCGCCCGGCGCCGCCGGTTCGCGATGGCCACCCGCACCACGGCCACCACCAGGCGCGCCCCGACCAGCACGGTCAGCGCGAAGACGGTCACGTAAGCCGCCCACAGCGGCCACCCGAGGCGACTCTCGGCATCGACGATGCCTGCGGTGGGCCGCCCGTCCGGGCCGGGCATCAACAGCCGGCTGGCAATGGCGATTCCCGCGCTGAACGTGGACAGGACGGCGGCCAGTGCAACCGCCTGCCAGAGCACCATCGCCGCCCGGGGAGCGCGCAGCGGCCACTTCGCGCGTGCCAATGCTGCCGGTGTAGGGCCAGCCAGCAGCACCGCAAGGATGGTGAAGGCCAGCGCGGACACGCTGATAGTCTCCCTCAGTCGTCGGCCGGAGGTCCAGCAGATAGCGAATTGCGTTGGTTTGCTTCCAATTCGGCGAGGGCCCGGCGCAGTGCGTCGGCCTCGTCCGCGCCGACCCGCTCGACGAAGTGCACCAGCGCGGCCTGCCGGCCGCCGGAGTCTTCCGCCTGGGCCAGCGCGTCAACCATGAGCCCGGCCACCAGTTCGTCGCGGCCGTGCACCGGCGCATAGCGATGCGCCCTGTCGTCCCGGAGTTGGGACACCAGGTTCTTCTTCGCCAGCCGTTGCAACACGGTCATGACGGTCGTATAGGCAAGGTCGCGGTGCGCCGACAACGCCTCGTGGACTTGGCGAACGGTCTGGGGCTCCGCCATCGACCACAAGTGGTCCATCACGGCGCGTTCCAGATCCCCCAGCCGCGTCAGCTTGGCCATAGTTCATCTCCTGAGCGTTAGAACCAGCGTACTCCGGCTTACTACCGAGTGTCGTACCCACAACGAACCCCTTCGTCACTTTACGCAACGAAGGCTTGCGAAATTAGGGCAGCCTTGCCTATGCTAAATCCGGTCGAGCGAAGACGGCCGCGGAGAGTCCTGAGGGCTGCAGCGACCCCGCGCCTCCTCGATCGGCGAGCCCCGTGCCTTGCGTACGGGGCTCGCCTGTTTTCGGGGACCGAAACGCCGATGGTGTAGACACAAGACGTGTCGTCAGCGCCTGAGCAGGAATTCGTTGCACCCTTCGACAGTGAGCTGGGTCTGCAGTTCACCGAACTGACTCCCGATGGCGCCCGCGCGCAACTCGAGGTCAAGCCGAAACTGCTGCAGCCGATGGGCATCGTCCACGGCGGCGTCTACTGCTCGATGATCGAGAGCATGGCCAGCGTGGCCGCCTACACCTGGTTCAACACCCAGGGCGCCGGCGGAAACGTGGTCGGCGTCAACAACAGCACCGACTTCCTGCGCGCCATCAAGTCGGGAACGGTGTACGGCAAGGCCGAGCCCATCCACCGTGGCCGCCTGCAGCAGCTGTGGCTGGTCACCATCACCGACGACGACGACCGGTTGGTGGCGCGCGGCCAGGTACGCCTGCAGAACCTGGAGGCCTGACTCACCGCTCCGGGATGGCGTCGGCATACGGCGCATCGCTCTTGGTGTGCGCCCGGGTACTCGCCATGTAGAGCAGTCCGAAGCCGATCACCAGTCCCGCCATCAGCAACACCACATAGTTGTCGTACCAGGGCGCGTCGGGGGACCGGGGCCAGCAGATGTTCACGATCGCCGCGACGCCGTACGCCAACGCCCCGACGTTGATCGGCAATCCCCATCGGCCCAACCGGTATTTCCCCGAAGGCTTCCAGCCCTTGGACCGGGCGCGCAGGGCGGCCAGCACCACCATCTGGAACCCGAGGTACACCCCCACGGTGCCGAAGCTGACCAGTTTGTTGAGCGGGTGCTCGGAGACGATGGTCCCGATGATCAATCCCGCCGGGATGATGACAGCGGCCAGCAGCGAGTACGGCGGCACGTGCCGCTTGTGGTCGAACCGCGCCAACAACCGAGAACCCAGGATCATGTCGTCACGGCCGTAGGAGAAGATCAGCCGGCTGGCCGCGGCCTGCAGGCTCAGCGCGCAGGACACGAACGAGATGAGCACGATGCCGAGCACCACCCGGGACCCGAGGTCGCCGAAGGCCGAACTCAGGACGGTCGAGATCGGGTTGGTGTCCTCGCCGCGGATCACCGCGCCGAAGTCGGTGACCGACAGGACCAGGCTCAGGCAGACGAACGTCGATGCCGCACCGCCGATGTAAATCGTGCGACGCATCGCCTTCGGTATCTGAATCCCCGGGTTGCGGACCTCCTCGGCGACGTCGCCACACGCCTCGAACCCGAAAAACTGGTAGAGACCGATGAGGCTGGCGGCGAGAAACGCGTACAGAAAGCTGTGTTCACCCTGGGCGCCGAAGCTGTGGAACAGCACTCCCAGCCCGTGGTGCCGGTGGGAGATCAGCAACCAGATGCCGACCACCAGCGCGCCGATGAGTTCGGCGGTGAAACCGAAGATCGCGAAATAGCCCAGTATCTTGGTCCCGGTCAGGTTGATCAGCGTGGCGACCGCCAAAACCGCCAGCGCACAATAGATCTTGGCCTGCGCCGTCGGACGGAATCCGACCATGGCCGCCAGGTAGGGACCCGCGCCGAACGCCGCGTCCGCGATGAGCGCCAACAGGCAGAACATGTACACCCAGCCGGTCATCCACGCCCATTTGCGGCCCCACAGCCGGCGCGCCCACGGGTAGACGCCGCCGGCCACCGGGAACTGTGCGACCACTTCGCTGAACACCAGCGCGACGAGCATCTGGCCGGCGCCGACGATCAGCAGGCTCCAGATCATCGCCGGACCGGCGGTGGCCAGCGCGAACGCGAACACCGTGTAGATGCCGACGACGGGCGACAGGTAGGTGAAGCCCAGCGAGAAGTTCGCCCACGGGCTCATGTCCCGCCGGAACTCCGAGGAGAAACCGAGCGCCTCGAGTTGGGCCTGATCCGCATCCTCAGCCGGTGGCGGGCCGACCGGCACCTCGCGTTCTTGGGGTTTCCCCGTACCAGCAAACACCACGATATGACCCTCCCATCGTCGAAACTTCCAAAGCTGTTGCGCCGTAACGCAACTAGGTGCTACTTGTGGGCCGCCTCCTGGATCAGCGTCGCGGCCGTGCGCTTGAGCACGTCCCGCTGCCGCGTCACATCGGCCACCGCTCGCCGGAGTTGGTTGAGCTCGTCCCGTTCGCCGAGCGGACCGTCATCAAGCCCGTCCTGCACCAACTCCGGCTCCCGCGCGATTGCGGGGATCACCTTCTGCCGCGACCGGGAACGCGGCTGGTCGCCTCTCGGCGCATTGACCACGCTGGCCACCGGACCGCCGAACCCGGACATGCCGCCGTAGAAGGGCGCGACCGAGCCCGGCGGTGCGCCATCGAGGCCGGCCGCGGGCAGTGCCGTTGCCGCCAGCCGGACCGCCGGCGTCGTGCCCCAGGACGGGGGCACGGACAACTTGCCCACATTGACCGCCTCACCGAGGCCGGCCGATGTCCCGGTGGCGGCGCTGCCCGCCGGGGCGCCGGTGGCCGGGGTGGTGACGTCCGAGGCCGCCGCGGCCGCCGGCGCGCTCAGCGAATCGGCGAGCGGGTTGAACGCCACCGCGACCATCGGCGCGGCCGTCAGCAGCACCCCGGATATGGCGAAATTCAAACCGTAGGAAAGGATTCCGAGGCCCAGGGTGTCCTCGCTGGCCTGTTCGAACGCCTGAACGGGATAGCTGTTGAAGAAGTCGAGCAGCGCGTTGGATCCGGGAAATGTACCGGTGGAGAGCTGATTGAGCAGATCGGGGACGGCGGCCAGTTGGGCGGCGGTCGACTGGGTCGGGGCGGCCGCGGCCTGACTGACCGCCGCGGCTTGCGTGGCGGTTCCGGTCGGGTTGGTGTTCTGTTGCGGTGTGGTGAACGGCGACAACGTCGTGGCCGCCGCGGAGGCGCCGGCATAGCCGAGCATCGCGGCGGCATCCTGGGCCCACATCTGGGCGTATTGCGCCTCCGTGGCCGCGATCGCCGCCGCGTTCTGCCCCAGGATGTTGGTGTCCACCAATGCCGTCAGCAACGCCCGGTTCACCTCGATCTGGGCCGGCGGCACGGTTGCGGCGAACGCGGACTCGTAGGCCGCGATGGCCGCGCCCATCTGCCCGGCCGTCTGCTCGGCCTGGGCTGCGGTGGCAGTGATCCAGGACGCATAGGGCGCCGCCGCGGCCGCCATCGACGCCGACGACGGGCCCACCCACGGTCCGCCGGTCAGCTCGGCGATCACCGCGGAATACGAAGCCGCGGTCGCCTTCAACTCCGCAGCCAACGACGACCAGGCCGCCGCCGCGGTCACGAGTGACCCCGGGCCCGCGCCGGCATACATCCGGCCGGAATTGATCTCCGGTGCCAGCGCCGCGAAATCCAGGACCGGGATCACAGCATCGCTTCCTTGATCAACCGGGCTGCCGCGTCGCGTTCGGTCGCCAATTCGTTGAGCTCCCTGCGCAATTGAGCCATCTCGTCGCGTTCGTGCTCGCTCAGAGCGCTGGCCACGGTTGGCGGCCGCTCCGGCGTGGCCGGGCCCGCCGACCGCCCACCGGTTTCGGTGACCCACGGCGGGAGCATCTTGCTGCGCGCGGCCGCGCGGGAGGCGGGTTCGCCGGTGCCGCGCGGCGCGTTCACCCAGCTGCCCACCGGCGGGATGCCGAAGCCGGAGCCGACGCCGGCGGCTTCTGCCTGCGGCGCGCCGGCGGCGCCGGCGGTCGGCAGGGCAGTGGCGGCGAGGCGGATATTCGGGTTCTCGACCCAGCTCTGCGGCACCGACAGTTTGCCGACTGTGGCCGCCTCGCCGACGCCGGCGGCCACCGGACCCTCCTGCGCACCCGATCCCACCAGTGCCGGGCCGGTCGCGCCACCAGACACGTCCGAAGCCGCGGCGGCGGCCGACGGCGGCAACGCCAGCGGGTACAGGGAGACGAAGAACGGTGTGATGCCGGAAGCCACGAATGCGAAGCCGCTGAATTCCGTGGCGACGTTGCCCACATCGGTGCCAAATCTGTTGATCGCCATGCCCAGCGGACTCGTCGCGAAGGTGTGCAGCAAGGTGAGCGGGTCGATGGATCCGGGGGCCGCCAACCCCTGCAGCAGATTAGGTACCGCCGCCATCTGGGCCAGCGTCGACTGGGCGGAGCCGGCGGGCGCAGCCGCGGCTTGACCGACCGCCGCCTCCTGCGTCGCCGATCCGGACGGGTTGGTGTTCTGCGGCGGCGTCGCAAACGGGGCCAGGGTCGTTGCCACCGCCGAGGCGGCGGCGTAGCCGAACATCGCCGCGGCATCCTGCGCCCACATCTGGGCGTACTGCGCCTCGGTGGCTGCGATCGCCGCCGTGTTCTGGCCCAGGAGGTTGGTGGCCACCAGCGCCGCCAGCAGTGCCCGGTTCACCTCGATCTCCGCCGGGGGCACCGTGGCTGCGAACGCGGCCTCATAGGCCGCCACCGCCGACTTCAACTGGGCGGCGGTCTGGCCGGTCTGGGCGGCCGTCGCACTCATCCAGGACACATAGGGGACTGCGGCCGCGGTCATCGAGGTGGACGACGGGCCGACCCACGGCCCACCGGTGAGCTCCGCTATCACCGCGCGGTAGGCCGCCGCGGTCGAGTCCAACTCGGCCGCCAGCGCCTCCCACGCGGCTGCCGCAGCGACCAGCGGCCCCGAGCCGGCGCCCGCGTACATCCGCCCGGAGTTGATCTCCGGCGGCAACACCGCAAAATCCACCGTTTAAGCCCCCTAACAAGCGGCCCGGTTTGAGCGCTGAGAAGGCGTGCAATCGCCGGGCCGAACTAATAGTCGGTCCGCTGGCTGAAACCGCACTGGTTAATAGCTGGTAATTTGCTGGTAATCAAGTATTTCGTTTGCTGTACTGCCATTTCGTCGTCGGGCGCGACAACCGGACGATGACCGGTCGGCGGTGACGGCGGCGAAATAAGCTGAAGCCAAAAGCCCTGTTAAAGGCCGCCGAAATACGGTTCCTGACTGGAGTATTGACCGAGCAACGAAATGCCGCCGGGGGCGGAGCCTATTCGGCCCCGCCCCCGGCGATTGAAGAGATGTTCGTGGCATTTCCGCGCCCATCGGCTGGCTTCACATGCATAGCCAGAGTGCGCTACAACTGAGCTTTTGATGTTGCCCTGCGTCTATCAGCAAGCTCTCTGTGTCAGTCCGCGAAGGGTCCCCAGGCGTGCCGTTTGAGCGACGCCGGCTTCTTGCCGAGTTTTCCGGCCCGCACCATGACGGCCAGACTGTCCAGGATGATCCGGCTGCTCATTAGCGCCGTCTGCTCTGCCCAGTCATACGGTGGTGAGCACTCCACCACCTCGATGCCGTCGAGACCGGGCTCGGAGATCATGCGAATCAGGTTCAGCGCTTCGCGGGGCAGCAGACCACCCGGTTCGGGCCAGCCGGTGCCGGGCACGAATCCCGCGTCGATCACGTCGATGTCGAAGGACAGGTACACCGCCTTGGCGTCCTTCCACGCCGTCTCCAGCGCGATCTCGGCGACCTTCTCCAGGCCGACTCTTTCGATGTCACCGACCGTGATCACGGTGCTGCCGCGCTGGCGGCCCACCTGAACGCCGGCGCGCGGAGCCTGCCACCCGCCGATCCCGATTTGCACCAGGTTGGTGGCCGGGGCGTTCTTGATGTTGGTGGCGTGGAACCACGGCGTGGTGTGCATCCGCTCATCGAGATCGGTTTCCTGGGTGTCGACGTGGCGGTCGAAGTGGATGATGCCGACGTTGCCGTCCAGGTACGGGGCCAGCCCGCGCACGGTGGGGAAGCCGATCGAGTGATCGCCGCCGAGTACGACCGGGAACACGCCTTTCGAAACCACGTGGGCCATGGCCTGGCTGATCTGGTCGAATGACTTCTCGATGTTGGCGGGGATGGTCAGCACGTCGCCGATGTCGACGATGTTCAGCTGTTCCCGTAGGTCGACTCCGAGTTCGTAGCAGTAGGTGCCGAACAGGTTGGTGGACCTGCGAATCCCGGTGGGGCCGAAGCGGGTTCCAGGCCGGTAGGTGGTTCCGGCATCCAGCGGCGCCCCGAAGACGGCCACTTCGGCGTCCGCGACGTCATTCACATCCTCGAGGAACGGCGCCTTCAGGAAGGTTCCGCGTTCCCCGGCGAAGTGCGGCAGCTCGCCGCGCGCGAAGGTCGACAGCGTGCGGTCGTTGATCGTCGGCGCGGCTTCCAACCCATGGGAGAGACACCGGTCGATTTCTTCGCGCAGCCGGCGGGTGGGCAGTTCGGCTTCGGCCTCCTGCGCCCACTTGCCCTCACGGTTGGGTATGTCGGCCTGTCCAGCGAATGGATTGAACACCACTGCTTCCTCTCGTCGATTCACGGCGGAGGATGCCTTGGTTACCGGCCTTTAAGCGGATAAATACCAGGTTGTTTCGGTGAGCCGGCGCGCCAGGCATCCAGTACTCACCGTCTTGTCGCTGTCCGGGTACGGCGAACTCGTCCGGGCGGCCCCGGGGTGGCACGCCTGGTTTCAAACTACCGACCGCCACGGCGTCCGCAAGCCAGATCGGCCCGAGTTAGGTTGGAGATCGCTGTGAGTCTCCTTGGTGCTTCCGTGGCGTTCTGCTGGTCCAGGATGCGGTCATCGGCGCAAGCGTGGCAGGATCCGAGGACATGCGTCTGACGCCGCACGAGCAAGAGCGACTGCTGTTGTCCTACGCCGCCGAACTGGCCCGTCGCCGACGGGCCCGGGGGCTGCGGCTGAATCATCCTGAGGCCGTTGCGGTGATCACCGACCACATCCTGGAGGGAGCGCGCGACGGCCGCACCGTGGCCGAACTGATGGCCAGTGGGTGTGATGTGCTGAGCCGCGACGACGTAATGGAGGGAGTGCCCGAGATGCTCGACGACGTCCAGGTGGAAGCGACGTTCCCGGACGGCACCAAGCTGGTCACCGTCCACCACCCGATCGCATGATTCCCGGCGAAATCCTTTATGGCGCCGGTGATATCGACATCAACGCGGGAGCGCACCGCATCGACATCGAGATCGTCAACACCGGTGACCGCCCGGTCCAGGTCGGTAGTCACGTCCACCTGCCGCAGGCCAACGCGGCGTTGTCCTTCGATCGCACCACGGCCTTCGGCTACCGGCTCGATGTTCCCGCGGCCACCGCGGTGCGCTTCGAACCTGGTGTGCCACAGGTTGTCTCACTCGTGCCACTCGGCGGCCGGCGCGAGGTGCACGGGTTGACCCTGGATCCCCCCGGCCGGCTGGACCCGGCATGACCCGACTGTCCAGGGAGCGCTACGCGCAGCTGTTCGGTCCCACCACCGGCGACCGGATCAGGCTGGCCGACACCGACCTGCTGGTCGAGATCATCGAAGACCGCAGCGGGGGACCGGGGCTGGCCGGCGACGAGGCGGTGTTCGGCGGCGGCAAAGTGTTGCGGGAATCGATGGGGCAGGGCCGCACCACCCGGGCACAGGGCGCGCCCGACACCGTCATCACCGGCGCGGTGATCATCGACTACTGGGGAATCATCAAGGCCGACATCGGGATTCGCGACGGGCGCATCGTCGGAATCGGCAAGGCCGGCAATCCCGACATCATGCACGGCGTGCACCGGGAGCTGGTGGTCGGCCCGTCTACCGAGATCATCGGCGGCAACGGCCGTATCGTCACCGCGGGCGCGATCGACTGCCATGTGCACCTGATCTGCCCGCAACTGATGGAAGAGGCACTGGGCTCCGGCATCACCACGATCATCGGCGGCGGCACCGGCCCGGCCGAGGGCAGCAAGGCCACCACCGTCACCCCGGGATCCTGGCATCTGGCCAGAATGCTCGAAGCCCTCGACGGCTGGCCGGTCAACTTTGCCCTGCTGGGCAAGGGCAACACCGTCAGCTCCGAGGGTTTGTGGGAGCAATTGCGTGGCGGCGCATCGGGTTTCAAACTGCACGAGGACTGGGGCTCCACGCCGGCGGCCATCGACACATGTCTGACCGTCGCCGACGCCGCGGGAGTACAGGTCGCACTGCACACCGACACCCTCAACGAGATGGGCTTCGTGGAGAACACGCTGGCGGCCATCGCCGGCCGGTCGATTCACACCTACCACACCGAGGGGGCGGGCGGCGGGCACGCACCGGACATCATGACCGTTGCGGCGCATCCGAATGTGTTGCCCAGCTCCACCAACCCGACCCGGCCGCACACCGTCAACACCCTTGACGAGCACCTCGACATGCTGATGGTGTGCCACCACCTCAACCCGGCCGTGCCCGAGGACCTGGCCTTCGCGGAGAGCCGGATTCGGCCGTCGACGATGGCGGCCGAGGATCTGCTGCACGATCTGGGCGCAATCTCGATGATCGGCAGCGACTCCCAGGCGATGGGCCGCATCGGCGAGGTGGTGTTGCGCACGTGGCAGACCGCGCATGTGATGAAGCGCCGCCGCGGGGCCCTGCCCGGCGATGGCGATGCCGACAACGTGCGGGCGCGCCGCTACGTCGCCAAGTACACCATCTGTCCGGCCGTCGCCCACGGCATGGACCACCTGATCGGCTCGGTGGAAGTCGGCAAGTTGGCCGACTTGGTGCTCTGGGAGCCGGCGTTCTTCGGAGTGCGCCCGCACGCCGTGATCAAGGGCGGGGTAATCGCCTGGGCCGCAATGGGTGACGCGAATGCGTCCATCCCGACCCCGCAGCCCGTGCTGCCGCGGCCGATGTTCGGCGCCGCCCCGGTGACCGCGGCCGCATCCTCCGTGCACTTCGTCGCACCGGCGGCCCTGGAAGCCGGGCTGGCCGACCGGCTGAGGATCAACCGGCCGCTGGTGCCGGTCGGCGATGTGCGCGCGGTCGGCAAGGCCGAACTGCCCCTGAACGACGCGATGCCGCGCATCGAGGTGGAACCCGACACATTTACCGTCCGCATCGACGGTGAGGTCTGGCAACCCGAGCCGCCCGCCGAACTTCCAATGGCGCAACGGTATTTCCTGTTCTGATGGCATCGCTCGCGACGCTTCTCGCTCTTGCCGACTCCCGGCTGCCCACCGGCGCACACGTGCACTCCGGTGGTCTCGAAGAGGCGGTCAGCAGCGGGCTGGTGACGAATCTGCGCACCCTGGAGGCGTTTCTCACCCGACGGATCCGCACCCACGGGTTGGTCACCGCATCCATTGCCGTCGCGGTCCAGCGCGGGGACCTCACCACCGAGGACGCCGATCTCGAAACCGACGCCCGCACACCGTCTCCCGCGGCTCGCGAGGCGTCCCGCAAGCAGGGCCGCGGTCTGACCCGGCTGGCCCGACTGGTCTGGCCCGATCCCGGCTGGGACCTGCTGGGCCGTCAACCGCACCTGGCGGTGGCCGCCGGGCGCGTCGGCGCACGCTGCGGTCTGCCCGCCGAACACAACGCGCTGCACGTCGTCTACACGACGATGACCGGGTCGGCGACGGCCGCTCAGCGTTTGCTTGCCCTCGACCCGGCGGAAGTGGCCGCGCTGACGATCCGGCTGTCCGCCCTCTGTGAGGACACCGCCGCCGCGGCGACTAGAGGACTGGCCGAGCTCTCCGACCCGCTACTGGACACGCTGGCACAACAGCACGCCCAACGCGAGCGCCCCCTGTTCGCCTCCTGAAAGGTCAACCATGCCAACGCATTCCCACACACACAGCCACACCGAGCGGCCCAGGCGGGTCCGCCGGCCGGGTGAGCCGCTGCGCATCGGGGTCGGTGGCCCGGTCGGCTCGGGCAAGACGGCGCTCGTGGCGGCGCTGTGCCGCCAGCTGCGCGACGAACTCTCGGTGGCGGTGCTGACCAACGACATCTACACCACCGAGGATGCCGACTTCCTGCGCCGCCACGCCGTGCTGCCCGACGACCGGATCGCCGCCGTGCAGACGGGAGGCTGCCCGCACACGGCAATCCGCGACGACATCACCGCCAACCTCGACGCGATCGACGACCTGCAGGCCGCCCACGAACACCTGGACCTGATCCTGGTGGAGTCCGGCGGCGACAACCTGACGGCCACCTTCTCCTCCGGCCTGGTCGATGTGCAGATCTTCGTCATCGATGTGGCCGGGGGTGACAAGGTGCCACGCAAAGGCGGACCCGGTGTCACCTATTCGGATCTGTTGGTGGTCAACAAGACTGACCTCGCTCCGCTGGTCGGCGCCGACCTCACGGTAATGGAGCGCGACGCCGAGGCCGTGCGCGACGGCCGTCCCACGGTGCTGCAGTCGTTGACCGACGACCCGGCGGCCGGCCAGGTGCTGACGTGGGTCCGCGACCAACTGGCGGCCGCCCGCTGATGGAATCGCGGGTGCTGCTGGTGGCTGCACGCAATCGGTTGCCGCGCCTGCAGTGGCAGGGTGGTATCCAGGCCAGGTGCACCAATCCCGATACGGTGCACCTGATTTCGACCGCCGCGATCCCGCTGGGCGGCGACCGCATCGACATCCGGGTGATCGTCGAAGACGGTGCCCGGCTTCGGGTGCGCAGCGCCGCCGCCACTGTGGCGTTGCCCGGCACCGAGACCGACACCTCACATACGCATTGGAAGATCGACGTCACCGGGGAGCTGGACCTGGATCTGCAGCCAACCGTCGTGGCCGCCGCAGCCCGGCATGTCTCGACGGTGAACCTGCGCCTCCACGAAGACGGCCGGGTGCGGCTGCGCGAACGCGTCCAGATCGGCCGATGCAACGAGGGCCAGGGCTTCTGGTCGGGATCCATTCGGGCCGACCGGCATTCCCGACCCATGCTGCGGCACCGGCTGGAACTCGGCGCCGGGTCTCCGGCCGACGACGAACTGTCCGCACCCCGGGCCATGGTCAGCGAATTATGCTATCCCGCAACATGTTCCGAATTCGAACCCGGCTCGACGGTGCTGGCGCTGGCCGGCGGAGGGACGCTGAGTACCTGGCAGGCCGATCGGCTGACCGGCTAACTGGCCTTTCGGGTGACGGCCCCGGAATTCTGCGCCTCGGCCGCCGCTTCGGCGAGTTGTTCCAGGCGCGTTCGCGCGAACGCCTGCTGGTCGGTGATGGTCAGCTGTCCCCGCCGGGTGCTCAGGAACGTCACCGTCCACGACAGCAGCGTGGCCACCTTGGTCTTGAACCCGACCAGGTACACCAGGTGCAGCACCAGCCACATCAGCCAGGCGATGAACCCGCTGAACTCCATCGGCCCGATCTTGGCGACCGCGGAGAAGCGCGACACCGTTGCCATCGAGCCCTTGTCGAAGTACTGGAACGGCTCACGCTCGGCAGCGTCGGCCCCGGCAAGCTCGGCCTTGATGTTGTTGGCGACGTATTTCCCGCCCTGGATGGCGCCCTGCGCCACGCCGGGCACGCCTTCGACCGCGGCCATATCACCGACGACGAAGACGTTCGGGTGCCCCGGGATCGACAGGTCGGGTAGCACCTGCACCCGGCCGGCCCGGTCGAGTTCAACGTCGGACTGCTCGGCGAGGTCGCGGCCCAGCCTGCTCGCGGCGACCCCGGCCGACCACACCTTGCAGGCGGATTCGATGCGCCGCTCGGTGCCGTCGGCGTCCTTGACCGTGATGCCGTTGCGGTCCACGTCGGTGACCATGGCACCCAATTGGATTTCGACGCCCAGTTTCTCCAACCGTGCGGCGGCCCGCTCACCCAGCTTTTCGCCGAACGGCGGCAGCACCGCGGGCGCGGCATCGAGCAGGATCACCCGTGCCCTCGTCGAATCGATATGCCGGAAAGCACCTTTCAGGGTGTGCTCGGCCAATTCGGCGATCTGCCCGGCCATCTCGACACCGGTCGGACCGGCACCGACGACGGTGAAGGTGAGCAGCTTGGCGCGGCGTTCCGGGTCGCTCGACCGTTCCGCCTGCTCGAAAGCGCTCAGGATCCGGCCCCGCAACTCCAGGGCGTCGTCGATGGTCTTCATGCCTGGGGCGAATTCGGCGAACTGGTCGTTGCCGAAGTAAGACTGGCCGGCGCCGGCCGCGACGATCAGGCTGTCGTACGGGCTCTCGTAGGTGTGGCCGAGCAACTCCGAGATGACGACCTTGCGGGCCAGATCGATGTGCGTGACATTGCCCAGCAGCACCTGCACGTTGCGCTGCTTACGCAGGATGACGCGGGTGGTCGGCGCGATCTCGCCCTCGGAGATGATGCCGGTCGCCACCTGGTACAGCAAAGGCTGGAAGAGGTGGTGGGTGGTGCGGGCGATCAGCTTGATGTCGACGTCGGCATGCTTGAGCTTCTTTGCCGCCGTGAGCCCGCCGAACCCCGATCCGATGATCACGACGCGATGCCGTTGACGTGGTTCAGCTGTGGATTCTTGTTTGGGGCTCATGTCTCGCTGCTCCTGACGGGATCTCCTTGCGCGGGCGACTGCAGTTAGCTAATACCCAAAGCCTAGTCAACCCACCCGCACAAACCCAACCACGAGCATGTGTAATTAGCCACACTCAGCGAATTGCGTTCTGTGGCCGCACTTTCGCTACCCGGCGAGCAGTGGGCGCAGCGCCTCGGCGACGCTGGTGATGACCCCCGGGATGTGACCGCCGGGGATGTTGATGATGGCGCCGTCCAGGCCGGCGCCCAGCACTTTGGCCTCGACCTGGTCGGCTATCTGGGCGGGGCTGCCGATCGCCATGCGAGCCGTCAGATTTTCCGGCAGCTGTTCGGGTTTCGCGTTCTCATCGACCATCACCGTCAGCATCATGCTGGTCTCGAGCGTGGCCGGGTCCCGGTCGACTTCCGTGCAGCGCGCCTTGACGGCGTCCATCTTGCGGGGCAGTTCGTCGAACGCCGCAACGATGTTCAGGTGGTCGGCGTAGCGCGCGGCAATGCCGAACGTCTTCTTCTCACCGCCGCCGCCGATCAGCACCGGAATGCGTTCGCGGTAACGCGGTTCGGCCATCGCGGACTCGGTGGAGTACCACTGACCGGAGAACGTGGGCCGCTCGCCCTTGATCATCGGATCGAGGATCTGCATGGCTTCCTCGAGCCGGTTGAACCGGTCGGTGAAGGTGCCGAACTCGAAGCCCAGTTGCCGATGTTCGAGTTCGAACCAGCCGGCCCCGATACCCAGCACCGCGCGACCGGCGCTGACCACGTCCAGGGTGGTGATCACCTTGGCCAGCAGGGTCGGGTTGCGGTAGGTGTTGCCGGTCACCAGCGTGCCGAGTTGCATCCGCTCGGTCGCGGTGGCCAACGCGCCCAGGGCCGTGTACGCCTCCAGCATCGGCTGATCCGGGGTTCCCAGCATGGGCAGCTGGTAGAAGTGGTCCATCACGAAAAGCGAGTCGTAGCCGGCAGCTTCGGCTTCCCTGGCTTGCGCGATGACGGTGGGGAACAGGTTTTCTACGCCGGTTCCGTAAGAGAAATTGGGAATCTGAAATCCAAGCCGAATAGCCACGGTGTCTACCGTAGCGTCCGGCTCGAGACGCGGTTCAGGCGAACTGAGCGAGCGCGCCGTGGCTGACGTGCAGCGTCTGGCCGGTGATGTGGCGGGCCGCCGGAGTGGTCAGGAACAGCGACAGCCGGGCGATCTCCGCCGCGACCGGTGCCGGCGTGCGCGAGAGGCCGTCGTAGCCGGCCTGCACACTGCGGCCGGTTGCGACGGCGTTGACCGTGATGCCGCGGGTGCCGTAGACCTCGGCCTGCCCGCTGACCCAACTGGACACGGCGGCCTTGATCGAGGCGTCGACGCTGCCGACAGGCGGGTTCTCGGTCAGCACGGTGATGATGTGGCCGCCGGAGCGCAGGTGGTCGCCCACGCACTGCACCGTCAGGACGGCGGACAGCAGGGTCGCGTCCAGCGTGCGCCGCCATGCGGTGGCCGTGTCGGACAGCGAGTAGGTGCGCGGGTCGCCCGCGTCCCAGGTGGGGGCGGGGATGTTGACGATGGTGTCGAGGTGGTGGGGGAACAGCGACCGGGCCTCTTGGAGGCTGGCCGGGTCGGTGGTGTCGCAGACGATCGCGTCGACGTCGAGTTCCTTGGCGACGACCTCCAGGTCGCCACCGCGGGCACCCACCAGGGTTACCTTGTGTCCGTCGTCACGAAAGCTCTCGGCTACTGCGCGTCCCAGATCGGTGTCTCCACCGGTGACCACAACCTCCACTGCCACGACCTCCTCGTGCTATGGCGTCAGCGCGGTCCATGTTACTGGACAGTAGCTATTCGACGAAACCACGCGCCGCGGCGACGCGCTGATCAATTGCATAACTATTCGACCGCGTCGCCGCAGCGCTAGGTTTGACCGATGCGTCGCAGTCGGGTGTTGGCCGGATTGGTGGCGATGCTGCTGGTGGGCAGCCTGACGGCGTGCAGTTCGGGGTCTCGGCAGGGTCAGGACTCCCGCGCGGTCGTGGTGTTCGCGGCCGCGTCACTGAAACAGGTCTTCACCTCGATCGGCGAGCAGTTCAAGTCTGACAACCCGGGTACGACGGTCACGTTCAATTTCGCGGGCTCGTCCGAGTTGGCGACGCAACTGATCCAGGGCGCCGCCGCAGATGTCTTCGCGTCGGCAGACACCGCGCAGATGGACCGGGTGGCGCAGGCGGGCTTGCTGGCCGGTGCCGCGACCAACTTCGCCGCCAACACCCTGGTGATCGTCACAGCGCCCGGCAACCCCAAGAACATCGGTTCCTTCGCCGACCTCACCCGGCCGGGGCTCAGCGTGGTGGTGTGCCAGCGACCGGTGCCGTGCGGTTCGGCCACCCACCGCATCGAGGACGCCGCCGGCATGCAATTGCACCCGGTCAGCGAAGAACCGAGCGTCAGCGATGCTCTCAACAAAGTGACCACGGGGCAGGCCGATGCCGCACTGGTATACGTCACCGACGCGTCGAATGCCGGAAGCAAGGTGACGACGGTCAACTTCCCGGAAGCCGCGCAGGCGGTGAACGTCTACCCGATTGCGGTGCTCAAGAAATCGCCGCAAGCCGAGCTGGCCGGGAAATTCCAGGCCGCGGTGACGGGTCCGGCCGGCCGAGAGATATTGGACCGGGCCGGCTTCGCCAAGCCCTGAGCTCCGATGCCCACGCCATCCCACCTGCCTCGCTGGGTCTACGTTCCAGCCGCAGCGGGGACGCTGTTTGTCGGACTGCCGCTACTGGCGGTCGCGATCAAGGTGGACTGGCCGCACTTCTGGTCACTGATCAGCAGCGAATCCGCCACCACGGCCTTGCTGCTGAGCCTGAAAACCGCCGCGGCCAGCACCCTGCTGTGCGTGCTGTTCGGGGTCCCGATGGCGCTGGTCCTGGCCCGTAGCGGGCTGCGCCTGGTCCGGGCGCTGCGGCCGGTGATCCTGCTGCCCCTGGTGCTGCCCCCGGTCGTCGGCGGCATCGCACTGCTCTATGCGTTCGGCCGGCTCGGCCTGATCGGGCGCTACCTCGAAGCGGCGGACATCAGCATCGCCTTCACTACCACGGCCGTCGTGCTGGCGCAGACGTTCGTCTCGCTGCCGTTTCTGGTGATCTCGCTGGAAGGCGCGGCGCGCAGCGCGGGAGCCGACTATGAAGTGGTGGCGGCCACGCTCGGGGCACGGCCGACCACGATCTGGTGGCGGGTCACCCTGCCCCTGCTGCTGCCCGGTCTGGCCTCCGGAGCGGTGCTGGCGTTTGCGCGGTCGCTGGGGGAGTTCGGCGCGACGCTGACGTTTGCCGGTTCGCTGCAGGGCGTGACCCGTACGCTGCCGCTGGAGATTTACCTGCAGCGCGTAGGGGACCCGGATGCGGCTGTGGCACTGTCGCTTCTGCTGGTGGCGGTCGCGGCGGTGGTGGTGCTGGGGCTGGGCGCGCGCCGGCTCACCGGGGCCGACGTGAGGTAGCCGGCGATGAGCGATCTGCAGTTGCGTGCCGTGCTGGCCGCCCGGGGTCTGGATGTGGAGTTTTCGGTGGCCGCCGGCGAGGTACTGGCCGTCCTCGGCCCCAATGGCGCGGGCAAGTCGACGGCTCTGCATGTCATCGCCGGGCTGCTCCGGCCGGACTCCGGTGTGGTGCGGCTGGGGGACCGGGTGCTGACCGATACCGCGGCGGGAGTGCAGGTGGCCACCCATGACCGTCGGGTGGGGCTGCTGATGCAGGACCCGTTGCTGTTTCCGCATCTGCGGGTGGGCGCCAATGTGGCGTTCGGGCCGCGGACTCGTCGCCGCCTGTTCTCGTCGGGTCCGGCCCGGGAAGCGGCGCTGCACTGGCTGCGGGAAGTCGATGCCGAGGAGCTAGCCGACCGCAGGCCGCGCCAGCTGTCCGGCGGTCAGGCGCAGCGCGTCGCCATCGCACGAGCCCTGGCCGCCGAACCGGAACTCTTGCTGCTCGACGAGCCGCTGACCGGGCTCGATGTGGCAGCGGCGGCGTCGATCCGCGCGGTGCTGCGCGACGTGGTCGGTCGTACCGGCTGCGCCGTCGTCCTGATCACTCACGACTTACTCGATGTGTTCGCGCTGGCCGATCGCGTGCTGGTGCTCGAGTCCGGGAAAGTTGCCGAGATCGGAGCGGTCGCGGAGGTGCTGGCGGCGCCCAGGAGCCATTTCGGAGCACGCATCGCGGGCGTCAATCTGGTCGGCGGGACCATCGGCCCCGATGGCGCGCTGCACAGCCGGTCGGGTCTGCGCTGGCACGGCACCACCGACGTACCGCTCGCGGCAGGCCAGCGGGCGGTTGCGGCCTTCGCGCCGGCAAGTGTGGCTGTCTACCCTGACCTCCCCCACGGCAGTCCACGCAACACCGTCGAGGTGACCGTGGCGGAGTTGGACACCCGCGGCCCGGCGGTGCTGGTGCGCGGGGCGGACCAAGCAGACGGAGCACCCGGACTGGCAGCCAGCATCACCCCGGACGCCGCGGCCGAGCTGCACATCGCCCCGGGCCGGCGGGTGTGGTTCAGCGTCAAGGCCGCCGAGGTTTCGCTGTATCCGGCACCGGACGGCAGGTAGAGCCGCGACCTTATCTGCGAGACACCGGCTGGGCCTTCCTTGCTTCGGGCCGACGAGAGGGTAGGTTCGTCGCCATGTACCAGGAGGACCCGAACCCGACACGCCGCAAGGGATTAGTGGCGTCGCTGGCCATTGCCGCGGCGACCGCCGTCACCATTGCGTTGCCGGCAACTGCCGGCGCCGACCCCGAGCCGGCGCCCTCACCGACTCCTACCGTCGCGCCGCCCGCGTCGCCCGCTCCGGCGTCGCCCGCACCGGCTGCGACCCCCAGCCCCTCGGCGACTCCTGCGCCAGGAGCCAGCCCCACGCCTGCGCCGGGAGCAAGTCCCACGCCGACCGCCCAGCCCGCCGACCCCAACGCGGTACCGCCACCGGCCGATCCCAATGCACCGCCGCCGCCGGACCCCAACGCGGTGGAAGCCGGACGGGTGACCAACGCCGTGGGCGGGTTCAGCTTCATCGTGCCGCCCGGCTGGGTGGAGTCCGACGCGTCGCACCTGGACTACGGCTCGGCGCTACTGAGCAAGGCAGCCGGTGAGGCTCCGATGCCCGGACAGCCGCAGCCGGTGGCCAACGACACCCGCATCGTGTTGGGCCGGCTGGACCAGAAGCTCTACGCCAGCGCCGAAGCCACCAACCCGAAGGCCGCCGTGCGGCTGGGATCGGACATGGGCGAGTTCTTCATGCCGTATCCCGGCACCCGGGTCAACCAGGAGACCGTTCCCCTCAACGCCAACGGCGTCTCGGGCAGCGCGTCGTACTACGAGGTGAAGTTCAGCGACACCAGCAAGCCCAACGGCCAGATCTGGACCGGCGTGGTCGGCACCCCGGCGGGCGCCACTCCTGCCGCCGGACCGCCGCAGCGCTGGTTCGTGGTGTGGCTGGGCACGTCCAACAACCCGGTCGACAAGAACGCCGCAAAGGCGCTGGCCGAGTCGATCCGGCCCTGGAATGCTCCGGCCGCCCCAGCGGCTCCCGCTCCGGAAGCTGTCCCGGGTGCTCCCGCGCCTGCACCGGCAGCGCCTGCCGAGCCGGGTGCCCCGGCGCCTGCACCGGCCCCGGCACCGGCTCAGGCGCCGGCCGCTCAGACTCCGGCGTCGACGCAACCTCGGAGCACCCAACCGGCCTGAAACCGGCCTGAAACCCGCCCTGAAAACTAGGCCGAATCGTTCCTCTATTCGTTACGCGGAAGGCGTATACCGATAGCACGGTCCAGTGATTGCACTGGACCTAGCCAGCGGAGAGGAACCCTCATGGACGTCGTCGCAAGCACCGAATTTCTCGCTCGCTCAACCACGCTGACCAGCGTGGGCTGGATCGGCTACATCATCATCGGCGCGCTGGCGGGCTGGATCGCCGGCAAGATCGTCAAGGGTGCCGGATCGGGCATCCTGATGAATATCGTGATCGGTATCGTCGGTGCGTTGATCGGCGGATTCCTGCTCAGCTTCGCCTTTGACACCGCGTCGGGCGGCTGGTGGTTCACCTTCTTCACCGCAATCCTGGGTTCGGTGATCCTACTGTGGCTCGTCGGGATGGTGCAGCGGCGCTGAATTCCCGCCCGCGGCGGGAGGATTCGCGGATCGGGCGCGATTGACGGCACCCGCACCGGGTATTACTGCGAGGTCCCCTCGACAAGTTAATACCCCTGAAGGAGCTGGTCATGGTCCTGCACATCATCGGAATGATCGTTCTTGGACTGATCGTCGGGCTGATCGCGCGACTCATCGTGCCGGGCAGGCAGCCGATGGGCTGGATCGCCACCGCGCTGCTCGGCATCGTCGGCGCCTACGTCGGCGGCACCCTGGGCAGCGTCGTCTTCCCGCCGCACAAGTTCACCATCACCCCGCCCATCAACCACTCGTTCCTCGGAGCGCTGGTCGGTGCGGTGCTCCTGCTGCTGATCTACAAGTTCGCCACGTCGCGCACCCGGACTCTGTAGCCGGGCGGGCCCGTCGCGGCGCGCTGCCTCGCGGCATGATGGGGTGATGGCCGCCCCACCGACCAGCACCACCATGACCGCGTGGCAGGTGCGCCAACCCGGACCGATGACGAGCCGGCCGCTGGAGCAAGTCACCGTCCCGGTCCCGCGGCCCGGACCTAACGACCTGCTGGTCGCCGTTCTTGCCTGCGGAGTGTGCCGGACTGACCTGCATGTCACCGAAGGCGACCTACCCGTCCACCGGGACCGGGTGACTCCCGGCCATGAGGTGGTCGGGGAGGTCATCGAGGTCGGCGCCGATGCCGGCGACGAGTTCCACGTCGGGGACCGCGTGGGTATCGCGTGGCTGCGGCACACCTGCGGGGTGTGCAAGTACTGCAGGCGGGGCGACGAGAACCTGTGTCCGCAGTCCCGCTACACCGGCTGGGACGCCGACGGTGGCTATGCCGAATTCACCACGGTGCCTGCGGCTTTCGCGCACCCGCTACCGAGCGGGTACAGCGACAGCGAGCTGGCGCCGCTGCTGTGTGCCGGCATCATCGGCTACCGGTCGCTGTTGCGGGCCGAGCTGCCCGCCGGTGGGCGGCTGGGTTTGTACGGTTTCGGCGGCAGCGCCCACATCACCGCGCAGGTCGCGCTGGCCCAGGGCGCGGAGGTGCACGTGATGACGCGCGGCGCCCGGGCGCGCGAGCTGGCCATGGAGTTGGGGGCGGCTTCCGCACAGGGCGCGGCCGATCCGCCGCCGGTGCCGCTGGACGCGGCGATCCTGTTCGCTCCCGTCGGCGAGCTGGTGCTGCCGGCGATGGAAGCCCTCGACCGGGGCGGCACGCTCGCGGTGGCGGGTATTCATTTGAGTGACATCCCGTCGCTGAACTACCAGCGGCATCTGTTTCAGGAGCGTCAGGTCAGGTCGGTCACGTCCAACACCAGGGCCGATGCCCGCGCCTTCCTGGACTTCGCCGGACGGAACCACATCGAGGTCACCACGCCGGAATATCCGCTGGCCGCGGCTGATCGCGCGCTGACCGACCTGAGCACCGGCGAGATCGCGGGCGCCGCGGTGCTGTTGGTCTAGGTGCTCTGGGTCTAGGTCGACAGGTGCCAAACCAGGGCGGCGGCCAGGGCGCCGACGCCGTTCAGCGACCAGTGCAGCGCGATGGGAGCGATCAGGCTGCCGCTGCGCCGGCGTAACCAGCTGAACACGAAACCGGCAGCACCGGTGGCCAGCACGGCCATCGTCACACCGGCCATCATTCCGAAGACGCCGCCACCGAACAGCCGGGTGAACCCGACGTTGTTGCTGGTCAGGCCCAGCGACGTGGCGATGTGCCACATGCCGAACAGCAGCGACCCGGCCAGGGCCACCCCGCGGAAACCCCAGGCGCGGTGCAGCGCGCCGTGCAGCACGCCGCGGAAAACGAGTTCCTCCGGGATGACGGTCTGCAGCGGGATTATGACCATCGAAGCGATCAGCGCGCCGGAAATGGTCGCGTAGTGGTTGTTCAGGAACATCGGGCGGGTGACCGGCAGTGCCACGCCGACCGCGATCACCGACACCACCAGCGCCACGGCGGCCAGCGCGTAGCCCACGCCCGACTTCCAGTGCTCGCGGCCGAGCCCGAGTTCGGCCCAGTCCAACCCGCGCCACCGAACCAGGGCTACCAGGCCGATAGCCGCCAGCGGGACCGTCGCGATGCCCGCCCACGCCGTGGTGAAGTGGGCGACCAGGTTGGTCAGCACCAGCACGGCGACGACCACGGCGATGTCGGCATGAAGGCGCAGCCGGGTCGCGGTGGGCAGGGCTTGGGTTTGGGCAGGCATCGTCGCGAGTCTACCTGCGGCTGCGCTGCGCAACCTCGGCTTTGATTTCTGCTGAGAGCGCATCGGCCACGGCAATCCGCGACAACAGAGTGGGTTCGGACATGCGCGCGCGGAAGACGAGCCCCACCGTCACGTCGTGGTCGGGGCGATGCTCGACGGTGATTTCATCACCGGCGCGGACGTTTCCGGGGGATATCACCCGCAGGTAGGCGCCGGGGATCCCGGCTTGGGTGAAGGTCTTGATCCAGCCGCGCTGTTCCAGCATCGCCGCGAAGGTGCGGCATGGCGTGCGCGGCGCCGAGACTTCCAGGACCGGGCCCTCGGCGCCGATGCGCCAGCGTTCCCCGATGAGCGTCCCGGTGACGTCGATGCCCTGGGTGGTCAGGTTCTCGCCGAACATCCCGTCGGTGAGGGTGCGATCCAGCTGGGCTTGCCAGTCGTCGAGGTCTTCGCGCGCGTAGACGTAGACGGCTTGATCGTCGCCCCCGTGGAACTTCGGGTTGCCGATAGCGTCGCCGGCCAGCCCGCTGCCTGTCTTGCCCGGCGCCTGGACCATGACCGCTTCGGCGGTGGGGACCTTGTAGATGCCGGTCACCTTCGATCGGGCGCGCGGATCGGGGTTGGGCCGGGCCTGGGCCACGTTGACGGACAAGACTTTCGGCACCTGGTCAGAGTAGCCGGGTGCCGGGCGGCGCTAGTCCGACGCTCGCCTCATCTCGCGCCAGTCACCGCCAAGATCGTCCCGGCCACCAGGCCTGGGTCGTCCACCATGGGAACGTGCCCGACGCCGGGCAGGGTCGTGAATGACGCCCGAGGTATCCGCTCGCGGGCAATCTTGTCGCACAACGGGACTGGAACAATCGCATCGTTCCCCGACCAGGCGATGGTCACCGGGCAGGGCAGGGGATCCAACGATGCGATCTGTTCACTGGAACCGAGAAAGTCGTCGACGTCGACCGTGCAACCGATGATGTCGTCGATCGCGTCAATGCTTTGCGCGGTGGTCATTCGATCGGCGTGACACGCGGCGTCGCGCAAGCCGAGCCGGCGCACGGCCGCCGACTTCATCGCGAGGGCGACCACCGGACGCAGTGGACGGGCGACGCGCCCTATTCCCACGAATTTGTGGATCTGCCTCAGCACGTGGGCCTGTGCGGCATCCCCGGGCGACCAGAAGCCGGCCGGGGCGAACGCGCACACTGTTGCCGCGCGACCACGCCGGGCCAACTCGATGGCCATCCAACCGCCCAACGAGAGACCAACGACATGTGGTCGCTCAAGACCACATTGGTCGAGGTATCGCTCCGCGTCGTCAACCAGATCGCTGACGGTAGCCGGGCGCTGCGGAGCCGGCGACCCGCCGCGGTGCCCGGCAGTGGTGAACGTGTGCACGCGGTGCTCGTCGGCCAGCAGTGGCACGACGTCCTGCCAGCCGTTGCCCGACATCAGGATGCCGTGCAGCAGGACCACGGGAGACTTGTCGGACGTCACGCGGCAAAGTCTCGCACCTGCCTGCACGGATAGGAACGGTGCATTCGTCGAGCCGATGTGGGCGGCGATCATCAGATTCGTCGGGCCTACCTGCGGACCTCTTCTCGGCGGAGATTTCAGTGCGTCACGACCGACACCACCAACCCTCGAATCCCGCCGCGGCTATGCATAAGACACGACCCCGCCAGGAACCTCAGATCAGCCAGTTGCCTCACGTAGACGTGCGCGCTTATTGATGGGCGGTTTGGCGTCGGGTGCAGCTTTGCTGGTGGTGAAGGTCAGGAGCTGGTTCAGCGTGTCAGCAAGTTGCCTGACCGGAAAAACCCAAGGTGAGTGGCGCAGGCGACAGGCGCGGCGCAGCTTGCTGGCCGGTGGTGGTGTGGCGGTGTGTATTTCGGTGGCTAGGCGGCGGGTTGGAGAGTTACGTGGAATCCCATCGCGGTTAGTTGGGCGAGGTGGTTGCGGATCTTTCGTTCGGTGACGGTGCGGTTGGTGTGGTAGTCGGGTCCGAGGTCGTGGAATCGGGCGGTGGGATCGGAAAGCAGCTGCCAGATGATCGTGAGGATGGAGCGGGCGACCGCTACCAGGGCTTTGAGTTTGCCGCGGCGTTTGACGATGCGCCGGTAGCGTTCACCGAGGAAGGTGTTGGTCTTGGCGGCCGCAGCCGCGGCCTCGCCGAGTGCGCCTTTGAGGTAGGGGTTGCCTTTGCCGGTCTTCCCGGCGCGGCTGATGGGACCGGACTGGACGATGCGCGGACACAGTTTCGCCCAGGAGACCAGGTGCTCGGGTGTGGGAAAACGGGTCATCTCCAGTCCAATTTCGGCGATGATCCTCTGCGCGGCACGTTGGCCGATACCCGGGATCTCATCGAGGCGCTCGATGACGCTTGGCGCGCAGCGGGCCACTGTGACGGGATCGACCCGGGTGCCGTCGCCGGTGTCCGGATCGCTACCGCTGGTGTCCCGATCGGCATCGATGCCCGCACCCGGGCCCGTGCCGGGGTCGCGGTGATCGATGGCCCCAGCCGCGGCGGGCAGCTCAGCGATCAACTCCTCGATGCGCACGGTCAAGGTGTCGATCTGGGCGGAAAGCGCATCGATCTGGCCCAGCAGCATCCGCGCCAACTCGGCGTGATGATCATCGAAGCGACCGTCGAGCGCGGTGATCAGCTCCGAGCGTTTGGCCTTCATCCTCCCGCGCGCCAACGCGGCCAGTCGGCGCGGGTCGCGTTCCCCGGCGATGAGGGCCTCGATCATGTCGCGCGTGGAAAATGTGTCCAGCGTCGAGGCCACCGACGACACCTTGATCAACGCATCCTCGAGAAGTTTCTCCAGCCGCTGCCAGTAACGAGAACGGTCGCGGGTCAGGTCCTCGCGTAGCCGGGTGTAATCACGCAGCCGCCGGATCGGCGCCGGCGGCACGAACGACGGCCTCAGCAGGCCTTTCTCGGTCAGCTTCGCCAGCCAGACACTGTCGAGTTTGTCCGTTTTGGGCCGGCCTGGCACGTTCTTGACGTCACGCGCATTCACCAGCTGCACATCCAGCCCCGCCGCCTCCATCAGGTAATACCAGATCCGCCAATAGTCCGAAGTTGACTCCACGGTGACCTTCTCGATGTCGAGCTCGATGAGCTGCTGGGTCAGCTGACCGATCATGCCGGTGCGTGCAGACACCTCCCACACCCGGGAAAACCGCCGCCCGGACTTGCCGGGCAGCCGCACGCATACGGTGCCGGTTGCCTTGGCAACATCGATCGCCGCGGCCCGCTCGATCACCACCTCGTGGTCCGCGTCGGCAATCTCCACCGGCACGGCCGCCACCGCCGGCTTCTGCTTGCGCCTGCGTTGTTCTGCCACTTCTCTTGCCCTCCAATCGGATCCATCCATTCCATCGGGTGGGTCGCCTGGGGGCCTCGGTCAAGGGAACCGAAATTCTGACCGGCGTGCTCGAAGCAACAGTGCGTGACCCTTCAAGGTCGGGCCCCGGCGCCAAGCTCATGTGCGGGCTCTCACGCCCAAGGCAAGATCGGCGTCGGCAGGCGACCCGACCCCATTTTCACGCCCGCGAGGCGTCCCCCGGAAGGGATATGGAGCTCATGTCAAGATGCGCGCGAAGGGTTGTTGGTTGCCTCACGTGAACGTGCGCGCTTGGTGAGTGGAGTCGGGACGCCGGCTGGGGCTTTGCTGGTGGTCAGGGTGAAGAGTTGGTTGGTCAACGCCTGGATCTGGCGTTGGGTGGCGGCTGGGTTGATCAGTGAGTAGGTCCGCTTGAGCGCCACGATGCGGTCCAGGGTCATACTCGGGTGGTCGGTCGCCCGGTGAAACGGGGTGGTGGCCGTGTCGTGTTTTCTGGATACCTTGGCGCCTTTGCGGACTTTGGATACCAATTTCTGCTGGGGGTGGAAGTAGTTGGTCAGCTGTGACTGCAGTCGCCAGATCTCGTTGAGTAGCAAGAGTTCTGACGCTGTGTCGTAGCGGTAGTAGCCGACCACGGTGCGGACCACCACCCAGTTCTTCTGCTCGACGTGGCAGCCGTCGTTCTTGTTGCCCGGCCGTGACCGGGTGAAGGTGATTCGCCGGTCTTGGCACCATGCCAAGAGGTCGTCGTTGATGAATTCCGATCCGTTATCGCAGTCCACGCCGAGGATCGGGAACGGCATCGCGGCGGCGATCTGATTGAGGGCGGCCAGGATGTGTTTGGCCGTCCTGTCCGGTAGCGAGCGGCTTTCGGTCCAGCCGGTGGCGATATCGGTGACCGTCAACGTGAACGCATGGCCTCCACCCCGATTGCCGCCGTCATGGAAGACCGTGTCGATCTCGACGAAGCCGGGCACAGCGTCATCCCATTGGGCCCAGGTGCGCACCGGGATCTGACTTCGGATCAGCGACCCCGGCTTGGTGCCCACGCGTCCTTTGATCTTGTATCTGGCCCGTTCATCGGCCAGGCGGCGATCGATGGTGGCCGCCGACATCGATACCAGCAGTGCCGCCGTCTCGTCACTGATGACCAGCTCCCGGAAGTGGCGCAGCACGGCTACCAGCTCGGTGAGCATGGGTGCGAGCCGTTTGCCGGCGGGCATGCCCAGCACCGTCCAGCAGATCGTCAGCGCAGCAATCACATCCTCGCCGTATTTCACGGGCCGCGGACTTCGTGCAGACATGATCCTGGGGGCCAGCGCGGCTTTAAGTGCCTTGCGGGCAGGGCTGCGATGCCAGCCCGTGTTGGCGCACAACTCGTCAAGAATCCGGGTCTTACCGCGCTTACCGGCCTGCTGATAACGAGTCGCCGCTGATTGGGTCACCGCCCTGCGCTCTGCCAATGTCAACCCCATCAACCGGGCCTACCGAACTCATTGCTGACCCGACCAGGCAGGCGCGCCGTCCACGCGCGCATTCTCGATGAGGCAACGAATCACCCTTTCGCGCGCATTTCTGACGAGTCAACGCGGTCAGGGGTAGAGGCTATAATCGAAAGTATGTTCGATAGACTGCCGTTCCTCGCACCCGGGATGTGTGATGTCTCAGGACATCGGTGACAGTTCTGTGTCAGGACATCGGTGCCAGTTGGTGTGTCAGGACTTCGGTGACGTTTTGTCGTTTTTGGGGTGTGGGCCGCGGGGTCGTCCGTTGCCGACGTAAGTCACCCCGGGTGCGGGTCTTGTGTGCTCGATGAGGACTTCGCCGTCCAGGTCGGCGACGATGATCTTGTCGCCGTTGGTGACGACCAGGACCTGGTCAAAGCCGCGTCGTCCATCGACCTTGTACTGGACCCCGGCGAGCATGAATGTTCCGGCGGTGGTCAGTGTCCTGACGCTGGTGCCGGCGGGCAGGTCTTTGGGTGCGGGTGCAGGCCGGTGCCGCTTAAGTGCAGCTTGGACGAAGAAGGGCTGGTCGGGTTTGGGGCGGGGAGCCTGCGCCTTCTCGGTGGCCTCCCAGGCCGCGCGGGGTGTGATGCGGCCAGGCAGCCCTTGGTGGGGGCGCTCGTTGTTGTAGATGTCGTCGAAGGCGTCGATTTGGGTCTGCAACTCGGCCAGCGTGCTCGCGAGAGGCTGCTTGTCCAAGTAGCGGAACAAGGTCTGATGGAAGCGTTCGTTCTTGCCCTGGGTGGTCGGTTTGTAGGGCTTGCCGGTCATCGCCGCCACGCCCAGGCTTGCGAGGTGTTCTACGAGCTGGCCCAGATATCCACGCCGCGAGGGGTTAAGCGCGAGCCCGTTGTCCGACAGCAGTCGTTGGGGCACTCCGTGGGCGGCGATGGCCTTGTCCACCACTGCGATCGCGTCCGTGGCGGTCTCGCTGAATGCGACGTGGGAAGCGACCGCGTAGCGGGAGTGGTCGTCGATGAGCTGGAAGATTACGCACTTTCGTCCGCCGCTCAGCACGTACTCGGTCGCGTCGAGTTGCCAGCACGCATTCGGCGCCGGATAGACGAACCGCCGCCATGCCGAGCGGGGCTTCTTCTTCGGCTCCAGACGAGCCACGCCAGCCTCACGGAAGATGCGCGCCAGCGATGCCGTGGAAGGTACCGGTTGTAGGCCCATCGCGCGCATCTTTTCGTGCACACTGATCGGCCCGTGATCCAGGCCGGAGGCCTCCAGTGCGGCACGCACTGCCACAGCCTGCTCCTTGATCGCATCGCTCAACTTCGATGGGCTCGACTTGGGTCGTCTCGTCCTGGGTTCAAGTACCGCGGCCGGCCCGTCGGCCTTGGCGCGTTTACGCAACTCGTAGAACGACTTGCGGGAGATGCCGTACTCGGCGCAGAACGTCGAAACCGCCCCGCGGGGCGCGTCATCGGGCCACTGCGAGATAGCAAGCCGGACCAGAGGATCGATCGGTTCATTAACAGCCACCACCCGAACCCTGAGGCAGAAATGTCACCACCAACACAGCCCGAACTGTCACCGATGTCCTGACACAGAACTGTCACCGATGTCCTGGGAGATGACACTCGCACCCGGGATGGAAGGGTATGACGGCTACCTGGAGGTGGTGGCCCACCGCAGGGCACTTCTAGAAAAGACCGAAGACTCGGTGGGCTGGATGACGCGGATCGGTGCGGCGGCGCGGGTGGTCAATCAGGCCCAGGCCGCGGAGTTGGTGGGGATCGGGCAGTTGTTCTCCCACCGCTCGGTGGCGGGCTCTGAGAGGGGTCAGTGGGCGATCGACACGTTCAAGGCGGTGGCCGGGGAGGTGGCCGCGGGGCTGAAGATCAGCCAGGGCCGCGCGGAGACCAAGCTGCATTATGCCCGGGCGATGCGCGAGCGCCTACCGCAGGTCGCGGCGGTGTTGTGTGCCGGGGACATCGACCTGGAGGCGTTCGCCACGATCGTGTTCCGCACCGATCTGATCGAGGACCCCCAGGTGCTGGCGGCGGTGGACGACAAGATCGCCGCGCGGGTGACACGCTGGCCCTCGTTGAGCCGGGGGCGGTTGTCGCAGAAGATCGACCAGATCGTCGCCGACGCCGACGCCGATGCCGTCCGGCGGCGCACAGAGGCCCAGGCTGATCGGGAGGTGTGGATCAGCCAGGAGCTCAACGGGTTGTGCCAGGTGGAGGGACGCCTGCGCAGCACCGATGCCAAAGCCCTCGATGCGCGGATCTCGGCGTTGGCGGCCACGGTCTGCCCCCACGATCCGCGCACGGTGGCTCAGCGCCGCGCTGATGCCATGGGGGCGCTGGCCGCGAACGCGACCCGGCTGGGCTGTGAGTGCGGGCGTCCCGATTGCACCGCCGCCGGGCGCAAGCCCTCCTCGCCGGTGGTGATTCATGTGGTCGCCGAACAGGCCACCCTCAATGGCCACAGTGATCAGCCGGGGTGCCTGTTGGGCGCCGAGGACCTGATCACCCCCGAGGTGTTGGCCGAGTTGGCGTTGACCGCCCGCCAGGTGCCGTTGATCCACCCCGGCTACAGCCCGCCCGAGCCGCACTACCACCCCTCCCCAGCGCTCGCCGATTTCGTGCGGGCCCGGGACCTGACGTGCCGCTGGCCGGGCTGTGATGTGCCGGCCACGCACTGCGATGTCGACCACACCATCCCCTACGCCTCCGGTGGGCCCACCCATGCGGGCAACCTCAAGTGCTACTGCCGCACGCATCATTTGATGAAAACGTTCTGGGGCTGGACCGAGAAACAACTCGCCGACGGCACCTTGATCCTGACCTCCCCGGGTGGGGACACCCACGTCACCACCCCCGGATCCGCGTTGCTGTTTCCCAGCCTGTGCCATGCGGTGGGCGGGATGCCCGCCCCCGAAGCCCAAACCCCACCGGCGGATTACTGCGCCGAGCGCACCGCGATGATGCCCACCCGCCGGCGCACCCGCACCCAAGCCCGCGCCGCCCGCGTCACCGCCGAACGCCGCGCCAACCGTCAAGCGCGGATAGCCGCGACCGGCCCACCCGACGACGAACCCCCACCCTTCTGAGGGGTTTCACTCCGCCTGCCAGGTCCATCCCGAGATCTGCGGGTCGTCTTCACCGTGCTCACGGGTGTAGTTACGGGCCGACAGGCGCGCGTCGACCATCCGTTGGCGCAAGCCGGCCGCGCTGCTGGCCAGGCCGTCCACTCGATCGATCACATCCATCACCAGATGAAAGCGGTCCAGGTCGTTGAGCATCACCATGTCGAAAGGCGTTGTGGTGGTGCCACGTTCCTTGAAGCCGCGCACATGCATGTGATGGTGCCCGGCACGACGGTAGGTCAGGCGGTGGATCAGCCAGGGATAGCCGTGGTAGGCGAAGATCACCGGCTTGTCCTGAGTGAACAATGCGTCATATTCGTTGTCGGGCAAGCCATGCGGGTGTTCCGAATCCGGCTGCAGGCGCATCAGGTCCACCACGTTGACCACCCGCACGGCCAGGTCGGGCAGTTCCCGTCGCAGAATGTCCGCTGCCGCAAGGATTTCCAGCGTCGGAATGTCGCCGGCGCACCCCAGCACCACGTCCGGCTCCGCGGTCGCGGTACTGGCCCACGGCCAGATCCCCAGACCCCGGGTGCAGTGCAAGACCGCATCCTCCATCGAGAGGTAGGACAGCGCGGGCTGTTTGCCCGCCACAATGACGTTGATGTAGTTGCGACTGCGCAGGCAGTGATCGGCCACCGACAGCAGCGTATTGCCGTCCGGCGGCAGGTACACCCGGGTCAGCTCGGCCCGCTTATTGGCGACCAGGTCGATGAAGCCGGGGTCTTGATGGGACGCGCCGTTGTGATCCTGGCGCCACACGTGGGAGCTGAGCAGGTAGTTCAACGACGCGATTGGCCGCCGCCAGGGCAGGTCCAAAGTTGTAGCCAGCCACTTGGCGTGCTGATTGAGCATCGAGTCAACGATGTGCACGAACGCCTCGTAACAGTTGAACAACCCGTGCCGCCCGGTCAGCAGATATCCCTCCAGCCAGCCCTGGCACAGATGCTCGGACAGCACCTCCATCACGCGACCATCGGGTGCGAGGTGATCGTCGTCGGCCTCCGTGCGCGAAACCCAAACCCGGTCGGTGGCGCCGAACACCGCGTCCAGGCGGTTGGAGGCGGTCTCGTCGGGGCCCATCAACCGGAATCGGTCGGGGTTGCGCTTGATGACGTCGCGCAGGAACGTGCCGAGCACGCGGGTGGCCTCGTGCGTCGCGGCCGCAGGCCGCTCCACCTCCACGGCGTAGTCGCGGAAGTCCGGCAGGTCCAGGTCGTGCAGCAGCACCCCGCCGTTGGCGTGCGGATTGGCGCTCATCCGTCGATCACCTTGCGGTGCAATGGCTCTCAACTCGGGCCGCAACTTGCCGTCGCCGTCGAACAGCTCGTCGGGGCGGTAACTGCGCAGCCACTCTTCCAGCTGCTCGCGGTGCTCAGGGTTCTCGTGCGTGGCGGCCAGCGGAACCTGGTGCGAGCGCCAGGTGCCCTCCACCTGATGGCCGTCGACCACCTTGGGACCGGTCCAGCCCTTCGGTGTGCGCAGCACGATCATCGGCCACACCGGTCGCTCCGTCGTCGAACCGGAGCGGGCGGCCTGCTGTATGGCTGCAATGTCGTCGAACGCATCGTCCAGGGCGGCGGCCAGCTGCCGGTGCACGCTGTCCGGGTCGTCGCCGGCCACGGTGATCGGACGGTAGCCGTAGCCGCGCATCAGCGAGTCGAGCTCGGGCTCCGGGATCCGCGCCAAGACTGTCGGGTTGGCGATCTTGTAGCCGTTGAGGTGCAGGATCGGCAGCACCGCGCCGTCGACCGCCGGGTTGAGGAACTTGTTCGAGTGCCAGCTCGCGGCCAGCGGCCCGGTCTCCGCCTCGCCGTCGCCCACCACGCAGGCGACCACCAGATCCGGATTGTCGAACGCCGCGCCGTACGCGTGCACCAGGGCGTAGCCCAGTTCGCCGCCTTCATGGATCGACCCCGGCGTCTGCGCGGCCACGTGACTGGGGATGCCGCCGGGGAAGGAGAACTGCCGAAACAGCTTGCGCAGGCCCTCGGTGCTTTCCTCGATGCCGGTGTAGACCTCGCTGTAGGTGCCTTCGAGGTAGGCGTTGGCCACCAGTCCGGGTCCGCCGTGGCCCGGCCCGGTGATGTAGATGACGTTGGCGTCGCGGTTGCGGATGACGCGGTTCAGGTGGGCGTAAATCAGGTTGAGCCCGGGCGTGGTGCCCCAGTGGCCGAGCAGCCGGGGTTTGACGTGTTCGGCGGCCAGGGGCTCGGCGAGCAGGGGATTGTCCAGCAGGTAGATCTGACCGACCGAGAGGTAGTTCGCGGCTCGCCAGTAGGCGTGGATCAACGCCAATTCGTCACTGGACAGGGTCTCGTCACTGGACAGGGTTCCGGTCGCGGTCTGTGGACTCATGGGGCTCATCTACCCGATTGTCGAGCCCTCAAATGAACTACGCCTTACGAGCTCATTCCTCGCCGCGGGCGCGAGCCTCGTAGGCGCGGCGCTTCTCGACGTCGATCTGGTCGGTGAAGACGTGGTCGCCGCCGATCAGACGGTTCAGCGCCTCGGCGGCCCGGCGCGGCCAGAATTTCTGCGACGTGACCATGGCCCCGGCGATCTTCGTGATCCGCACCCGCGGCTTGGGCTGGGCTATCAGCCCGACGACGGCCTCGGCGATCTCGGCCGGCTCGGCGTTGCGGAAGCCTTTCATCCCGGAGGTCCCCGCGACCAGTTCGGTATTGACGAACGTGGGCAGCACCGACGAGAAATGCACGCCCGCCGCGCGGTATTCCAGCCTGGCCGAGTCGGTGAAGCCGAGCACCGCGTGCTTGCTGGCGACATACGTGGCCAGCCCGACGATGTGCATTTCCCCGGCCAGTGAGGCGATGTTGATGACATGGCCCTGCCCGCGCGGAACCATGCGCTGGGCGGCCAGCTTGCTGCCGAGGATGACGCCGTAGACGTTGATGTCCAGGATGCGCCGGGTGACGGCGTCGGGCTCGTCGATGATCCGGCCGACCGGCATGATGCCGGCGTTGTTGACCAGCACGTCGATCGGTCCGAGCTGACGCTCGACCTGATCCAGGAAATCGGCGAACGAATTGGCGTCCGTGACATCGAGTTTCCCGTACACCTCGAGACCGAGGTCGGCGCCGGACTCTTTGACCGTCGCCTCGTCGATGTCCCCGATGGCGACTTTGGCGCCCAACTTGTGCAGCGCCGTCGCCGTCGCCAACCCGATGCCCCGCGCGCCGCCGGTCACCACAATGACCTTGCCGCCGACCTTTGCGGCACGCCCCAACCCGACCGATCCCGAATCTGTCATGGCAGACACGTTAGGCCGCCGGATACTGCAACCATGACGGAGGTACGCGACGCCGTCCCGGCCGATGCCCTCCAGGTCGCCGAGCTACACGTGCGATCCTGGCGCTCGGCATACCGGGGCCTGATCGATCAGGACTACCTGGACGCCCTGTCGCCCGAAGCATGGGTGTCCCGGTACGACTTCGGTCGGGTGGGCCTGCGGGTCCCGTCCACCCTCGTCGCCATCCGCGAGAACGCCGTCTGCGGCTTTACCAGCGTGGGCCTGTGCCGGGATGACGACCTCGCCGATCATGGTGAGCTGATGGCTCTCTACGTGGATCCGCGCCGGCTAAGGACGGGCATCGGCACGATGTTGATCGCCGCCGCCCGAAAGCGCCTGGCGGAGCGCGGCTTCACCGACGCCGCCCTGTGGGTGCTGCGGGGTAACGACCGGGCGCGGGAGTTCTACGCGCGCGACGGCTGGCGTCCCGACGGGGCGCAGCGCAGCCGGGTGTACGGCGGCCGGCCGGCGGAGGAGGTGCGGTACCGCCGCACGCTGGCTTGACTACGGTGATGCCCATGCCGGAGAAGCTCCTTGATGCGGTCCGGGTCGTGGACTTGTCCGTCGGCGACGCCGACTCCGTCACCCGTCTGCTGGCCGATCTGGGGGCAGACGTTCTGAAGGTGGAGCCGCCCGGCGGTAGCCCGGCCCGCACAACGCTGCCGACCCTGGCCGGCGCGAGCATCCCGTTCGCCGTGCACAACGCCAACAAACGCAGCACCGTGCTCGACCCGGCGAACGAGGGCGACCGCCGGCGATTACACGAGCTGGTCGCCGCGGCGGACATCCTCGTCGACACCGGTCAGGCCGCCGGCTACGGAACGTCCGGGCCCGAACTGGCCGACCGCTACCCGCACCTGGTCGTGCTGTCGATCAGCGATTTCGGCGCGACGGGTCCGCGCGCGTCCTGGCGGGCCACCGACGCGGTGCTGTACGCCATGTCGGGGTCGCTGTCGCGCACCGGCCCCACCGTGGGCACCCCTGTGCTGCCGCCGACCGGGATCGCCTCGGCAACAGCCGCGGCACAGGCCGCGTGGGCCGCCCTGGCCGCCTACTACAATCGATTACGTTGTGGCACAGGGGATTACATCGACTTCTCCCGGTTCGATGCGGTGGTCATGGCGCTCGACCCGGCGTTCGGCGCGCACGGCCAGGCCGCCGCCGGCGTCCGCAGCGGCAGCCGGTGGCGGGGCCGCCCCAAGAACCAGGACGCGTACCCGATCTATCCGTGTCAGGACGGCTACGTCCGGCTGTGCGTAATGGCGCCGCGCCAATGGCGGGGGCTGCGCCGCTGGCTGGGGGAGCCCGAGGACTTCCAGGACCCCAAGTACGAGGCGATCGGCGCGCGGTTCGCGGCGTGGCCGCAGATCAGCGTGCTGGTGCAGGCGCTGTTCGCCGGGAAGACCATGAAGGAATTGGTGGCCGCCGGTCAGGCACACGGGGTCCCGATCGCCGCGGTGCTCACCCCGGCCAGGATTTTGGAGTCGGAGCACTTTCACGAGGTCGGCGCCATCACCGACGCCGAACTGGTGCCCGGCGTGCACACTCAGGTGCCGACCGGTTACTTCGTCGTCGACGGCGCGCACTGCGGCTTCCGGACGCCGGCGCCTGCCGTCGGGCATGACGAACCGCGCTGGCCGGCCGGTCCGGCGCCGGCGCTGTCACCGTCCGGCACCGGCGGCGACTATCCACTGCAGGGTCTTCGAATCCTGGACCTCGGCATCATCGTCGCCGGCGGCGAACTGGCCCGACTGTTCGGCGACCTGGGCGCCGACGTCATCAAGGTGGAGTCGGCCGAGTACCCCGACGGTCTACGGCAGGCGCGGGCCGGCGACGCGATGAGTGAATCCTTCGCCTGGACCCACCGCAACCACCGCGCGCTGGGCATCGACCTGCGCAGCGCGGACGGCAAGGAGATCTTTGGCCGTCTGGTCGCCGAAGCCGACGCGGTGTTCGCCAACTTCAAACCGGGAACGCTTGCCTCGCTTGGGTTTGACTACGACACGCTGGCTGCGCTGAACCCCCGGATCGTGCTCGCGGGCAGCAGCGCGTTCGGCAATACGGGCCCGTGGAGTACCCGGCTGGGTTACGGCCCTCTGGTGCGGGCGACGACAGGCGCCACCCGGGCGTGGACGTCCGATGACGCTCCCACCGAGGGCACCCGGCACGCGTTCTATGACGCGACAACGATCTTCCCCGACCACGTGGTGGGGCGCATCGCCGCCACCCTGGCCCTGGCCGCGCTGATCCGCCGCGACCGCGCCGGCGGACGCGCTGTTCAAGGCGCCCATGTGCACATCTCGCAGGCCGAGGTGGTGGTCAACCAACTCGACACGTTGTTCGTCACCGAAGCCGCGCTGGCCGCCGGCGTCGCCGAAGTCCGCACCGACACCAGCGTGCACGCCGTCTGCCCGTGCGCCGGTGACGACGAATGGTGTGTGGTCTCTATCGGCTCGGACGACGAATGGGACGCCGTGGCAGCGCTTTTGGGAGAACCAGACCGGGCCGGGCTGATATCCGCGCTCAAACGATGGACCGGCACCCGCACACCGCTGCAGGCGGCTCAGGCACTGCAGGACGCCGAGGTGGCCGCGGGCCCGATGAACCGGCCACCCGACATTCTGGAGGATCCGCAACTGCTGCACCGAAACCTGTTCAGCGACATGACACATCCGCTCATCGCGCGCATATTGCCCGCCGAAACCGGTCCGGCTCCGTTCCGGCATATCCCGCCGGCCCGCCAACGTCCGGCCCCGCAGCCGGGTCAGGACACCCGGGCGATCTGCGAACAGCTGCTCGGGATGAGCCCTGACGAGGTGCAGCGGTGGATCGACGAAGGCGTACTGTTCGCAGCGGACGAACCGGAGGCAGGCCCGTGACATCTTCAACCGCACAGTTTTTCGTGGATGGCCAGTTCCGCACCGCCGACGCCGCCGAAACGGTGGTGGAAGCCGCGACCGGCGAACCGCTCGGCGAGGGCGCCGTTGTCAGCGAATCCGACATCGACGCCGCCGTCGCCGGCGCGCGCCGGGCCCTGCCGGACTGGCGCAACAGTTCACCCGAGCATCGCGCCGGAATCCTGAACGCCATGGCCGATGCGCTCAAGGCGCGCGCCAAGGCGACCAGTGAGCTCGTGACGCGCGAGAACGGCATGCCGATCCGGCTGTCTCGCGGCGCCAACGGCGCCTTCCCGGCGCTGCTGCTGCGGTATTACGCGCAACTGGTCACCGAGGTCCCGGTCGAGGAGATCCGGCCGAGCGTGACCGGGCACACGATCGTGCGCCGCGAGGCCGTCGGGGTGGTGGGCGCGATCGTGCCGTGGAACTACCCACAGGCGCTGGCCGCCATGAAGGTGGCGCCCGCCCTGGCCGCGGGCTGCACCGTGGTGCTCAAGGCGTCACCCGAAACCGCTTTGGACGCATTGGTTTTCGCCGAGGCCGCGGCGGAGGCCGGGCTACCGCCCGGGGTGCTCAACGTGGTGTCGGGCGGTCCGGCCGTCGGCGCCGCCCTGGTCTCGCACCCCGGTGTCGACAAGGTCGCGTTCACCGGTTCCACTGCGACCGGGCGCCTGGTCGCCGAGACCTGCGGGCGTCTGATGCGCCCGGTCACTCTTGAGTTGGGCGGCAAGTCAGCGGCGATCATCCTCGACGACGCCGACCTGGACGCGACGATGCGCGGACTGCGCAACGCCTCCTTCGTCAACAACGGCCAGACCTGCCACCTGAGCTCACGCATCCTGGCGCCGAAATCCCGCTATGACGAGGTCGTCGACGCCGTCGCGGCGCTGGCCGAGAGCATGGCGGTGGGGGACCCGCTGGACCCCGGCACCGAGATCGGTCCCATGGTCAGCTCGCGGCAGCGCGAGCGGGTCCTGGGCTACATCGACGTCGGCAAGAGCAGCGGCGCGAGGTTGGTCGCCGGCGGCTCGATACCGAAGGAACAGTCGCGCGGCTGGTTCGTGGCGCCGACCGTGTTCGCCGACGTCGACAACTCCGACCGGCTGGCCCGCGAGGAGGTCTTCGGCCCGGTGCTGACCATCAGCGCCTACGACAGCGACGACGAGGCCGTCGCGCTGGCCAACGACACGGAGTTCGGCCTGGCCGGCACCGTCTGGTCCACCGACGTCGACCGGGCCACCACCGTCGCGCGGGCCGTGCACACCGGCACCATCGGCGTCAACGACTACGCGCTGGACGTGCGGGCGCCGTTCGGCGGGGTGAAGGCCAGCGGGATGGGCCGGGAGCTGGGTCCCGAGGGCCTGGAGGCCTATCGGACGCTGAAGTCGATCTACCGGACGGGACCGGCCTGACCCCAACCCGCCCGGGCCCCTTTTCCGCCGGGCGTGGGGGACCCTCGGGGTGCTGCATCCCGGCCGCGATAGGTTCGACGCATGCCCGTGGACCCCAGGACTCCGGTGCTGATCGGTTACGGCCAGGTCAACCACCGCGACGAACCCGACCCCAGCGAACCGTCCATCGAGCCGGTCGATCTGATGGTCACCGCTACCCGGAACGCCGCGGATGCCCGGGTCATCGAGGCCCTGCGGACTATCCCAGTCTCCATCCGGGTGGTGCACATGCTGTCAGCGCACTACCGCAACCCGGGGCTGCTGTTGGGCGAGCGCCTGGGCCTGGCCAAGTTCACCGCGAGCTACAGCAGCGTCGGTGGCAACACCCCGCAGTCGCTGGTCAACCAGGCCTGCCTGGACATCCAGCAGGGCCGCGCCGGCGTCGTGCTGATCTCGGCGGCCGAGACCTGGCGCACCCGCAACGCCCTGAAGAAGCAGGGTCGCCGGCTGGTGTGGACCGAGCAGGACAATTCCGTGCCGATGCCCGAGGTCGCGGGTGACGACGTGCCGATGGCCGGTGACGCCGAGATCAAGATCAAGCTGGACCGGCCGTCCTTCGTGTATCCGATGTTCGAACAGTCGCTGCGGATCGCCAATGGCGAGTCGGTGGCCGAGCACGGCAAGCGCGTCAGCGAGCTGTGGGCGCGGTTCAGCGCCGTCGCGGCGGACAACCCGCACGCGTGGATCCGCCGCCGCCACAGCGCCGAGGAGATCCGGGAAGCCAGCCCGCAGAACCGGATGATCAGCTGGCCCTATACCAAGCTGATGAACTCCAACAACATGGTCGACCAGGGCGCCTCGCTCATCCTGACGTCGGTCGAGCAGGCCCGGAAGCTGCAGGTGCCCGAGGAACGCTGGGTGTACCCGCAGGCCGGCACCGATGCCCACGACACGTCGGCGATCGCCGAGCGCGGCGAACTGCACCGCTCCCCGGCGATCCGGATCGGCGGGCGCACGGCCCTGGAACTGGCCGGCTTGACCGTCGACGACGTCGACTACGTGGACCTGTACTCGTGCTTCCCGTCGGCCGTCCAGGTCGCGGCGGCCGAACTCGGCCTGGCCACCGACGATCCGGCCCGCCCGCTCACCGTCACCGGCGGCCTCACCTTCGCCGGCGGACCGTGGAGCAACTACGTCACGCACTCCATCGCGACGATGGCCGAACTGCTCATCGCCAACCCGGGACGGCGGGGCCTGATCACCGCGAACGGCGGTTACCTGACCAAACACAGCTTCGGCATCTACAGCACCGAGCCCGGCAGCCACGAATTTCGTTGGGAGGACGTTCAATCCGCGGTGGATCGGGAACCCACCACCGTCGGTCTGGTGGACTGGGAAGGGACCGGAACCGTCGAATCGTGGACCACGCCGTTCGATCGGGACGGACAGCCGGAAAAAGCGTTCCTGGCCGTCCGCACGCCCGACGACGCGCGCGTCCTTGCGGTGATCACCGATCCCGCTGCCGCGGCTGACACCGTGCGCGACGACATCGCCGGGGCAAAGGTCGCCGTCGCCGCAGACGGCACCGCGAAACTGCACTGACCGGCCGGGTCACGGTACAGACTCAAAAATGCGCAACACGGTCGGGCGTGCTTATTGTCGTTGGCATACCCCGGGAGGTGACGCCACGTGCACGTGCTGCTGACCGACGCCGCAGGCACCGTCGGGCGGCTGGTCGCGCGCCAGCTGGTCGCCGCCGGCCACACGGTCAGCGGCATCGCCCCCTACCCGCACGACTACCTGGATCCGCACGTCGAATTCAAGTGCGCGCCGCTGGATGACCCGGTCCTGATGCAACTGGCCGCCGACGCCGACGCCGTGATCCACCTGGCCCCGGTCGACAGCGGCGCACCGGGTGGCGCAGGTATCACCGGAGTCGCGCACGTGGCGAATGCGGCGGCGCGCGCGGGGGCCCGGCTGCTGTTCGTGTCGCAGGCGGCCGGGCGGGCGGAGCTCTACCGTCCGGCCGAGACGCTGGTTTCCACCGGTTGGGCACCGAGCCTGGTCGTTCGCGTCGCACCGCTGCTCGGCCGGCAGCTGGACTGGATGACCTGCCGCACCGTGGCGACCCTGATGCGCGCCAAGGTATCCGCGCGCCCCATCAGGTTCTTGCACGTCGAGGACCTGGTCCGGTTCCTGGTCGGGGCGCTCGGCACCGACCGCTGCGGGGTCGTCGACCTGGCCACCCCGGACACCACCAACCTGATCACCGCGTGGCGGGTGCTGCGATCCGTCGACCCCAGAATGCGCCTGCACGGTGTCCGCGGCTGGGACAATCTTGTCCCGGATCTGGATATCAGTGCGGCACAAGAGGTTTGGAATTTCCAGTATGGCTGGCAAGCACTGGACGCGGTGGTAGACACCGGCCGGGGGCTGGCCGGCCGCAAGCTCGATCCCTGGGGCGCGACCACCGGAGCGGGGCAATTCCCGCTACCGGTGGAACCCCTGCCGCGTCCGGCCCCGGCCGACGAATCATTGCGCAGCGTCGCTCCCGAGGGGCTCGAGGGCGAGTTCGACGACCGCGTCGACCCGCGGTTCCCGGTCTTCAGCACCGCCAGCCTCGCCGATGCGCTGCCGGGGCCACTGACTCCGATCACGCTGGACGTGCAGTGCAGCGGCCTGCGCGCTGCCGGGCAGGCAATGGGACGGGTGTTGGCGCTGGGCGACGTGGTGGCCCAGGAGTGGGCGGAGCGGGCCATCGCGGTATTCGGCCACCGGCCCTATGTCGGGGTGTCGGCCAACATCGTGGCCGCCGCCCAATTGCCGGGCTGGGACGAGCATGCGGTGACCCGGCGCACGCTCGGTGCTGAGCCGCCGGCCGCGGAATTGCTACCGTTCGGGCGCCCCGAACTGGCCGGCGGTCCCCGTGGGTCGGTCGCCAAGGCGGTCGTGACGGCGCGATCGCTGGCGCTGCTGCGTCACCTGCGCGCCGACACGCAGGCCTATGTGGCTGCCGCGACCCGGGAACATCTCGATGCCGAGGCACTGGGCGCGCTACCGGACGCGGCTCTGGAAGTGCGAATCCGGTTGTTGCGCGACCGCATTCACCAGGGCTGGGTGCTGACCGGCCTGTGGGTGATCGACTCCGGAATCACGGCGGCGGCCCTGGAGCGCAGGGGAGCGGGCATCTCCGGGGTCGGCGTCATCATGGAAAGCGACCGCGTCGCGGCCGAAACCAAGGCGTTGACGGCGGTGCTGCGAGCCGACCCGCCGTTGTTGGCGCTGGCCGCCGAGGGCAACGTCGGCAGCATCCGGGCCTTGTCCCCGGCGGCCGCGGCCGCGCTGGACACCGCCGTCGCCGCCCTCGGCCACCGCGGCCGCGGGGAAGCCGAGCTGGCCAACCCGACGTTCGGCGACGAACCCGGACAACTGCTGGCGGTCGCCGCCGCGGCCGCCGCTGAACCCGAAGCGGCGCAGACCGCCGGCTCGCTGGCTCAGCGATTGGCCGACAGCGCCCGCAACTCCCGGGAGCTGGCCCACGACACCACCCTGCGGTTCACCCATGAGTTGCGAATGACGTTGCGTGAGTTGGGAACTCGTCGGGTTGCGGCGGATCTGATCGACACCGTGGACGACATGTGTTACCTGCTGTGTGATGAGCTCGTCGCCATGCCGGTCGATGCCCGGCTTCGGGTCAAGCGCCGGCGTGCCGAACGGGAACGCCTACAGGCCCAGCATCCGCCCGACATCATCGACCACAACTGGAACCCCTGAGCGTCAGCGCAACGGGGCGTTCGCGTCGGCCAGGCGCTCGGCATCGACCGGGGTCCCGGACCGGATCAGACCCTTGATGTCGTCGAGCACGTCCCAGACGTTGACGTTCATACCGGCCAGCACCCGATTGTCGTCATCGAGCCAGAACGCGACGAATTCCCGACCGCTGACGTCCCCGCGGAACACTACGTGCTCGGAGCCGGACGCATGCCCGGCGTATTCCATGCCGAGGTCGTACTGGTCGGTGAAGAAATAGGGCAGCTCGTCGTATTCGCCCGGGTTGCCGAGCATTCCGGCGACCGCCACGGCGGGTTGCTTGAGCGCGTTGGCCCAATGCTCGGTGCGGATCCGCACACCGAAGAACGGATGCTGCGCGGCGGCGATGTCGCCGACGGCGAAGACATCCGGAACGCTGGTGCACAGCGACGCATCGACCGCCACCCCGCCGTCGGCCATTTCCAGCCCGGCCTGTTCGGCCAACTCGACATTGGGTTTGGCGCCCACCGCGACCAGCACCGCGTCGGCGGTGACGCTGGAGCCACCGGCCAGCGCCAGGCCGGTGGCCTGACCGTCCTCGACGGTGATCTGCTCGACCTGGGTTTCCAGCCGCAACTGCACCCCGTGGTCGCGGTGCAGATCGGCGAACACCGCACCGACCCGCTCGCCCAACGCCCCCAACAGCGGCTGCACCGCGGATTCCACAACGGTGACGTCCACGCCGCGCTGCCGTGCGCCGGCCGCCACCTCCAGGCCGATCCAGCCGGCACCCACCACCGCGAGCGAAGATCCCTCGGCGAGAACCGAATTCAGCGAAACGGCGTCCCGGTAGGTGCGCAGATAGTGCACTCCGCCGGCGTCACAGCCGGGAATCGGAGGGCGTCGCGACACCGATCCGGTTGCCAGCAGCAGCTTGTCGTAACGCAGCGTCGCACCGTCGTCGAAACCGACCGTGTGCGCGGCGGTGTCCAGCGAGTCCACCCGGGTGTTGAGCCTAAGGTCGACGCGTCGCTCCCGGTACCAGTCCGAGTTCTGCACGGTGAAATCGTGCAGCGACTTGGCCCCTGCCAGATAGTCTTTCGACAGCGGCGGCCGCTCGTAGGGCAGGAATTCCTCGTCGGCGAACAACGCGATCTGCCCGTCGAAATCACTGTCCCGCAGGGCCTCTGCCGCTTTCGCCGCGGCGAGCCCACCGCCGACGATGACGAACGTTGTCGAGCTCATGGTCACTCCTCACCTATTGTCGAGAATCTCCTTCAGCGACAGTGCGTTTCGCACCGCGTGCCCGCCCAGGTCATTGTTGAAGTACATCCATACGTCGCGGGATTGCGCGGTCCACTCGGCGATGCGCTCGGCCCAACACCGCAACTCGTCCACGGGATACGAACCGGCGTACATGCTGTCCTGGCCAGGTCCGTGCATCCGGACGTACACCAGGTCGGTCGTGGCGCGGGGGATGCACGTCAGGCCGGGACCGCTCATCACCACGTACGCGGCGCGGTGCCGCTCGAGCAACTCGAAAACCGCGGGGTCGTTCCAGGACGGGTGCCGCAACTCGACCGCGGTCCGGATGGCGGCCGGCAACAGGCTCAGGAACGAGTCGAGCCGGGCGTCGTCGCGCTGCTGGTCCGGATGCAGTTGCACCAGCAACACGCCGCGCCGGTCGCCGAGCAGCTGCCAGCAGCGCTCGAACCGCTCTACCCAGGGACCCGCGGTGGCGAGCCGGCGATAGTGGGTGAGACCCCGATGTGCCTTGACCGACATGGTGAAGCCGGGCGGCAGCTGATCACGCCAGCCGGCGAACGTCGAATCCTTGGGCCAGCGATAGAAACTGGCGTTCAACTCGACCGTGTCGAAGACCTCGACATACCGGTGCAAGCGCCGCGCGGAGGGCAGGCCCACCGGATAGAGCCCGCCCGCCCAGTGGTCGTAGGACCACCCGGAAGTGCCGATCCCCACGGTCATCGGTCCGTCAACCGGTTACTCGCAGGCCCACCTGGTCATCCAGCGAGGCACGCACCAGCGCCGCCGCCAGCCGGGCGTTGCTGCGCGGCGCGAAGGCCGAAAGTTTGGCCGGGTCGGCGGGAAGCTGCAGCTCTTTCGCGGCGGCGGTGGCCCGATCGTCGAAGTGTGGGCGCACCCAGGTCCAGACGTCTTGCACCTCGCGCAAGAAGATATCCGCGCCAGTGTCACCAATGCCCTTGAATTGCTTGAGCATTCGGGCCGCCTGCGGTGGGTTGTAGTCACTGCGGTCAGCGATTCGGCGCAGGTCGCCGCCGAACTCGTCGCGCACGTGCTCGGCGATATCGCGCAGTCTGGTGGCGGAGCTTTCGTCGTAGCGCACGTAGTGGGCGCGACCGAACGCCTCGATCACGGTGCGCCGGTCGGCGGCCAGTACGGCTTTCGGGGTGCGCAGACCCGCGGTGAAAAGTTCCTTCGCAGCCCGGGTCGCAATCTCGGCGTCAATGGGTTTGCTGGCCAGCATGCACAGCACCAACAGCTGGAACAGTGGCATCGGCTTGTCGGCGAGCCGGATCCCGGCCTGCTCCGCGTAGGTGGTGCCGGCGACCTTGAGCAGCCGTGCTACCCGCTGCTCTGCAGCATCCATAGCGGCGGCGTACCCGCATCGGCTACGGGCAAACGCACGCTGTCACTTGGGCGGCAGGCTGCGCGCATAGTCGGCTCCGCGGTTCACCCAAGTGCGAAGCTGGCGTTGGGTTTTCACGCCTTCGGCGGCAACACGGAGCCAGCCGCGGGTTTCCCGTCCGGCCATCACCATGGGGCTGACGTGCGCGTGCCCGAGCAGCCTGTCGGTGTCTTCCCGCGGCACCCGAACCAGCAGACCACCCTGACCGCTGACGGCCACCGCCATGTTGCCGCCGATCAGGAACGCCAGCCCACCGAACATCTGCATCTCGTCGGTCGGCTCGGGGGCCAGCAGTTCGCGGATCCGATTGGCGAGGTCGGTGTCGTAGCCCACGGCCGCGTCAGTCCAGATCCACTCGAATGGTCAGCAGCTCGGTGCCCATCAGCCGCACGACGGCACTGTTGAGCCGAGGCAGATTTCCCAACCGCCGGAAGGGGTCGTCCGCGGGCAGCAGGTGGGCGGTACCGGCGCGCCATTCGCCGTTGATGCGCACCCGGACGGCCGGGTTGGCCTTGAGATTGCGCACGTAGTCCGAATGTTCACCGTGTTCGGAGACCATCCAGAACTGGTTGTCCACCAGGGCGCCACCCACCGCGGTGAGCCGGGGCTGACCCGACTTGCGTCCTGTCGTCTCCAGCATGGTGACCGGCAACTTGCGGCCCAGCGGATTGACGACCAGCCGCTGTACCCGGTGCACGAACTGACGTTTCAGACTCACATCGGTGATCTTGCCACCCCGCAGACGAGAACGGCCGCCCCCGGTGGAGGCGGCCGTCTCGTTGCAGGGGCTCTAGGTGTTGATGGCGACGAAACCAGTGGTGGTGTAGACGCCCCACGCGCCCACCTCGGCGTTGAACACGACGGGCAGCGCGACATCGGTGCCCGGCGCAATCCAGGTGGCGGGAAGGCCGTACCGGCCGGGGTCGTTGTAGTGCCCCGGCGGCGGGAATCCGTTCTGCCCGGGAGGAAGCGGGCTGCCCGGGCCGTTGCAGTTGACACCCGGTCCGCCGCTACAGATCGGCTGGCCCGGGATGTAGCCCGGTCCCGGCTCCTGGCCAGGCACGTTCTGCCCCGGCACGTTGGGTCCGGGGATGTTCGGGCCAGGCACGTTGGGTCCGGGTCCACCCGGTCCGGACGGATCGGCCTGCGCGAAACCGGCGCCGATTCCGAGGGCGGCCGATCCGAGAGCGCCGGTCATCGCGGCGGTAGCTGCAATCTTGCTGAACTTCATGAGAACTCCTTGTCGAGCGGTGAGACTGCCACGCGGGCAGCGCAACAGACGTTGACGTGTTGTTCTGTTGTTTCCCCCGCCGCTTGAGTTACCCGCCGCCCGACCGCGAAAACCTGTGTGCCCGGATTTTTTTCAGCAACCTTCCAGCTACTTGACAGACTTCGCCGGGCAGCCCGGAAGCTGCCCGGCGGGTCTCAGGCTGCGACCGTGGCCTCCTGCGCCGCCGGTTCCAGGGCCTGGGCGACGATCTCCGCGACATCCGTCATCGGTTTCACGGTCAGCGCGCCGAGGACTTCGGCGGGCACATCGTCCAGATCGGGCTCGTTTCGCGCCGGGATGAAGACCGTCGAGAGCCCAGCGCGCTGCGCGGCAAGCAGCTTCTGCTTGACGCCGCCGATCGGTAGCACCCGGCCGTTCAGCGTGACCTCACCGGTCATGCCGACATCCGAGCGGACCTGCCGTCCGGTGGCCATCGAGACCAGGGCGGTCACCATGGTCACCCCGGCGGACGGCCCGTCTTTGGGCACCGCGCCGGCCGGCACGTGCACGTGGATGCGCCGGTCCAGCACCTTCGGGTCCACACCCAGCTCGTTGGCGTGCGAGCGCACGTAGGACAGCGCGATCTGCGCCGACTCCTTCATCACGTCACCCAACTGACCGGTCAGCTGCAATCCCGGCTCCCCGTCGGTGCTTCCGGCTTCGATGTAGAGCACGTCCCCACCCAGACCGGTGACGGCCAGGCCGGTAGCCACGCCCGGCACCGCCGTGCGTTCGGCCGATTCCGGCGTGAAGCGCGGACGGCCCAAGTAGCCGACCAGGTCGGGTTCGTCGACCGTGATCGACGAATTGTCCTGCGCGAGCTTGGTGGTCACCTTGCGCAACGCCTTGGCCAATAGCCTTTCGAACTGCCGCACCCCGGGTTCCCGTGTGTAGTCCGCCGCGATCTTGCGCAGCGCGGCGTCGGTGACCGTGACCTCGTCCTCGGTCAGTGCCGCCCGTTCCCGCTGCCGGGGCAGCAGGTAGTCGCGGGCGATGGCGACCTTGTCGTCCTCGGTGTAGCCGTCGATCTGCACCAGCTCCATGCGGTCCAGCAGCGCCGACGGGATGTTCTCGATCACGTTGGCGGTGGCCAGGAACACGACGTCGGACAGGTCCAGATCCAGGTCCAGGTAATGGTCGCGGAAGGTGTGGTTCTGCGCCGGGTCGAGCACCTCGAGCAGCGCCGCACTCGGGTCACCCCGGTAATCGGAGCCGACCTTGTCGATCTCGTCCAGCAGCACAACGGGATTCATCGAACCCGCTTCACCGATGGCCCGCACGATGCGGCCCGGCAGCGCGCCCACATAGGTGCGCCGGTGGCCGCGAATCTCGGCCTCGTCACGCACGCCACCGAGGGCGACGCGGACGAACTTGCGGCCCAGAGCACGGGCCACGCTCTCGCCCAGCGACGTCTTACCGACCCCGGGGGGACCGGCCAGCACCATCACCGCGCCGGAGCCGCGGCCACCCACCAGCTGCAGACCGCGTTGCGCACGGCGGGTCCGCACGGCCAGGTATTCGACGATGCGGTCCTTGACGTCGTCCAGTCCGTGGTGATCGGCGTCCAGGATGGCCCGCGCGCCGGTCAGGTCCGTCGAGTCCTCGGTCCGGACGTTCCACGGCAGGTCGAGCACGGTGTCCAACCAGGTGCGGATCCAGCCGCTTTCCGGGCTCTGGTCGCTGGAACGTTCCAGCTTGCCGACCTCGCGCAGCGCGGCTTCCCGCACCTTCTCGGGCAGCTCGGCCGCCTTGACCCGCGCCCGATAGTCCGCTACCCCTCCTGGTCCGTCGGCTCCCTCCTCGCCGAGTTCCTTGCGGATTGCGGCCAATTGCTGGCGCAGCAGGAATTCCTTCTGCGTCTTCTCCATGCCTTCGCGGACGTCTTCGGCGATCTTGTCGTTGACCTCGGTCTCGGCCAGGTGCTCGCCGGTCCACTCGATCAGCACGCGCAGTCGCTCGGCCACATCCACCGTTTCCAGCAACTGCCGCTTCTGCATGTCGCTGAGGTATGAGGCGTATCCCGAGGTGTCCGCCAGCGCGGACGGGTCGGTCAGGCTGTTGACGTAGTCGACGATTTGCCAGGCCTCGCGCCGCTGCAGGATGGCCAGCAGCACCTTCTTGTACTCCGCTGCCAGCGCCTTGATCTCGTCGGTCACCTCGGCCTCGGGGACCTCGGTCACCTCGACCCACAACGCGGCGCCCGGGCCGGAAGCGCCGGCACCGATCTGCGCACGGTTCTCACCCCGCACGACGGCGGCGCTGCCCCCTCCGGGCATGCGTCCCACCTGCAAGATCTTCGCGATCACACCGTGCGAGGGGTACCGGTCGTCCAGCCGGGGCGCGATCAGCAACTGCCCTGAATCGCTTGCCCGCGCGGCATCGATTGCCGCTTGTGCGGCCTGCGAGCTCGAGTCCAGTGCGATCGGCACCACCATGCCGGGCAACACGATGGTGTCGGTAACGAACAGCACGGGAACCGATTTGGCTTCAGCCATCAATCCTCCAAAAGTTGAGTCTGCTTCGCTAAACCCAGCCGGGCGCCGATTTGTTCCGAATGCGGGGCCGCGCCGCGCGATAATCGGGTGGTGCCGCTCACACCCCCCGCCCTCGACCCGGAAATCCTGCGGGCCGCGGCCATCGACCTCGGCCCCACGGCCGCGGTCACCTTCCTGGTCGACGATGACGCGGTCACCTACGCCGTCGACGGTGCAACGATCCGCGTGGACGGCGGCCGCACCGACTCAGCTGTCGTGGTGCGCCTGTCCCGGCAGGCCTGGGGCGACCTGGTGGGCCAGATACGCACCGCCATCAACCTGCTGCTCAGCAACGAACTCGCCTTCGAGCGGGGAGGATTCGAGCAGCTGGCCGACTGGGATCCGATCCTGCGATATCTGCATGCCGGCATACCTCCCTACGACCCTTCCCGAGCCGACTTTGCCGGCCGCGACCCGGCCGCCACGTTCACCCTCGATACCGACGACGCCGAACTGGCCTCTCAGCTGCAGACCATGGGCTACCTGCACGTCCGCTCCGTGTTCACAGCCGAGGAGATGCGGGCGGCTAACCGCGAGATCGACCGGCTTGCGGCCCGGGCGCGCCCGGGGGACGACGAGTCCTGGTGGGTCACCACCGACGACGGTGCCCAAGCGTTGTGCCGGTTGGTTTACGCAACGTTGCGCTCGCCGGTACTCGCCGCCCTGGAAAGCGATCCGCGGGTGCGCAGGCTCGGCACCCTGCTCGACCCCGCCCTGCGCGCGGCCCCGGACCGGATGGAGGGCAGCGCGGTGCTGCTCAAGGTGCCGGGAAAGACGACCGGGCTGTCCAACATTCCCTGGCACCAGGACTGCGGAATGGGTGGCCACGCCATCATGTGCCCGGCGGTCACCGTCGGTATCCAGCTCACCGGATCGGACCCCTCGAGCGGCAACTTGCAGGTCGTGCCCGGCAGCCATGGTCAGGCCGTCCACTACCGGTGGGAACAACGGCTCGACGGGGTACCGGTCGTGAGCATCGACACCGCGCCGGGCGACGTCACCGTGCATGTCCAGGACTTGATGCACGCCTCACCGGAGCCGACCGACGCCGGCGGGCGGCGCACCATGTACGTCACGCACTATCCACCGCGCCTGTTCGATTACGTGGGGCCGGGTCAGGCCTTCAACGACCTGGTGCGCAACCGCGTCATCGCGGCTCCAGCCGCCTCAGCTGAGTGACGTGCCTGGGCGAAAGCTCTTGCAAGGACGTCACACCCAGTAACGCCATGGTCCGCGTGACACCGCTCTGCAGGACCTCGATCGCGCGCCGGACACCCGCCTCACCACCGGCCATCAGCCCGTAGAGGTAGGCACGCCCAACCAGAGTGCAGCGCGCCCCGAGGGCGATCGCGGCGACGATGTCGGCGCCGGACATGATGCCGGTGTCCATCAGTATCTCGGTGTCGTTGCCCAGCTCCCGGGCCACCACGGGCAACAGATGGAACGGCACCGGCGCCCGATCGAGTTGGCGCCCACCATGATTCGACAAGACGATCCCGTCCACACCCCGCTCGACGACGGCCCGGGCGTCGTCCAGCGTCTGAATGCCTTTGACGACAAGCTTGCCCGGCCACCGCGACTTGATCCAGGCCAGGTCGTCGAAGGTGACGCTCGGGTCGAACATGGTGTTCAGGTACTCGCCCACGGTGCCCGACCAGCGGTCGAGGGACGCGAACGACAGCGGTTCGGTGGTCAGCAGGTCGAACCACCACTGCGGGTGGGGCACCGCGTCGAGCACGGTGCGCAGCGTCAGCGCCGGCGGGATAGCCATGCCGTTGCGCACATCGCGCAGCCGGGCGCCGGCCACCGGAACGTCGACCGTCACCAGCATGGTGTCGAAGCCTGCGTCGGCGGCCCGCTGGACCAGTTCCATCGAGCGCTCTCGATCACGCCACATGTAGAGCTGAAACCACTTGCGGCCCTGCGGTGCGGCGGCCACCAGGTCTTCGATCGCGGTAGTCCCCAGCGTGGACAACGAGAACGGAATGCCGACGGAGGCCGCGGCTCGCGCCCCGGCGATCTCACCCTCGGTGTGCATCAAGCGGGTGAATCCGGTCGGTGCGATCGCGAACGGCAGGGCCACCGGCCGGCCCAGGACGTCCCATCCGGGCGTCACAGTAGTGACGTCGCGCAGGATGGTCGGATGAAACTCTATGTCGCGGAACGCTTGTCGAGCCCGCGCGATGGACAGCTCATCCTCGGCGGCGCCGTCGGTGTAGTCGAAGGCCGCCTTCGGGGTGCGCCGCTTGGCGATGCGGCGCAGGTCCTCGATGGTGAGCGCGGCATCCAGGCGCCGTTTGGTGCGGTCCAGCTGCGGCTTCTTGAACTGCAGCAGCGGCGCCAGATCGCGAACTTTGGGCACCTGCCGCCTGACCGCCATCAGTTCATCTAACCAGTGTGCGACGGTGGAGAGATGTCTGACTTGCAGCGCTTTGTGGATGCGCAGGACCGGGTGTACGACAGCGTGCTCGACGAATTGCGGGCCGCACGCAAACGCAGCCACTGGATGTGGTTCGTGTTTCCGCAGATTCGTGGACTCGGCAATAGCCCGACCGCGCAGCAGTACGCGATCGCCGACCTGGAGGAGGCCCGCGCCTATCTGGACCATCCGGTGCTGGGGCCGCGCCTGCGCGAATGCGTCGCACTGGTGAACGAGATCCACGGCCGCTCCGCCGAACAAATTTTCGGCTGGCCCGATGATCTCAAGCTGCGTTCGTCGGTGACGTTGTTCGCCAACGCCACCGACGACAACCACGACTTCCTGGCGTTGCTGGACAAGTACTACGGCGGCGAGCCGGACCCGCTGACCGTCGAGCGGCTGGGCTAGGGACTCAGAATCCGCCAGCCGTGCGGTTCGATGACGACGTGGTCGACGACCTCATCCGGAGGCGCCGTCGAGCCGGCGATCAGGCGGGCGCGCGGCGTGCCGAGCTTTGGCAGCGACAGACGCAGTGGCTCGTCGTCGATGTTGAGGGCGACCAGCAGCGCGTCTTGGCCGCTGCGGGTTTCGTAGACATAGTGCTTGTTTTCCAGTCGCACGGCGCTGGTTGTCGCCCGGTGCAACCACGGGTGGCGCCGACGCAACCCGACCAGGTACTGGTACAACGCCCAGACCTGTGCTCCGGATTCGTCCAACGAGATTGGGGGTGAAGGGAACTCGGGGCGCACCGCGTCGTCGCCGCCATACCGTTCTTCCTTGACCCCGCGGAAGCCGAACTCGTCGCCGGCGTAGATACTGGGCACACCACCGATCGTCAGCAGAAGCACCAGCGAGTGCGCCGGATGGGCGGGGTTCTCGAGGCGGCTGGCGATCCGGGTGACGTCGTGATTGCCGATGAACGTCTGCGGCACAAAGGTTTCCAGAAATGCGTTATGCCGTTGCAGCGCGTGGTCCAGCTCGAAGAAATTGCCGTCGTTCAGGCTGCTCCAGATGGCCTTCCACAGCTCGTACTGGGTGGCCGAGTCGAACCGCGCCGATTCGACGACGGCGGCGTAGTCGCCGTGGATCAACTCACCGACGAACCACGCGTCAGCGTGGCGGTCGCGGACCCGGGGCAGCACCTCGGCCCAGAATCGTTGCGGCACGGTATAAGCCGCATCAAGCCGCCAGCCGTCGGCGCCCCGGTCCAACCAGTGCGACATCACGTCGGTGACGTAGTCGGCGACCCCCGGGTCCTGGTGGTTGAGGGTGATCAGCTCCGCGTGGCCTTCGAAGGTGTCGCCGCTGAACCAGTGTGCCGATTCCGGGTCGCCGTAGCGCGCGAAGTCGGCGCCGACGTGATTGAAGACGCCGTCCAGCAGCACGCGCAGGCCCCGTTTACGCGCTTGCTCGATGAGATGGTCGAAGTCGGCGTCGTCACCGAGGCGCGGGTCGATCCGGAAGTGATCGGTGGTGTCGTAGCCGTGGGTGCGCGAGTGAAAGATCGGCCCTAGTGCGACGCCGGATGCGCCCAGCGCGATGGCGTGGTCGAACCAGTCGACGAGCCGGCGTAGCCGGTGTTCCCCCGGGTCCGGCGGGGCTTCCGAAGGGAAGGCCCCGACGAAGCCCAGGGGATACACCTGCCACCAGATCGAGTGCTCGATCCAGGAGGGTCCGCTCACCTTGGGGATCAGCCGACCGCCGCCAGTGTCTGGGCCGCGCTGATTGCCTGTGCCACACCGGAAACGATAGCTGCCACCTTCAGCGCCTCCAGAATGGCCTCGCGGCCCACTCCCGACTCGCGCAGGGTGTGCTCGTGGGCCACCACGCAGTGGCCGCAGCCGTTGATCGAGGACACGGCGAAGCTCCAGAGCTCGAAGTTCGCTTTGTCCACACCGGGATTGGCGATGATGTTCATCCGCAGCCCGGCCCGCAGGTCGTCGTAGGCGCCTTCCAGGAAGCCGCGGCCCCGGTAGAAGACGTTGTTCATTCCCATGATGGACGCGGCTCCCAGCGCGGCGTTGTAGGCCTGCTCCGAGAGGATGTCGGCCGCTTCGGCGCCGATCTCACCCAGCACCTGGGCGTTGCGGGTCGCCGCGGCGCACGCCAGCAGGGTGCCCCACAACTGCTCTTCGTTCAGCGCCGTGGTGCGGGTGATCGAGCCGAGGTTGAGCTTGAGGTCCTTGGCGTATTCCGGCAGGGCGGCTTTGAGATTCTCGATGCTCATCAGGCCTCCTTACGCCGAAGCCTTCAACAACTCGCCGGCGTCGATCGTCGGGTCACCCTTGCGCCAGTTGCACGCGCACAGCTCGTCGGATTGCAGGGCATCCAGCACCCGCAGCACCTCGTCGACGTTACGCCCCACGGATCCGGCGGTGGCAGAGACGAATTGGATTTCGTTGTTCGGATCGACGATGAAGGTGACGCGGTCGGCGACTCCGTCAGCGTTGAGCACCCCGGTGGCCTGCGAGAGTTCCCGCTTGATGTCGGACAACATCGGGAAGGGCAGCTTCTTGAGATCCTCGTGCTGCGCCCGCCACTGGAAGTGGACGAACTCGCTGTCGATCGAGACACCCAGCACCTGCGCGTCGCGGTCCTCGAACTCGTCGTTCAGCTTGCCGAAGGCGGCGATCTCGGTGGGGCACACGAAGGTGAAGTCCTTGGGCCAGAAGAACACGATGCGCCACTTGCCCGGGTGGTCGTCACTGGTGATGGTGGTGAAGTAGTCGCCCGGCTGCTGCGCGTCGACCTGGGACAGGTCGCCGCCGATCAAAGCGGTCAGCTGGTATGCCGGGAATTGCTGGCCAATCGTCAACAAAGACATATCGCTCCTTATCTGGATTCATTCAAGATTAGGTGGTCTGCCACCATGTTGCCCCGCACCGGCTGTGAAGTAAAGGTGATTTGTCGCACTACACTGATAGGTATGTCCGATAAGAGTTTCCAACCTACCCTGGCCGGCCTCCGGGCCTTCGTGGCGGTGGCGCAGAAACAGCATTTCGGCAGCGCCGCAACGGTTCTCGGCCTCAGTCAGTCGACATTATCGCAGGCGCTGGCGACGCTGGAGACCGGGCTGGGGACCCACCTCGTCGAGCGTTCCACTCGCAGAGTTCGCATCACGGCCGAGGGCGAACAACTGCTGCCGCTGGCTCGCGCCGTCGTCGACGCGGCGGAGGCCTTCACCCGCGCCGCCGCCGGTACCGGCGATCCGCTGGACGGCACGGTCCGGCTCGGCTTGATCCCCACGGTCGCGCCCTACGTGCTGCCGGCGGTTCTGGCCGGGCTGCCGCGACGGCTGCCCGACCTGACGTTGCGGGTCGTGGAGGACAAGACCGAGCGGCTGCTGGGCTTGCTGCGCGACGGCGCGCTGGACGCGGCCCTGATCGCGCTGCCCGCCGACGCCGCGGGCCTCACCGCAATCGCCATGTACGAGGAGGATTTTGTGCTGGCACTGCCTCCCGGCCACGCGCTGTCGGGAAAGCAGCGGGTACCCGCTACCGTGCTCGCGGAGTTGCCGTTGCTGCTGCTGGACGAGGGTCACTGTCTGCGCGACCAGGCCCTGGACGCGTGCCGGGAGGCGGGGGTGCGCGCCGAGCCGGCCGACACCCGGGCGGCTTCGCTGGCGACGGCGGTGCAGTGTGTGGCCGGAGGACTGGGCGTGACCTTGATCCCGCAGACCGCCGTCGCGGTCGAAACCGCGCGCAGCAGTGTCGGTCTCGCCCGGTTCGCCGCACCGCGCCCGCACCGGCGCATCGGTCTGGTGTTTCGTTCCTCGTCCGGCCGCGACGAGTCCTATCGCCGGCTGGCCGGCATCATCGCCGAACTGATCGCCGACAACCAGTCGGTGCACCGCGTGGACGACGACGGGGGTTAGGTTCGGCGCATGGAGAAAGTGATCGCAGTGCTGCGGCGGGCCGAATACGACGACGACTGGTGCGCGCGTCTTCGGGGGCCGGTGGCCACCGAATTGTCGGAACTGGGCCTGCCCGGGCTGACGGTGAACGTCCGCGACAGCGCGGTGCGCGACTCGCTGATGACGCTGACGACCCTGGACCCGCCGGCCGCCGCGGTGGTGAGCATGTGGACGCAGCAGTGTTACGGCGAGCAGATGTCGGCGGCCCTGCGGGTGCTGTCCGCCGAATGCGGGCAGCTCGCCGCCTACCTGGTCACCGAGTCGGTTCCGATGCCTGGGCCGGTATTCGAATCAGGTGAGCGCACAACGGGTTTGGCGAATATTGCGTTGCTGCGGCGACCGCAGGACCTGGATCAGGCGACCTGGCTTGACCGCTGGCAACTCAACCACACCCAGGTGGCCATCGAGACCCAGTCCACATTCGGCTACACCCAGAACTGGGTGGTGCGCGCCCTTACCCCGGACGCTCCGGGAATCTCGGCCATCGTCGAGGAGTTGTTCCCGCTGGAGGCGGTCACCGACTTGAAGGCGTTCTTCGGCGCCGCCGACGACGCCGACCTACAACACCGGGTGGGCCGGATGGTGGCCAGCACTTCGGCCTTCGGCGCCAACGAGAACATCGACACGGTACCCACCAGCCGCTACGTGATCAGGACGCCGTTCCGGGAAGGGTAGGCAGATGACGACACTTCAGGATGCGGTGGCGCTGGCAGCGTCCGAAAGCGGACTCGCGGTGATATCCACGGTGCGCGCCGACGGGAGCGTGCAGGCGTCGCTGGTGAACGTCGGACTGCTGCCACACCCGGCCGGGGGAGAGCCCGTGCTCGGTTTCACCACCTACGGCAAGGTCAAGCTGGCCAACCTGCGGGCCCGTCCCCAGCTGGCCGTCACGTTCCGCAACGGTTGGCAATGGGCCACCGTCGAAGGCCGCGCGGAGTTGGCCGGCCCGGACGACGGACAGGACTGGTTGTCGGACCCTGACCAGTTGCGGCTGTTGCTGCGCGACGTGTTCACCGCCGCCGGCGGCACCCACGACAACTGGGACGAGTACGACCGGGTCATGGCCGAGGAGCGGCGCGCGGTGGTGCTGATCCAGCCAACCCGCGTATATACCAACAGCTGAGCCTGATTGGCCGCACTCCTCAGCGGCCCGTCCCGGCCCGCATCGTCGCCCCGGCTAGGCTGCCAGGCGTGACGCTGCTGGTCGATGACGACAACCGGGTCCGCACTCTCACCCTGAACCGGCCCGAGGCCCTGAACGCATTCAACGAGGCGCTGTACGACGCCACCGCCCAGGCGCTGTTGGATGCCGCCGAGGATCCCGAGGTCGCCGTCGTCCTGCTGACCGGCGCGGGCCGTGCCTTCAGCGCCGGCACCGACCTGGCCGACATGCAGGCCATGATCTCCGACCCCGACTTCACCCCCGGGAAGTACGGGTTCCGCGGTCTGATCGAGACCCTCAGCGCCTTTCCCAAGCCGCTGATCTGCGCCGTCAACGGCTTGGGGCTGGGCATCGGGACCACCATCCTCGGCTACGCCGATCTTGCCTTCATGTCGACCACCGCCCGGTTGAAATGCCCGTTCACCAGCCTGGGCGTCGCGCCCGAGGCGGCGTCGTCGTATCTGTTGCCGCAGCTGGTGGGTCGGCAGAACGCGGCGTGGTTACTGATGTCCTCAGAGTGGATCGACGCCGACGAGGCGCTGCGAATGGGATTGGTGTGGCGGGTCTGTGAGCCCGACGAGCTGTTGCCAGAGGCGCGCCGGCACGCCGATATTCTTGCCGCGCGGCCGATTTCGAGCCTGATGGCGGTCAAGCACACGATGGTCGAACCGATCCGTCCGGAGATCGCTGCGGCGACGGCACGGGAGAACGCACACTTCGCCGAGCTGATGGGTGGTCAGGCCAACGCCGCGGCGCTGGCAGATTTCGGGAACCGGCGGCGCTGAGCGGCCGTGCGCGGACCGGTCAAGCGGACTTCTGAGCGGACCCCAAAGAAGACGACGCGGGCTCCAGTTCAGCCTGATTGACGCGCGCGGCGGAGATGATGGCCCGCAGCGTCCGGCGGCAGCGCCCGCAGTCACCTCCGGCGCCACACAGCGCGGCCACTTCCTTGCAGGTCGAGGCGCCCCGTGAAACGGCGTCACACACCGTGTGGTTGGTGGCTCCGACGCACAGGCACACGTACATCAGCGGACACCACCCGCAAATGCGGAGGGCGCGTAGTGTGTGCTCATATTAGTGGAGTCTAACCTAAGTGAGTTAGCAGAGTCTAACCTAACTAAAAACGACTGATCACACTTACGCCACGACGAGACGCGCCGACGGCGCAGTTAAGCGTGGGCTCAGTTGCCTTGGCTGCACTAGATTGAAAACGGCACCCAACGGTGCTGCTCCACCCGTACGGCGCGCTACAGCCCAGTGCGCCCGCGGATCGACTGACAGCCTTCACACCGTAGGAGTGACCATGCAAGGCGATCCAGACGTTCTACGTCTCCTCAACGAACAGTTGACCAGCGAACTGACCGCGATCAACCAGTACTTCCTGCACTCGAAAATGCAGGACAACTGGGGATTCACCGAACTCGCGAAGCACACGCGGGCGGAGTCGTTCGACGAGATGCGGCACGCCGAAGCGATCACCGACCGCATCCTGCTGCTGGACGGCCTGCCGAACTACCAGCGGATCTTCTCCCTGCGCATCGGCCAGACTCTGCGCGAACAATTCGAGGCCGACCTGGCGATTGAGCACGAAGTTTTGAACCGGCTCAAGCCGGGCATCATCATGTGCCGCGAAAAGCAGGACAGCACCAGCGCGATTCTGCTGGAAGGGATCGTCGCCGACGAGGAATCGCACGTCGACTATCTCGAGACGCAGCTGGAGCTGATGGACAAGCTGGGCGAGGAGCTCTACTCCGCCCAGTGCGTCTCGCGCCCGCCGAGCTGATACCGGAGCGCCCGCTTACGCCTCCACGGATCGGCACCGGCAACCACAGGGATCCGACGCCGACGGGAAGGCCGCCATGACAAGCTCGAGATCGACGGTCGCCGCACCCGCGCCGGCCGCTGATCTCGCGCCCGGCAGCACGCTGATCACGCCCGGGCGACGCAACTTCATCTTTGCCGCGATCGCGCTCGGAATGCTGCTCGCGGCCCTCGACCAGACCATCGTCGCCACCGCGCTGCCGACCATCGTCGCCGACCTGGGCGATGCCGGCCGTCAATCATGGGTGGTCACCAGTTACCTGCTGGCCTCGACGATCGTCACCGCGCTGGTCGGCAAACTCGGTGACATCTTCGGCCGCAAACGGGTTTTCGAAGTCGCCGTGCTGTTTTTCGTCGTGGGGTCGGTGCTGTGCGGGCTGGCGCAGTCGATGACCATGCTGGTGGGCGCGCGGGCCCTGCAGGGCATCGGCGGTGGGGCCATCACCGTCACGGCCAGCGCCTTGATCGGCGAGGTGGTGCCGCTGCGCGAGCGTGGCCGTTACCAGGGCATTCTTGGCGCGGTCTTTGGCGTCACCACGGTCGTCGGCCCGTTACTCGGCGGCTATTTCACCGACTACCTGACCTGGCGCTGGGCGTTCTGGATCAATCTGCCGGTCTCGCTGGTGGTGATCTGCGTGGCGGCCGCGGCGATTCCGGCGCTGAAGTCGGCCACCAAACCCGTGGTGGATTACGCCGGGATCGTCTTCATCGGCCTGGGCGCGGCCTGCCTGACCCTGGCCACCAGCTGGGGCGGCACCGTCCATCCCTGGGGTTCACCGACGATCATCGGGCTCTTCGCGGCCGCCGCGGTGTCCCTGGCCGTGTTCGTCTGGGTGGAAAACCGCGCGGCCGCACCGATTCTGCCGATCCGGTTGTTCGGCAGCCCGGTATTCACCGTCTGCTGTGTGCTGTCGTTCGTCGTCGGGTTCGCGATGCTGGGCGCGATGACATTCCTGCCCACCTTCATGCAGTACGTCAACGGAGTCTCGGCCACCACGTCGGGTCTGCGGACGCTGCCGATGGTGGTCGGGATGCTGATCACCTCGACCGGCAGTGGCACCGTGGTCGGCCGGACCGGACGCTACAAGATCTTCCCGGTCGTCGGCACCGCGCTGATGACGCTCGCTTTCCTGCTGATGTCCACCATGGACAAGTCGACGTCGGCGCTGCTGCAGTCGGTGTACCTGCTCATTCTTGGGGCCGGCATCGGCCTGTCCATGCAGGTTCTGGTGCTCATCGTGCAGAACACGTCGGACTTCGAGGACCTCGGTGTCGCCACCTCAGGGGTGAGCTTCTTCCGCACCATCGGCAGCTCGTTCGGGGCGGCCATCTTCGGATCCCTGTTCGTCAACTTTCTCAGCTCGCGACTGGCCGCGGCGCTGGCGGAGACCGGGGCGACTCCGGACGCGGTGAGTTCGCCCGCGGCGCTGCACCGGCAACCGCCGGCCGTGGCCGCGCCGATCGTGCACGCCTACGCCGAGTCGCTGTCCCAGGTTTTCCTGTGGGCCGCACCGGTCGCGGCGGCCGGCTTCGTCTTGGCCCTGTTCCTGCGCGAGGTCCCGTTGCGCGACATTCACAACAGCGCGGTCGACATCGGCGACGGGTTCGGCATGCCGACCACCGATACGCCGGAACGCCTGCTGGAGAACGCGATTGCGCGCATGCTGCGCGGCGAGCCCGGGGTGCGGTTGCGCAGCATCGCGATGCGGCCCGATTGCCGGCTCGACGTTGCGGGGCTGTGGGCGTTGCTGCGGGTCAACCGCTACACGCAGTTCTTCGGCTCCGCGCGCCTCACCGACATCGGCGACAATCTGCAGATTCCCTTCGAGGTGCTCGAACCCACCTTCAACCGATTGGTCGCCGCGGGTTATGTAACGCGCGAGGGGGATCGGCTCTGGCTCACACCCGCGGGCTTCGAGCAGGTGCAGTATGTGTATTCACTGCTGCTGGCCTGGATCATCGACAAGCTCTCCCGCTCGCCCGGTTTCGCCGTCCGCCCCGACCGCAGCCAAGTGGAGGCCGCACTGGGCCGGGTCGCATATCGCGTTATCGCGCAACGCGATTGGAACGAGGACACCGCGACCGAGGCTATTGCGAGTCGTTGAGCCAGCTCCCGGGCAGCAACGGCATCCTCGGCCCGTCGCCGAACCCGTCACCGGCCAGCGTTGTCAATCCGGCGGCGCCACTGAGGGATTCGTCGGACACCGTGCCCGCGAAACCCATTGTCTGCGCGCCCCGCTCGGAGGCCTGGGCCGACGGCGGCCCGTCCCACTGGGGGTCCCGTTGGGGGTCCCATTGTGGGTTGACGTCGACATTCATGTCCAGGAACTCGTCGCCGAACCCGCGGTTTCTGGCCGCGCGGCGGCGCCGGGCCCGCCCCTGCTCGCGAGCCGCGGCAGCGGCCGCCTGGGCAGCGCTGTCGGGTTGTGACGCCTGCCTTTTCGCCGCGGAGCTCGCCTTCGCGCTGAGCCCGGAACCGAATCCGATCCCGGGTGGCACCGCGTAAGGCGGTGTGAAGCCGGCCCCACCCGCGGCGGGCGATGCCGGCGGCGAGGGAGAAGGGGATGGCGGCCCCGCCGTCGTGTGCGGCGCCGGCGCCGGCGCCGACGCGGGTGCCGCGGCCGGCGCGGTGGTCGAGGACAGCCCTGCCACCGGTAGCGGAGGCTGGGCGGCGATCGGAACCATCGCCGGCGCCGCGACCGGTTGCGGCAGCGCGGCCAGCCCGGCCAGTCCGGCGAGGCCGCCCGCCGAGGCAAGCGGGGCAGCGGCCACCGGGAGCGCGGCGGCCAGCGCAGCCGGCTGGCTGGTCAGGGTGAAGACCTCGGCAAGGTGGGTCGGCCAGTCGAACAACTCCAGGCTGACGAGGTACTGCACGGCCAGCACCGGGTTGGTCTGCAGATAGACGAAGAACTGCTGAAAATCCTCGCCCAATTCCAGCGTCCGGGCCACCCAGAAAGCCGCGACGGTCGGATCGGTGTAGTAGTCGTATTCAAGGCCGTTCAGCGTGCCTTCGGCGGGATTCCAGTCGTAGCCGAAGTTCCGCAGGACGTTGGCGACGAAGTCGTCCAGCGCGTTGTCGACCAGTGGATCGTGGGCGATCGTGTCGTTCCCAATGCCCAACTGCTGCAGGATCGCATCGAGCTGCGGGTTGTTGATCAAATTCTCGAATTGCGTGAACGGGTTGAGCTGCGGATTGCTCATGAAGTCCTGGTAGGCCTGCAGCGGGTTCTGCAGGATCTGCGGTGCCGGGTCGGCCGGGGGCGCAGCGGCCAGCGCCGAATCGGACGCGGCTTGGTAGCCGCTCATGGTGGCGGCGGCCTGAGTCCACATGCGGGCGTAGTCGGTCTCATTCAGCGCGATCGGGATGGTGTTGATGCCGAAGAAGTTGGTTGCCAGCAGTGCGCCGTGCACGGCGTGATTCGCCGCGAGTTCGGGCAGCGTCGGCATAGTGGCCAGTGCCGTCAGGTAGGCCGCCGCCATGGCTTCTTCGCGTGCCGCGTTCTCGGCGCTGCTCTGGCCGGCCTGGGTCAACCAGTTCAGGTAGGGCAGGTGGGCTTCCACGTAGGCCTGCGCGCTGGGTCCCGCCCAGGCTGCGCCCTGCACCGCTCCCAGCACCGCGACGAGTTCGGCTGCAACGGTGGCGTATTCAGCGCTGAGCGCCGACCACGCCGAAGCGGCGGCGAGCAGCGCACCCGGCCCAGGGCCGCTGCTCAACAGCGCCGAGTGCACCTCGGGAGGCGCGGCCATCCACCCGCTGAAGCCCGTCACTACCCCTCCCCACCCGGCCTTCTATGAGAACCACATGTTTTGAACATGATTTTCATTTGCATCAAGGTAGCGCGCGGGTGGTGTTCGGTTCAAGTACGAATCGGCCGGGCGTACCATCTCGCCATGAGCCGAATCGGAAGTTTCGCGGACGACGATGTCGCCGGCTGGGTCCTGAAATCCCCTGAACTCGGCGGTGCGATGGCCAATTTCAGCCGAGCGGTCTACACCAGCAACCGGTTGCCGCTGCGCACCCGCGAGATCGCGCGGGCGGTGATCGCCGACAACAACGAATGCATCGTTTGCGCCAATACCCGTGACGCAGACGGCCCGGCGGCCGGGGTCGACGAAGACCTCTACCACCACGCGACCGAGTGGCGGACCTGGCCGGGGTACAGCGAGCAGGAGCGGCTGGCGGCCGAGTTCGCGCACCGCTTCTCCACCGATCACACCGAGCTGCGTGACGACGAGGACTTCTGGAGCCGGGCCGCCGAACACTTCTCCGACGAGCTGCTCGCCGACCTGGCGATCTCGTGCGCACTCTGGGTCGGCATGGGCCGGGTGCTGCGCACCCTGGACATCGGGCAGGCGTGCAAGCTGACCCTGCCCAGCCGAGCCTGATCCGGGGCGTATCAGCCGGAACCGCAGAATGGCTGCCATGACCGCCACTCCGCTCGCTGCTGCGGCTATCGCCCAACTCGAGGCCGAGGGCGTCGACACCGTCATCGGCACCGTGGTGAACCCCGCCGGACTCACCCTGGCCAAAACGGTGCCGATCCGCCGGACGAACACGTTCGCCGATCCGGGTCTGGGCGCCAGCCCGACCTGGCACGCCTTCGCCATCGACCAGACCGGCATCGCATTCACCGATGACGTCAGCGTGGTGGGGGATCAACGCCTGCGCATCGACCTGTCCGCACTGCGCCTCATCGGTGACGGGTTGGCGTGGGCACCCGCCGGTTTCTTCGAACAGGACGGGACCCCCGTTCCGGTCTGCAGCCGGGGGACATTGGGCCGGATCGAGGCCGCCCTGGCCGACGCCGGCATCCAGGCCGCGGTCGGTCACGAAATCGAGTTCCTGCTGGTGGATTCCGACGGCGGTCGGCTGCCCGCCACGTTGTGGGCACAGTACGGCCTGGCCGGGGTCTTAGAACACGAGGCGTTCGTTCGGGACGTCATCGCCGGTGCCACGTCGGCCGGGGTGGTGATCGAGCAGTTCCATCCCGAGTACGGGCCCAATCAGTTCGAGCTCTCGCTGGCACCGCAGTCTCCGGTGGCCGCGGCCGACCAGCTGGTGCTGATGCGGATCATCATCGGCCGTGCCGCCCGCCGCCACGGGATGCGGGTCAGCCTGTCCCCGGCACCGTTCGCCGGGAGCGTGGGATCGGGCGCGCATCAACACTTTTCGCTGACCATGCCGGAGGGCCCGCTGTTCTCCGGCGGCAGCGGCCCGGGCGGCATGACCGCGGCGGGGCAGGCAGCGGTAGCGGGGGTACTACACGGGCTACCACAGGCGCAGGCGATCCTGTCCGGATCGATCGTGTCCGGCCTGCGGATGAAGCCCGGCAATTGGGCTGGCGCCTACGCCTGCTGGGGCATCGAGAACCGGGAAGCCGCGGTGCGGTTCATCGAGGGCGGCCCCGGCAATCCGCACGGCGCCAACGTCGAAGTGAAGATCGTCGACCCCTCGTCCAACCCCTACCTGGCTACCGCGGCGATTCTCGCCCTGGCGCTCGACGGCGTCACCGGCCAGGCGACGTTGCCACCCGAAACGACGGTGGACCCCGCACAACTTTCCGACGCGGACCGGGACCGGGCCGGGACCCGGCTGCTTCCCGATGATCAGGTGCAAGCCCTTGCGGCACTGCAGGATTCAGCGCTGATGCGGAAGCTGCTGGGCGATCCGGTGGTCGACATGGTGACCGCGGTGCGCCGGATGGAGCACGACCGCTACGCCGACCTCGAACCCGCGGCGCTCGCCGACAAGTTCCGGATGGCCTGGAGCCTATGACCCGGCCCACGGATTCCGCGCTGTCACAACATATTCGCCGAGTAGCGCTGATCGACCAGCACGCGCACGGCTGCTGGGTGGCCGCCGGCGACCGGCGGCGTTTCGAGAATGCGCTCAACGAGGCCAATACGGAGCCGCTCGCCGACTTCGACTCCGGCTTCGACACCCAACTCGGCTTCGCGGTGCGCAATCATTGCGCCGCCGTCCTCGGGCTACCCAGACACGCGGACGCGCAGGAGTACTGGGAGCGCCGGAGCCAATTCAGCGAATCCGAACTGGCGCGGCGGTTTCTGCCCGCCGCCGGGGTGAGCAACTGGCTGATCGACACCGGATTCGCCGAAGGAGTCACCGACGTCGCCGAGTTCGGCGAGCTGTCCGGTCGCCGCGCCTACGAAGTGGTGCGTCTGGAGCAGGTGGCGGAGGAGGCGGCGCAGGCCGACGGCGAGTAAACGGCGGCGTTCGAAGAGATCCTGATCCGCCGCGCCGCCGGCGCGGTGGGCACCAAGTCGATCCTTGCCTACCGGGGAGGGTTCGACGGCGACCTGAGTGAGCCGTCCGCGGCCGAGGTCAGGGCCGCCGCGCGACGCTGGCGCGATGAGGGTGGCGTCCGGCTGCACGATCGGGTGCTGCTCCGGTTCGGGTTGTATCAGGCGTTGCGATTGGGCAAACCGTTGCAGTTCCACGTCGGTCTCGGTGATCGCGACTGTGATCTGCACAAGACCGACCCGCTGTATCTGCTTGACTTCCTGCGCAATTCGGGGGATACCCCGATCGTGTTGCTGCATTGCTACCCCTACGAACGTCAAGCCGGCTACCTGGCGCAGGCCTTCAACAACGTCTATGTGGACGGCGGGTTGACCGTGAACCAGCTGGGCGCGCGATCACCGGCATTCGTCGCCCGGCTCCTCGAACTCGCGCCGTTCCGCAAGATCCTGTACTCATCCGACGGTTTCGGACCGACGGAACTGCACTATCTCGGAGCGGCGTTGTGGCGCAACGCAATCGGTCGGGTGCTGCACGGCTTCGTCGACGCCGGTGACTGGAGCGAGGCGGACGCCATCCGGGTGGTCGACCTGATCGCTCACCACAACGCCGCCCGCATCTACCGCCTCGCCAGCGGCGACCCGCGCGGACCGATCACGGTAGCGGGATGAACCGGCGCAGCTTTCCGCTGGCCTGATGCCGGTTCAGGCTGTCGGTCAACCGGATTCGGATCACCGGTTGCGCCAACCCGTACCGGCGCAGCGCCGCGACCATTGCGGCGGTGAGCGTTTCGGTATCCGGCGCGCCGACCACCAAGATGTCGGCGCCGGTGGGGGTTTGGACGACCTGGTATTCCGAGATGCGGGCGTCGGTTCCGAGCACGTGACGAAAAATAATCGGGGGCACGGTGACGTCGTGGTACCGGAAGTCGTCGTCGCGGCGGCCACCGATATCGGCGACTCTGGCGAAGGCGCTGCCACAGGGGCAGTCGCCCGGTAACGGCGCCACCTGATCGCCGAGGTCGTAACGGATGAAGGGGAACGTCCGGTTGGCCAGTCCGGTGGCGAGCGTCCGCACCGCGGGCTGCAGCGGACCGACCGGAACACCATCGGCGTTCACTCGCTCGAGCACGACCTCGTCCTCGCAGACGTGCAACCCCGCGCCGCGCCCGCAACCGACCGCCTGCACGCCGATTTCGGTTGAGCCCCATAGGTTGTGAATCACGGGTTGCCAAGCTCTGGTGATCGCTGCGCGGTCTTCGTCGAGCAGCGGCTCGGAGTTGGTGCTCACCCGGACCGGCTCGATGTGCAGGTCACCGGCCAGGGATGCGCGGGCCAGCCGTCCGATCACCGTCGGATAACCCACCAGATGCGTCGGCGCAGCGGCGGCCACCGCCGACAAGACCTCGTGGAACGGGGCACCGGCGGCGATCACGACGGTCTGCATGCCCGGGGCGGTCGGCACGTCGAAAAGCGGGGTGCTGGCGTGCGGGGGAACGCCGGCGGTCAACACCGCCAGTCGGGCCGGAAGCGGTTGTGCCCGTTGTTCTTCGCGGGCCTGAACCCGCCACGCGAGACAGGCCGCCGAGATGTAGAAATCCCAGTCCCAGACGTAAACCCCGCGCACCCCGCTGGATCCGCCGGAGCTGAAGAACTGGTATCCGTCGAGATAGGAGAACCCTTGCTGCTCGGCCAGGATCCGCTCGGCGGTGGCCCGGTCCAGCCCGGGCGCGGTGTTGATGGTGTCCCAATTCTGTTGGGCGTCCTGCTTGGTCATGATGGGCAGCGACGCCAGGTCGGCGATGGTGGCCCCCGACGGGTCCAGCGCCGCCAACCGCCGCGCGTGAAACGGCGACCGCTCCTTGGCGTAGGACAACAGTGCCCGCAGCCGGTGTTGCTGGTAGTTCTCGATCTGGGGGCGTGACCAGTTCAGGCGCGCGACATGATCTTTCAGGGCGTCCTGCACCGCCCCGAGATGCGCTGCGCGCGTCGCCTGGTAGGCCGCGGGCGGCATCGGCGGGAGTGTCTACACCAAGGCGGTGGCGTCGAAAATCCAGGAGGTGTCGCCGCCGGCCAGGTTTTCGAAATGTTGCGGCGGCGCGAACGCCACCAGGCTGTTCATGTCCCAATAGTCTTTCCAGACAGCGATTTTGCCGTCCACCACCTTATGCACCGTGACGAACCTCAGCACCCCCTGCTCGCCGGTCTGGAAGGTCCAGGTCTCCGAGTGCTCGTACATCACGTCGGAACCGTTGGACACCAACACGCCGTCGTGGTTCTCGTAACCCGCCAGCTGCTCCAGTCCTATCTTCAGCCGCGTCACGATGTTCTCCGGACCACGGGCCGAAACCGCCGGAACCGGCATGTCCACGTACAGGCAGTCGTCGGACAGGAATGCCTTGACCGCATCCCAGTCCCGCCGCGAGAGCGCCTGCCACATTCCGGTCACGACATTCTCGGCTGTGATCACTTCCGTCATACCCGTCAATTAACTCGGCCGCCGCACGGGTGTCAACCAGAGCTCGGCGGCGCATACTCGCTTTAAGGAGGGAACGTGACGGGCCTGCACCGCTACATCGCCGAAGAAATCGCCACCGACCATGTCGACGGTCTGCTGACCAGACGCGAAGCCCTGCGCCGGCTGGGCCTGCTCGGCGTAAGCGGGACCGCGGCGGCGACCCTGATCGCGGCCTGCGCGAGCGCCGAGACTTCCAGGCCCACCGCCCAGACTTCCAAGCCCACCGCCGAGATTTCCAGGGCCCCGGCCAGCACGACCGGGACGCAACCACCGGGCATGGCCGGCGCGCTGGCCACCTCACCGGTGACCTGGCCGGGACCCCAGGGCCAACTCCAAGGGGCGTGGGCGCGGGCGGCCGAACCCAAGGGCGCGGTGCTGGTCATCCATGAGAACAAGGGACTGACCGACTGGGTGCGGTCGGTGGCCGGGCGGCTGGCCGGCGCCGGCTTCACGGCGCTGGCGATCGACCTGTTGTCGGAGAAGGGCGGAACGGGCGCGTTCGGTGATCCTGCCCAGGCCACCGCAGCACTGGCCGGCATCGCACCCGAGCAGTTCGTGCGGGACCTGAACTCGGGCGTCGGGCAACTGCGGAAGTTGGCCCCTACCCAGAAGATCGGCGTGGTGGGGTTCTGTTTCGGTGGGGGACTGGTCTGGCAATTGCTGGGGGCCGGCGCGCCGTCGGTGTCCGCCGCGGTGCCGTTCTACGGGCCGTTACCCGACAACGCGAACTTCGGCGAGGCCAAGGCCGCGGTGCTGGGGATCTACGCGGCGCTCGACAACCGGGTGACGGCTTCGCAGCCGGCGGCCGAGGCAGCGCTGGCCCGGGCGGGACTGGTGCACGAGTTGATCGTGGAACCGGATGCCGACCACGCGTTCTTCAACGACACCGGTCCGCGGTACAACGCCGTAGCGGCTGCCGACGCCTGGCAGCGAACCCTGGACTGGTTCGGCCGTTACCTGGCCTGACTACCGCGCGACCATAGATCGGGTCTGGCCCAGCTGCACCGGCAGCGTCGACCAGCCGCGCAGTACCCGGGTGCTGCGGCGGCTCCCGCTACCCGCGATCTGTACGTCGGGGAAGCGGTCGAAAAAGGTGCGCAGCCCGACTTCCCCCTCGGCCCGGGCCAGCGCGGCACCGAGGCAGAAGTGGCGTCCCGTCGAGAACGCGAGATGCCTTCCCGCGTTTGATCTTTCGACGTCGAAGCGATGCGGGTCGGCGAACACCGCCGGGTCGCGGTTGGCCGCGGCCAGGTAGACGACCACCACCTCGTCGCGGTAAATCGGCATCCCCGCCACCTCGACGTCGCTGCCGGCCACCCGGGCGGTCAGCTGCACGGGCGAGTCGAGCCGCAAAATCTCCTCCACAGCGTTGGGCCACAACTCCGGCCGGTCCCGCAGCTTCTCCAGTTGGTCGGGATGGTCGAGCAACATCCGAATTCCGTTGCCCAGCAGGTTGACTGTGGTTTCGAAGCCGGCGACCAGGACCAGACCCGCGACCGCCTGCAGCTCGATGTCATCGAGATAGCTGTCCGCGCTGCCGCTTTGGGCGGTCTGGATCAGTTGGCTCATCAGGTCGTCGCCCGGATTGCGTTGCAACTCCCGCAGATGCTGCACCAGCCATGCGTTGAAGCCCGCGACGCCCCGCTGCACGCGGACGTACTGCTGCCACGGCAACCCGATGTCCAGACTCGGGGCGGCCAACTCGCCAAACTCCAGGACGCGCCGGCGGTCGTACTCCGGCACACCGAGGATGTCGCTGATGACGGTGATCGGTAGCTGAGAGCAATACCGCCCGACGATATCGACCCCGCCGGGCCGGTCGACGAGCCGATCGAGCAGTTCGTCCGCCGTCTGCTGAACCCGGTCGCGCAACGCGGTCACCGCGCGCGAGGTGAACACCGCCGAGACGGTCTTGCGGTAGCGCGTGTGATCGGGCGGTTCGACCGCCAGCAGCGACGGCGGCCGCATCGGGTGCAACCGATCGTCACGAGTACGACTTTCCAGCCAGCGCAACGGTTTCGGGAGGCTGTCACCGAAATTGATGACATGGAAATCGTCGGAACGCAGAATATCGTGGGCGAGGCGGTGGTCCACCGTCATCAGGTTCGCCCGGTTGCGCACCAATCCGCCGCGGCGCCGTATCTCGTCGTAGAACGGCACCGGGTCGTCCGCGACGGCTGGGTCGGCGATCAGCCGGGCTTGCAGATCACCGCGCCGGACCGCGAGTTTGGCCACCCCGCGGACCACGCCGTGCATCGCGAACCAGTGCAGTCTGTCCTTCACCGTCAGCACTCGGCGCTGATCTTGAAGTCCGTTGTCACGACCTTGTTCGGGTTGTTGCTGTTGATGCCGGACGCGCTGCCGGTGATGGTGTAGGCGTTCTTGTTGACGTCCACGTGGGCGTCGCCCACCCCGCCCTCGTAATAGCTGCCGGTGAACCCATCGACATTGCGGATCTTGACGAATTGCGGGATCACCCGGTCACCGCTGATCATGACCACGGCTTGCACCTGGCCGTCCCGATCATGGATGTCGAAGGTGCGGTAGGCCTGGATCTGACTGCATGCCGGAGGGCGCGTGGTGTGGGTGGCGCCGTCGATGGTCACATGCGCGGCCTTGCGCGGCATGATCTGGGTTCCGCCGCAACCGGACACGGTGAGTGCCAATGCGATTCCTGCCGTTACCACTATCCGGTTCTGCACCAGGACATTATTGCTGGTTGGGGTCCAGCCTGGGCAATGCTTTGACGATGCGATTTCGAACGAACTCCGGACTGACGCCCTTGAGCCGGTCGATCCAGCGGATGCTGCCGGGCACATACCAGTGCAGCCGGGTCGGATGCTGGTAGGCCCGCCACGCCGCCTCGGCGACGCTGGAGGCCGGCATCAGACGGAACATCCCCCGCTTGGGCGCCGCGGCGCGCAGTTCGTCGTGGGTCATCTGGGTTTGCGACCCGTCGGAGTGCTGAGGCGTCGAAGTGAGGATGGCGGTGTCGATCAGGCCGGGCAGCACGTCGGCGACCCGCACGCCGTGGCGCTGCCATTCCACGCTCAGCGCCTCCGTCAGACCCTTGACGGCATGCTTGGTCGCCGAGTACACGGCGATGCGCGGCATGCCGTAGGTGCCCGAGGAGGACGACGTCGAGAACATCAGGCTGCCCGGCGCCTTCTTCAGGTAGGGGAGTGCCCCGTAGGCGCCCGTCAGCACGGCCTTGAAGTTCACGTCGACGACTCGCATGGCGGCCTCGTACGGCACGTCCTCGAACCAGCCGCCTTCACCGATGCCGGCGTTGTTCCACATCATGTCGAGTCCGCCGCCGGCGTTGCCGGCACAGAAGTCGGCCAGAGCCGTGTCCAGCGCGGCCTTGTCGGTCACGTCGACCACCCGGGTCCACAGCCCGGCACCCAGTTCCACGCTGAGTGCGGCCAGGCCGTCGTCGTTGCGGTCTACGGCGCCGACGCGCCAACCTTTGCCGTGGAAGAGCTTGACGCCTTCCCGGCCCATCCCGCTGCCCGCACCGGTGATGAATATCGTCTTCATCGATCTGATCTCCGCCCAGCCCCTCAGCCTGCTTCGACCACATCTTTGATGCGATGCAGCGTCTTAGTCATGTCTCGTATGTTGCGACGTTTACGTAAGAAGCCTCCCAACACCAGGTAGACGTTGTTGAACGGAGACGGCGCGAGCCGGAAGGACTCGGTCACATCCGTGGCCTGTCCGTCTGGCCCGGCCGGCACCAGCTTGTAGTGCCAGTTGTTCACCACCCGGTCGCCGACCAGCACAGCAAACCCGAATTCGCGACCGGGCTCGCAGGCGGTCACCTCGCAGGTGGTCCAGTACACCGGCCCGATCTCGTTGCGGCGGACGTGGCCGCGAAAGCGCGCTCCGAGTTCGGGTCCGGTCGCCTCACCTAGCCACTCGGCCTCGAAGGTTTCCGGTGAGAAGCGTCCGGTATTTCGAATATCGGCAATTAATTCCCAGATCTTGTCTGCCGGCGCCGCCATATGAACCGTTGCTGAACCCTCCATAGGAGGATCCAATCACGCCGCCTGTAACGAAACGCGGCGCCCCGCCGATAATCATTGTTTGGGCGTGAACATCCCGATGATCTGACTGATGGTCTGGGTCAGCGTTCCACCCGGCTTGGGCAGTTGCGCGATCCCGGGTCCCATGCCTCCCGCGCTGGCGCATTTCGGCCAGGCGCCCGGGCCCTGACCCGCCAGGACTTTGTTCGCAACGGCGATTTGTTGCTGCTTGGAGGCTTTCGCCGGGTTTCCGACGCCGCCGTATTCCTCCCAGGTGGCTTGCTTGAACTGCAGACCGCCGTACGCGCCGTTGCCCGTGTTGGCGGCCCAGTTGCCGCCGGACTCGCACTGCGCGACGGCCTCCCAGTTCATCGCGTCGGCGTCGGCGGTGCCGGTGGACAACGACATGCCGGTGGCGATGAATCCCGCGGTGATGGCTGACTTGATGAGGGGCTTTGTGATGTGGGTCATGTCCGGCATTTCGCCGGGCGTGTTCAAAGCGTTACCCAAGAGAAAAAATTATGAGATCAGTTGTCTACCGCATTGAGATTGGCGCAAACGGCGTTGCGGCGGCTGTCTCAGGCGGACGGCTGAGTCGGGCAGTAGGACGCGGTTGCCGCCGTAAGCGCACGTCGGTACAGGTCGTCCAGGTTGCGCTGCCGGGTGACCTCAGCCCGGGCGTCGTGCAGCAGACCCGCACATGCGGGAGAGTGCAGCAAACTCCAGTTAAGCGATATGTGAGACAAAATTTTAGTGTTCAGGGCGTCGATGACGGCTCGTGATCCCGCGAGGTCGGCTGGGGGCGGCGGCACCGCGGCCGGCTCGAGCTTCCAGTCTGCGAACCGGCGGTACTCGATGGCTTCGGTGGCGTCGATCTGGTCGCTGAATACGCGGGCGACATAATCCGGGTCGACGTGTGCCGACGCCGCGTCCTCGCGCAGCGTCGCGAGTTCCTGCTGGATCCGCACCGGATCCTCGATGTCGCCGTGTGCACCCCACTTATAGGCGGCCACCGGCTCGGCGATCGTCAGCCGCTCGGCGAGCGCATCGACCAGAGCGGTCAGCGGGCCGGCACCCTCGGCCCGGCCCTGCGGCGCGGTGCAGCCGACGATCAGGACGGCGACCGCGACCGGCACGGCGCGGGACACGACTTGCAGCATCCCGGCCCTCCCTCGGCGGGTGTTCACCTACTGACGAACAATGGTGGCATGCGTGCAGACTGGTTGCGCTCGAGGCAGGCCCGGTCGCTGCTCGCCGCCACACTCGGAACCTCGCTGCTGTTGGGCGGCGCATTCCTGGCGGTGGACCAGCTGCACGCCACACCCGGCGACGCCCTGCATCGCTCGGGACCGTCGCTGTCCGACCAGCAGAGCCGAGCCCAGGCCGTGGGCGCAGCCAGGGATGTCGTCTCGGCCGCGCAGCTGCACACGACGACGGCCGGCTACTTGTTGATGTCGTGCCGGGACCGCGACAATCCGCCGTATCAGGGCGCGGTGTATCTGACCTTCACGATTCCCGCCGATACCCGCGCCGATGTCTACCTGCCGGCCGTCACCAAGGCGCTGGCAGCCGACGGCTGGGCGGAAGGCCTGTCGCCGGGCGGCCACCCGTACAGCAGGTCGATGTCCAAGGGACAGGTCACCGCGCTGATCTACCGCGACGACGACAACGCGAATCTAGGGGTGGCGCGGGTCTACGGCGAATGCCGCAACACCAGCGACCACCGCACCGACACCACAGGGTGGGTGGATGTCGCCGGGGAGATCGGCGCGTGATGAACCCCTACGGACGAAGCCCCACGCGGAATTCCCCGATAACGCACTACTGCGCCTGACGGCGGTTGCCGTCAGGCGCAGTAGTGACAGTGTTTCGTGCGGGTCAGCCTCTGGCGCCCAGGGCGCCCTGCAGGTCACCCTTCATGGCGACCAGCTGCGCGCCCCAGTACTCCCAGCTGTGCGTGCCGTCGTTCTGGAAGTTGAACACGGCGTTGTGGCCACCGGCCGCGTTGTACTGGTCCTGGAACTTGATGTTGCTGCTGCGGACGAAGTTCTCCAGGAACTCCGCGGGCAGGTTGGCGCCACCCAGTTCGCTGGGCTTGCCGTTGCCGCAGTAGACCCACAGGCGGGTGTTGTTGGCCACCAGCGTGGGGATCTGGAGAGTCGGGTCGTTGCGCTGCCACGCCGGGTCGCTGGACGGACCCCACATGTCAGCCGCCTTGTAGCCGCCCGCGTCACCCATGGCCAGGCCGATCAGCGACGGCCCCATGCCCTGCGACGGGTCCAGCAGCGCCGACAGCGAGCCTGCGTAGATGAACTGCGCGGGATGGTAGGCGGCCAGGATCATCGCCGACGAACCCGCCATCGACAACCCGACCGCGGCACTGCCGGTCGGCTTGACGCTGCGGTTGCTCTGCAGGTAAGAGGGCAGCTCGCTGGTCAGGAAGGTCTCCCACTTATAAGTGGAGCAACCCGCCTTGCCGCAGGCCGGGCTGTACCAGTCGCTGTAGAAGCTGGACTGGCCACCGACCGGCATGACCACGGAGATGCCGGACTGGTAGTACCACTCGAACGCCGGGGTGTTGATGTCCCAGCCGTTGTAGTCGTCCTGGGCGCGCAGGCCGTCGAGCAGGTACAGCGCAGGAGAGTTGTCGCCGCCGCTCTGGAACTGCACCTTGATGCTGCGTCCCATTGCCGCTGACGGCACCTGCAGGTACTCGACCGGCAGACCTGGCCGGGAGAACGCTCCCGCGGTCGGCGCACCGCCGGCGAGTCCGATCAGGCCCGGCAGGGTCGCGGCCGCAGCCGCACCGACCAGGAGTCGGCGACCCCAGGCCCGTATCTTCCCGCTCACGTCTGTCATACCTGTGCCCCTTGTCCTTATGTCTTTTGTTCCCGGCAGAACTTACCTCGTGACTGGGCCGCATGTCGATTCGGACGCAATCACATTTCAGTTCCATATCGGTTACCGCCGCGGATACAGCAACTGTGTTACCTGGACCCTCGGCGGATCACCGCATTCGTTATAGCCCGCGGCGAACACGCCCGGACGCGACACACGCCGCGGCGTTATGCAGGCGTTACGCAGTTGAAATCCCGCGGAGTCGCAAGCGCGCAAGGGCCTGGGCGCATTCGGCACCCGCGCAGTCGCCGTCGCGCCGAGCAACCATCGCGCGGTTTACCACCGCGCAGGCAGGCATTTTTGGCGGCCCAATTGCGCAGATCACCGGTGTTTGAGAGCCACCTGCGGGTTTCCCGGGAAGTTGAACACCGGCCAAGACGTACTCGCTTCGAGCGCGTAGGCTCGCTCGGAGCAATCCGACTGCAGACAGCTATCCCGGGCAATTCCGGCACTCCCGCGCCCCAGCACCTTGCCCCTTGGTGCCCGCGGCACGGACGAGCGCGCGGCCGGCTCCGGGAATGATTGAGGTGCGAGATTTGGACACGGTACTTGGGCTATCGGTGACGCCGACCACCGTCGGGTGGGTCCTTGCTGAAGGGCATGGAGCCGACGGCGCCATCCTTGACCACCGTGAAGTGCAGTTGCAGGACGGGTCGCAGCACAGCCACGGGATCCGTGCCGTCGGCACCGCACAGCAGGTGACCGCCGAAGTACTGCGGGCCCGCGAGGTCGCCGAGACCGACGGCCACCGGTTGCGGGTCGTCGGCGTGACCTGGAGCGATGAAGCCTCGGCCCAGGCCGCACTGCTGCAGGAGGCCCTCACCGACGCAGGATTCGACAACGTTGTGCCCATCCGCCAGCTCGAGGCCGTCGAAACGCTGGCGCAGGCCATCGCGCCGGTGATCGGTTACGAGCAGACCGCTGTATGCATCCTCGAGCGCGAGTGGGCGACCGTGGTCATGGTGGACACGCACGACGGTGAGACGCAGACCGCCGTCAAGCACGTGCGCGGCGGCTACGACGGGTTGACCTCCTGGCTCACCGGAATGTTCGACCGCAGCACCTGGCGCCCCGGTGGCGTGGTGGTGGTCGGTTCCCAGCACGACGTCAGCGACTTCTCCTGGCAGCTGGAGAACGCCCTGCCGGTCCCGGTCTTCGCCCAGACCATGGCGCAGGTGACCGTCGCCCGCGGCGCCGCGCTGGCGGCCGCACAGAGCACGGAGTTCACCGACGCCGAACTGGTGGCGGCCGGCGCTGCCGTGCCCGTCGCCGCCGTTCCGGTGCGCTCGCGTCAGTACGCCGGCGCGGCGACCACCTTGGCCGCCGCCGCGGTGACGTTCGTGGCGTCGGTCTCGCTGGCGGTGGGCCTGCAACTCGCCCCCGGCCAGGATTCCGCCCCGTCCCGGCCGGTGCACAAGTCCACCGCGCCGATGGCCGAGGCGGTGGCCTCACCTCCCGTTCAGCCTCCCGTACAGCCGCCCGTTCCGACTCCCGCGCAAGCGATTCCGGTCGCGCCACCGGTGCAGCAGGAGCCGGTGCGGCTCACCTCCGGCGAGCAGGTTCAGGAATCGGCGCCGGGTGGCCCGTCCGCCGCGGCCGTGCCCGACCCGGATGCTGAGGAACCCGTGGAAGGCCCGTTGCGGCTCAGTCGAGTGCTCGAACACATCCCCGGCACCTTCGCGGAACCGGGGCGCCCGCCGGAGTAATCGGTTCAGGCCTTGCGGCGCGTCGCGGCGAACGACACCGTCACCTCGTCGGCCACTTGCAGCGATCCCATCAGCAGTGAATAAGGCTTGACGCCGAAATCGGACTGACGAACCGCGGACTCCAGCGACAGGCGCCACGAGTCGTCCAGTTCCTCGGTGTGCAGGTCGACGACGTGGTCGCGCTGCTTACCCCGAATCTGCAGTTTCCCGGCCAGTCGGTAGCCGTCGGCGGTCTTGTCGATGGAGTCCGCTTCGAAGCGGATCTCGGGAAACTTGCTCGCGGACAACGACTTCAGGGCATTAGCCCGCACCAGCGTCTTCTCCGGCCCGGACAGGCCCTTCACGCCGCCCTCACCGCGCAGCACCTCGAGCGAGTCCACCTCGACCACCAGGGTTGCCGTATCAGGCTGTCCACCAACCCAATTGACGCTCGCCTGCCACCGGGTGAGCGCGATCGTGAGCCGGTGGCCCATTCGGGCCGCGCGACCGGCAACCCCGGTGTGCAGAGTCAACTCGCCGTCGGCAGCATCGAAGGTCCACACGGCGTCGTCGTCGGTGGCCACGGGTCAGACGGTGAGAACGGTGCGGTAGTGGGCCCGGCCTTGTTCGAGCGCCGCGTAACCGTCGGCGGCCTGCGCCAGCGGCAGCTCCTCGATCCAGGCGCGCACACCCGACAGCAACGCGAAATGCATTGTCTCTTCGACATCTTTCGCGGTCCCCGAGGGATGACCGATGATGCTGAGCCCGGGCGTGATCAATTGCACGGGACTGATCGGCAGGGGCTCCGGCGTCACCCCGATGGTGACCAGCTCGCCCTGTGGCAGCAGGCCGCCGACCGTATCGGCCATGGCTTGCGAATTGCCTGCTGTGGCAAGCACAACCGCGGCCCCACCCAAGGTGCTCAAAGCCTCGGCGACGTTCACGCTGGTGGAGTCGATGTAATGGTGGGCGCCCAGTTTCTTGGCGTCCTCGGCTTTGCCGGTGCCTCGCGCGATGGCGATCGTTTCAAATCCCATGGCACGCGCCCACTGCACGCCCAGGTGCCCCAGGCCGCCGACACCGAGGATCGCGACCCGGTCACCGGGCAGCGCCCTGGTGTGGCGCAGCGCGTTGTAGGTGGTGACGCCCGCACAGCCCATCGGCGCGGCCTCGACATCGCTGAGCCCGTCCGGGATCCGGGCCAGTGCGGTGGCCGGAACGGTCACGGATTCCGCGTAGCCACCCGGATACTGCCAGCTCGGCACCTTGCCGTTGGCGCAGTGGATCAGAATGCCTTTGCGGCACGGGTCGCAATGATTGCAGTTGCCACCGAACCAGCCGACCGCGACGCGGTCACCCACCGCGAATTCTTCGACGCCGTCGCCGAGTTCGGCTATGGTTCCGGCGATTTCGTGGCCGGGGGTCAGCGGCCATGACATACCCGGGAATCCGCCGTTGACGAAATGCGCGTCGGTACCGCAGATGCCGCAGGCGGTCACCGCGATGCGCACCTCGCCGCGTCCGGGCGGGGAGGTCTCGACTTCGGCGAGCTCGAGTGGCGCGCCGGCCGACTGAACATGGACAGCCTTATGAGTGGGCATGTTGCTCTCTGTCGCTCAGTGGGTCACCGGGCATTGCTGGCCGGGAGCTGTTCCCTCGGTGTGGTAATCCACCTGCCAGTGCTTGATTCCGTTGAGCCAGCCCGACCGCAGCCGCTCGGGTTTGCCGACCGATTCCAGGTCGGGCATGGCGTCGGCGATCGCGTTGAACATCAGGTCGATCGTCATGCGGGCCAGGTTGGCGCCGATGCAGTAGTGCGCACCGGTGCCACCGAATCCCACGTGCGGGTTGGGATCGCGCTTGATGTTGAAGGTGAACGGGTCGTCGAACACGTCCTCGTCGAAATTGGCTGAGCGGTAGACCATCACCACTCGCTGGCCCTTCTTGATCTGCACACCCGAAAGCTCGAAGTCCTCGAGCGCGGTGCGCTGGAACGAGGTGACCGGCGTGGCCCAGCGGACGATCTCGTCGGCGGTGGTCACCGGACGCTCCCGCTTGTAGAGCTCCCACTGGTCCGGGAAGTCGGTGAAGGCCATCATGCCCTGGGTGATCGAGTTGCGGGTGGTCTCGTTGCCGGCCACGGCCAGCAGGATGACGAAGAAGCCGAACTCGTCGTCGGAGAGTTTGTGGCCGTCGACGTCGGCCTGGACCAGCTTGGTGACGATGTCCTCGCCGGGGTTCTGCGCGCGGTCGGCGGCCATCTGCATGGCGTACATGATCAATTCCACCGAGGCGGTGATGGCGTCGTTGGTGGCGAACTCGGGATCCTGGTCGCCTACCATCTGGTTGGACCAGTGGAACAGCTTCATCCGGTCTTCCTGCGGAACACCCAGCAGGCCGGCGATCGCCTGCAGCGGCAGCTCACAGGACACCTGCTCGACGAAGTCGCCGGAACCCTGCGAGGCCGCCACCTCCACGATGCGGCGGGCACGTTCGGCAAGGTCGTCACGCAGCCGTTCGACGGCGCGAGGCGTGAAGCCGCGGGAGATGATCTTGCGCAGGTGGGTGTGTTGTGGTGCGTCCTGGTTGAGCAGGACGAACTTGCCCCGCTCGATCTGCTCGCCGACGGTTCCGTCCTTGTAGCGGGGGAGTGCGGTCTTGGCCAGGCTGGAGAACACGTCGCTGCGCCGGGAGATCTCCTTGACGTCCTTGTGCTTGGTGACCACCCAGAAACCGCCGTCGTCGAAACCGCCCGCCCCGTAGGGCTGCTCGTTCCACCAGATCGGGGCGGTCCGGCGCAGCTCGGCCAGTTCCTCGATCGGCAGACGCTCGGCGTGGATGTCCGGGTCGGTGAAATCGAACCCGGGCGGCAGGTTCGGCTTTGCTTGCGGTTCGGCTGGCGTCGTTGACAATTGCCTACTCCTCGTAACCGTGTTCGCGTGGTCGTCCGGTGCCAATAATTCCTTGCTACACCACACTTGGGAAGCCTGCGGACAAAAGACGCCGAAGCCGAACTGAAACGTGTTCACGCCGGACCCCTCACCGGGCAGTCCGACGGGGACTTTCGGCACTAGCAGGAGCGTCAGGTCGGCCGTTTCATTGACCTCGTAGGCAGATGACCGAGGTGGACATGTTTGTGCTGAGCGCTCCGGAAACGTTGGCGACCGCCGCCGCGGATCTGACCGGGATCCGGGAGGCGATCGACGGGGCCAGCGCGGCCGCGGCGGCACCGATATCCCGAGTGCTCGCCGCCGCCGAGGACGAGGTCTCACTCGCGATTGCAGACGTAATGTCGTTGTACGGCAACCAATTTCAAGCCGTGGCCGAGCAGGCGACGGCATTCCAGGCCCGATTCGATGCGGCGCTTGCGGCGGCCGCGAGGTGGTATGCGGACGCGGAGGCGGCGAACGCATCCCTGCTTACCGGATTCGCGCAGACCGCGTCCGTCGATCCACTGACGGCACTGATCATGGGGGGCAACGACAATCCGCAACCCATTCCCGAATACGTGGCGGCCATCAACGAGGCCTACATTCAGCCCCGATTCCCGGGGGCCGTTCCACAAGGGCTGTACACGCCCGAGCAATTCTGGCCCAACAACGGAACCCTGACATTCGGCCAGTCCGTCGCCCAGGGCGTCACCCTGCTCAACGACGAGATCAACCATCAGATCAACACGCTGGGCAATTCCGTCGTCGTGTTCGGCTACTCGCAGAGCGCGGCCATCGCCACCAACGAGATCAACGCGCTGATGGCAATGGGCGCACCGCATGCCGGCCAACTGTCCTTCGTGCTGGCGAGCAACCCCAACGCTCCCGACGGCGGCATACTCGCGCGCTTCCCCGGCTTCTACATCCCGTTCCTGGACGTGCCGTTCACCGGGGCAACCCCACCGAACAGCCCCTACCCGACCTCCATGTACACGATTCAGTACGACGGCGTGGCCAACGCGCCGCAATACCCGCTGCACGTGTTGTCAGACCTCAACGCCCTGATGGGCTACTTCTACCTGCACCCGACCTATCAGTACCTGACGGCAGCCGAGGTCGGCAGCGCCCTGCTGCTGCCGACGGCGCCCGGATACACCGGCAATACCCAGTACTACATGTGGTTGACACAGAATCTGCCGTTGTTGCAGCCGATCCGCGACATCCCCCTGCTCGGGCCGCCGCTCGCCGACTTGATCCAGCCGGACCTGCGGGTGCTCGTGGACCTCGGCTACGGCAACATCGGTATCGGCGCCGACTACCCGAACGTGCCTACGCCGGCGAGGCTGTGGCAGGTGATCGACCCCTTCACCGTCACCTTCGACCTGGCCAAGGGAGCGGTACAGGGACCGCAGGCAGCCCTTGTCGACATCGGGTTGTTGCCGCCGTCGTATCTGCCGGACACCTATCCCTACGTCCCGTCGCTGAATCCCGGACTGTCGTTGAGTTTTGGCCAGCCGAGCGTCACCGGGCCGTCCGTGCTGAGCTGTGCGCTCGGTTCGGTACTCCATCTGATCCCGCCGGCGAACACCTGCCCGGTTCTGGCTCCGCTTTTGGCTCCGGTCCTGGGTTAGCCGCGCAGTCCGGCCGCGCTGAGTGGCTACGCCGGCGACCGTGGATTCCGGCTCCCGATACGCCCTTGTGGCGACTGCAGCAAACGATATGCTCTTGAGGAACGAGGCACCGGTGCCAGGAAAGGACTAGCGAAGACATGATTCGCGAATTGCTCGCCGCCGCTGCGATCACGGGTTCGATGATCGGCGTAGCACCGGTCGCCAGTGCCGACAACGGACGCTGGGAGGGCGACGTACCGGGGATGAACTACGACGCGTCGCTCGGTGCGCCGTGCGACAACTACGAACGTTTCATCTTCGGACGCGGCCCCAGCGGCCAGGCCGAGGCCTGCCACTTCCCGCCGCCCAACCAGTTCCCGGCGGCCACCACCGGATACTGGGTCATCTCCTACCCGCTTCGCGGTGTGCAACAGATCGGCGCGCCTTGTCCGGCGCCCAATGTGGCGGCCCAGTCGCCGGCCGGACTGCCGATGCTGTGCCTGGGCGCGCAGGGTTGGCAGGAGGGCTGGTTCACCGGCGCCGGCTTCTTCCCGCCCGAGCCGTAGCCCGGCTGATCCCGATGTCCGTCGAAGCCGCCCCGATTCCGCGGTGGCTGCGGTTCGTGCTGGCGTCTGACCGCGCCGGCTCGGCGTGGTACATCGGCACCGGGTTTTTCTTCGCCCCCGTGCTGGCCGTGGTGTCGCCGTGGCCGGCGGTGACCACTGTGCTGTGGTGGGTCATCGGGCTGGCAGGATTGTGGCTGGGTCTTCTCGGAATCGCGATGGCCGCGGGGCTGGCGCGGATATTGCGCTCCGGCGGTGAGATTCCCGAGGACTACTGGCGCACCCTCGTCGACTACTGACGTCGGCACCTACAGTCATACCCAACAGTCACATCCAGCAGTGATATTTAAGAGCAAGCCAACGAACAGGAGATCCACCATGGCCTTCGATCCCAAAGATGCCGTCGACGCCGTCCGCGACATCGCCACCAACGCCGTCGAGAAGGCATCGGACATCGTCGAGCACGCCAGCGACATCATCCGCGGCGACATCGCCGGTGGCGCCAGCGGCATCGTGCAGAACTCGATCGAAATCGGCACCCACGCCGTCGACCGGGTGAAGGAAGTCTTCACCGGTAAAGACGACGACCTGGACTGAGCTTAGATCGCGGCGGCGGCGTTGAGTTCGTCCAGCCGCGTGGTGGCCTCCAGGTACTCCTGCACCCACCGCTCGATGACGGTGGCGGTCTTCTCCACTTTCTGGAACTGACCGACGACCTGCCCCACCGGGTTGAATGCGACGTCGACCGACTCGTTGGGGTACCGGTTGGTGGCCCGCACCGCCATGCCGGAAACCATGTACTGCAACGGCATCCCGAGCGGCTTGGGGTTGTCCGCCTGCTCCCAGGCCTCGGTCCAGTCGTTGCGCAGCATCCGGGCCGGCTTGCCGGTGAACGAGCGGCTGCGCACCGTGTCCCGGCTGCCCGCCTTGATGTACGCGGCCTGCTGAACCGGGGTGTTCGAGGATTCCTCGACCATGAGCCACTGCGAACCGGTCCACGCGCCCTGCGCGCCCAGTGCCAGCGCCGCGGCGATCTGCTGGCCGCTGCCGATGCCGCCGGCGGCCAGGACGGGCACGGGTGCCACCTCCTTGACCACCTGGGGCCACAACACAATTGAGCCGACCTCACCGCAGTGACCACCGGCCTCGCCGCCCTGAGCGATGATGATGTCGACGCCGGCGTCCGCGTGCTTGCGGGCCTGCGACGGCGAACCGCACAACGCCGCCACCTTGCGGCCCTCGGCGTGAATGTGCTTGATCATCTCGGCCGGAGGGGTGCCCAGCGCGTTGGCGATCATCGTCACCTTCGGGTGCTTGAGCGCGACCTCGACCTGCGGGGTGGCGGTCGCCTCCGTCCAGCCCAACAGCTGCAGGCTGTCCCCGTCACTGTCTTCGACCGGAACGCCGTGATCGGCAAGAATCTTCTTGCCGAAGTCCAGGTGCTCCTGCGGCACCATCTTGCGCAGCGTGTCGGCCAGTTCCTCGGCCGACAGGTGAGCGTCCATGCCCTCGTACTTGTTCGGAATGACGATGTCGACGCCGTAGGGGTGGTCCCCGATGTTCTCGTCGATCCAGTTCAGTTCGATCTCCAGCTGCTCGGGCGTGAAGCCGACCGCGCCCAGCACGCCGAACCCGCCGGCTTTGCTGACAGCGACGACGACATCGCGGCAGTGGGTGAAAGCGAAGATCGGGAACTCGATACCGAGTTGATCGCATAGGGCGGTGTGCATGCCTACTCCTGTGGGGCGCGAGACCGATGCAAGAAATTGAAACGTGTTCTAGTTTACTACCAGTATCGCCGACGAGACCAGCCAGGTCCGGTTTGTTCGAACTAGGCCCCTTCAGATCGACAGGCCGCGCACGACCCACAAACCCAGGAAGCCGAGCATGCAGGCGAAGCAGACGAGGTGGTCTCGGCAGACCACGCGAGCGAGGCGGCTCTGCTCTGCCGGAGCGTCGACGCGGCTGCCCAGGCGGACCGCACTGGGGACGGTGTGCATCAGGGCCAGTGCCACCGGAAGCCCTGCGGCGCAGCCCGATATCACCAGGAGCCATACCGGGTCGCGGCCGTAGGACGCCTGAAAGCCCAACGCGCCCAACAAGATCAGCATCACCAGGGCGATCAGCCGACTCATCGGCCGGGAGGTCGTGGTGGCGCGGCGGTAGTAGCCCGCGATCGACGCCAGCACGGGCTCGGGCAGTTCCGCGTCACCGTCACGGTGTTCGAACACCTGCACGTCGAAGATGAGGTCCATCCACAGCACGGCCAGCAGGAACGCGCTGCAGGCGGTGAGAAGCGGTGCCATCGGGTGCCCACCTAGCTCATTTGCGAGAGAACCGAGGCCATTGCGAATGGAAGTGACCGCCGTATTCTTTCGCAATCCGGCCCAGTTGTGCGGGAACGGCGCCGACTACGACGCGTCGTCAAGCGTCGGCCTGGTTGCGGCCGTCACGCCGGCTGGCGATGACACGCGCGGTGAGAAGTGCGACGCCCAGCACGAACGCCACCAAAATCGTCTGCAGCGCGCCGATCAGGAGGACGTTTGCGTCGTACCCGTGGACGTCAGCCAGGCACTGGAAGTGCACGCTGGTGCTGGTGCGATTGGACGACTGGGTGTAGCGCGAGGTGCGGTAGGCCAACTCGTACCCGTTGTCGCAGACGAAGGGTTCCGTCCACCGAGCGCTGGCCGGAAACACCGAGGTGAGCGCCGCCGCGCCGCCCAGACAAATCCCGATTACCAACGCCACCTTGACGACGGTCTCACCCGCGTGCCTCACCGGCAGATCGTTGCACGCCGCCGCGTGGGCAGCCAGAACCACTCTTGATCGCGGCGCAGCACCGCGGGTACGGTAAGGCTGCCAATTACGAACCGAAGCGTAGCGTAATTGCATCCACCGAAAGGATCACCCGCGATGCGCAGCCGGTACGCCGGGGAACCCTTCACCACGCCCACAGCGGAAATCGCAGCCGCACTCGAAGACGTCAGCATCCCGACGTTGCTGCTGTCACTGGTACACATCACCGGCGACCCCCGCTTCATCCGTGACTTCAAGCAGATGGGCCTGTTCCTCAACGAGGTGCAGGGGTTCATGTCTGAGGAGGACAAGGCCCGGGCGCGGGTCGAGGCGCTGGCGGTACTCACCGACTACCGTGATCGCGGCTGTCCGGAACCGCCGCCGCTGAGCGACGAACTCATCCGGGAAATGATCGATTGGACGGCCTGCGAGCACGTTCCCGACGACTACCTGCCGCTGGCCCGCGAGGAAATGGACCTCGAGGGAGAAGACCCACGTCGGCCGGCGGCCTTGCCGATCGACATGACGGCGGATCTCCCGGTTGTCGTGATCGGGTGCGGCGAATCGGGCATTCTGGCCGGAATCCGGCTCAGGCAGGCAAACATCCCGTTCACCATCGTCGAAAAGAACGCCGGCCCCGGCGGAACCTGGTGGGAGAACAGCTATCCCGGCGCCCGGGTGGATGTCGCGAATCATTTCTACTGCTACAGCTTCGAACCCAATAACGACTGGACGCATTTCTTCGCCGAACAACCCGAGTTGCAGAGCTACTTCACCGCGGTGATGTCCAAGCATGATCTGGGCGGCAATGTCCGCTGGAATACCGAGGTCCTCGGCGCGGAATGGGACGACGCCGCCGGCGTCTGGAATGTGGCGCTGCACGGTGCCGACGGCGTGGACACCACGGTGCAGGCGCGAGCGGTCATCACGGCAGTCGGCCAGCTCAACAGGCCTTATGTCCCCGCATTCGAGGGGGCCGAGTCCTTTGCGGGGCCGGCGTTCCACTCTGCGGCCTGGGATCACTCGGTGGACCTGACCGGCAAACGCGTCGCCCTGGTCGGCGCCGGCGCCAGTGGGTTCCAGATCGCTCCCGCGATCGCCGGAATCGTCGAGCACCTGACGGTTTTTCAGCGCACCGCCCAGTGGATGTTTCCCAACCCGATGTATCACGACGAGGTCGGCGACGGTGTGCGCTGGGCGATGCGGCACCTGCCGTACTACGGCCGGTGGTATCGATTCCTGCTGCTGTGGCCGGGCGCCGACAAGGGCCTGGATGCGGCCCGGGCTGACCCGGACTATGCGGACCGCGACTACGCGGTCAGTGACATCAATGCGGCCGCCCGGATGATGTTCAGCCAGTGGATCACCAGCCAGGTCGACGAGGGCTCGGACTTGTTGACCAAGGTGATGCCGGACTACCCGGCCACCGGCAAGCGCACGTTGCAGGACAACGGGAGTTGGCTGAAGACCCTGCAGCGCGACAACGTCGAACTGGCGCGGACCCCGATCGAGCGGATCACGCCGGGCGGCATCGTCACCGAAGACGGGGTGACACACGAGGTCGACATCATCGTGTACGCCACCGGATTCCGGCACACCGATGTGCTGTGGCCACTGAAGATCAGCGGCCGCAACGGAATTGACCTGCACGAGTTGTGGGGGAGACGGCCATTCGCGCACCTGGGGATCACCGTGCCGGGGTTTCCCAACCTCTTCCTGGTGTACGGGCCGGGCACCCACCTGGCGCACGGCGGCAGCCTGATCTTCCAGTCGGAACTGCAAATGCGATACATCAACCTGTGTTTGCAGCAATTGGCCGAGGACCACATCGTCGCGCTGGAGCCGACCGCCGAGGCCGCCGAGCAGTGGCATCAGCGGACTCAGGCCGAGATCAAGCAGATGGTGTGGTCGCACCCCGCCGTCAAGCACTCCTACTTCAAGAACGCCGACGGCGAGATCCACACCGTCAGCCCGTGGCGCCTCAACGAATACTGGGCCGCGGTGCGCGATCCGGACTGGTCCGATTTCGTTCTGCGACAGGAGAAATGAGCCCATGCGCACGGTAGTCATCGACGGGCCTGCCAGCATCCGGGTGGACACCCGGCCCGACCCTGCGCTGACCGGGCCGGACGGCGTGATCGTGGCGGTGCGGGCCGCGGGGATCTGCGGGTCCGACCTGCATTTCTACGAGGGCGACTATCCGCTGGCCGAACCGGTTCCACTGGGCCACGAAGCCGTCGGCACGATCGTCGAGGCCGGCCCGGAGGTGCGATCCGTCCAGGTCGGTGACGAAGTTCTGGTGTCCTCGGTGGCCGGGTGCGGCAGGTGTCCGGGGTGCGCCACCAATGACCCGGTGATGTGCCATCAGGGTCTGCAGATCTTCGGCGGCGGCGCGCTTCCCGGCGCTCAGACCGATCTGCTCGCCGTGCACGCCGCCGATTTCCAGGTGCGCAAGATCCCCGAGGGCATCAGCACCGAGCAGGCGTTGCTGCTCACCGACAACCTGGCGACCGGGTGGGCGGCGGCCCAGCGGGCCGACATTCCGTTCGGCGGCACGGTGGCGGTGATCGGCCTGGGCGCGGTCGGACTGTGCGCGCTGCGCAGCGCGTTCGCCCAAGGCGCCGCAACGGTTTTCGCGGTCGATCGGGTGCCGGGGCGGCTGCAGCGGGCCGCTGATTGGGGTGCCACGCCGGTCGCATCCTCGACGGTGGAATCGATCCTGGCCGCGACCGGTGGGCGCGGCGCCGACGCGGTGATCGACGCCGTCGCGACGGACGCGTCGTTGACCGATGCGCTGTACGCGGTGCGACCGGGTGGCACCGTATCGGTGGTCGGAGTGCACGACCTGCAGCCCTTCCCCTTTCCGGCGCTGGCGTGCCTGATCCGCAGTATCACGGTGCGATGGACCACCGCGCCGGTGCAGCGCACCTGGCCGGAGTTGATCCCCCTGCTGCAATCGGGCCGCCTGGACGTCGACGGAATCTTCACCACGACAATGCCGCTCGACGATGCCGCGAAAGGCTACGCGACCGCCGCGGCTCGTTCCGGCGATGACGTCAAGATCTTGTTGACGCCCTAGCGGCGTGTGGCAGCATGGCCTCCATGCGCTGTGCCGCAATTCAACTCGAGGCAGTGCCGGCCGATGTCGACGCCAACCTGGCCACCGTCGAGCGTCTGGTCGAGGACGCCGTCGCCGCAGGCGCGCGAACCATCGCGTTGCCGGAGTTCTTCACCACCGGTATCGGGTTCTGGCCGGAATTGGCTGATGCCGCGCTGCCTGTCGACGGCAAGGCCACCGAACTGCTGTCGGCTCTGGCGCGCCGGCACCAGGTGCTGATCGGTGGATCGATGTTGATCCGGGACCCCGACGGAAATGTGCGCAATACGTACCTGCTTGTCACGCAGGACGGCGTGGCCGGCCGGCACGACAAAGATCTTCCGACCATGTGGGAGAACGCTTTCTACGTCGGCGGCGACGATGACGGGGTGATTCAGGCCGGCGACCTGACGGTGGGCGCGGCCGTGTGCTGGGAGTTGATGCGCACCCAGACGGTGCGTCGCCTGCGTGGCCGCATCGATTTGGCGATGACGGGCTCGGGCTGGTGGTCGATCCCTGACTGGTGGCCCCGGACGATCTTTCGGCGGATGGAACGGCGCAATGCGGCGACGGCCCGGCAGGCAGCGGCGTCGTTCGCGGGCTTCGTGGGTGCCCCCGTCCTACATGCGGCGCACGTCGGCAGCCTGCGGTGCCGCATGCCGTGGTTGCCGTTGGGGTACGCGGGCCGGTTCGAGGGCGGCACCATGATCGTCGCCGCCGACGGCACGGTGCTGGCCGCTGCGGACGACGGTGAGGGGGTCGTCGTCGCGGACGTCTCCGTGGGGCGCTCCGCGCCGAGTTTAGCTGCGCCTGAGGGGTTTTGGCTGCACCAGCGTGGGGCACTGCCAGCCGCGGCGTGGCACTATCAGCGCGTGCACGGCCGCCGCTACTACCGACGCCACGTCGCCGCGTCTTAGTTGGTCAACGGGTCGCCGTCACGTACTGCGAACGCATGAAGCTGTCGACCTTCACGTCGACGGCCGGCGGGGTAAGCCCGTAGCCGGCCTGCAGAGTGAGGGTGTTGCGGACCGGCTCGACAGACCAGCCGTGCTCTTCGAACCATTGCGCCGGATCCGCCGGGTTCTCGTAGGTGAGCGCGGAGAAGTCGACATCCCCGGACATGTCGACACCGGGGTGCGCCCGTTCCAGTTCGGCGAGCTGGTCGTGATCCAGACGTGAACCCAGAGCACCGGTGGCAATGCGGCTGTCCGGTGCGCTGTGTTCGTGGATCCGGGCGAACAGGGCTTCCTGGGCATCGCCGGTCAGGTAGGGCAGCAGCCCTTCCACCGACCAGGCGGTCGGCACCTTCGGGTCGAAGCCGGCCCTGGTGAGTTCGGCGGTCCAGTCGCCACGCAGGTCCGCCGCTACCTCGACCCGATGGGCCGCGGGCCGGGCGCCGAGGTCGTCGAGCACCCGCGACTTGAATTCCAGCACCTTCGGCAGATCGACTTCGAAAACCGTTGTCCCCGAGGGCCAGTCGAGGCGGTACGCGCGGGTGTCCAGGCCGGCGGCGACGATCACCGCCTGCTCGATGCCCGTTTCGCCGGCGTTGGTGAAGAAGTCGTCGAAGAACCTGGTTTGCACGCCGTACAGGCGCGGGAAGGTGGTTTCGTCGTCCGAACTGCCCGGATTCTCGAGCAATCCGGTCAGATAGGGGTCCGCGGTTGCCTTGATGAAGTGCTGTGCGTACTCGTCGCGCACGAGCGGCCGTGCACTCAGGGCGTGCACCGCGCGCCAACCGGCAACGAGCAGGGCGGTATAGCCGACACCGCTGACGATGTCCCACTGGTCGTCGTCCGAACGCAGGGATCCGAAATCAGGTGTCGTCATACAGCGAACGTACCCGTCAAAGTTCCAGCAAAACGGTCACCGGCCCGTCGTTGACGAGCTCCACCTGCATGTGCGCGCCGAAGGTCCCGGTTTCGACGTGTGCGCCCAATTCGCGGAGCGCTTCGGCGAACGCCGCTACCAACGGCTCAGCCGTCGCGCCGGGTGCTGCCGCGTTCCAGGACGGGCGACGACCCTTGGCGGTGTTGGCGTACAAGGTGAACTGGCTGACCACCAGGATCGGTGCGCCGACGTCAGAGGCCGACTTCTCATCGTCGAGAATCCTTAGCGTCCAGAGTTTTTCGGCCAGTCGCCGGGCCTGGTCGGGTCCGTCGGTGTGGGTGACGCCGACGAAGGCGAGCAGGCCCTGGCCCGGCGGCCGGATGGCACCGACGACCCGGTCGTCCACCACCACCGCTGCCGAGGAAACCCGTTGCACCAGAACTCGCATCGCCATGATGCTGCCATGCCCTTTCGTGGACGAGGCTCGGTAGGCTCGTGACGTGTCTGTGCTGGTTGCGTTTTCGGTCACCCCGATGGGCGTGGGTGAGGCCGTCGGCGAGATCGTCGCCGAGGCGGTCCGGGTGGTTCGTGAGTCGGGCTTGCCCAACAAGACGGATTCGATGTTCACCGTGATCGAGGGCGACAGCTGGGCGGAAGTGATGGCCGTGGTGCAGCGGGCGGTGGAGGCGGTGGCCGCGCGGGCACCCCGCGTCAGCACCGTGATCAAGGCGGATATGCGGGCCGGAACGACAGACGCGATGACGCAGAAGGTGCAATCCGTCGAGCGGTATCTGTCAGAAAAGTAGATGAATTTCTGGGGCGGCAGCCTCACGGTGCGCTTCGCTGCGTCGGAATTGTTGTGCGCGAAGCTATTTCAGCATGCGGCGGAACTGCTGGAGTAGCGTTCGAAGCTCATAACAGAAAAAATGAATACTTGGACCAAAGTCAGGTCTTTCCCGCAATACCAGAGTAGAACTCATACAAACTTCACAAATATTCGGGCGATGGTGGCCATTCGGGAGGCACCCATGTCGTATTTACTGGCGTATCCACAAGCTCTGTCGGCGGCGGCAACGGACGTGGCGGGCATCGGCTCGTCGCTGACGGCGGCCAACGCTGCCGCTGCGGTCCCCACTACCCAAGTGATGACTGCCGCCGGTGACGAGATCTCGGCGGCGATCGCGTCGTTGTTCTCCGGGCACGCTCAGGAGTACCAAGCGCTGAGCGCGCAAGCGGCGGCATTCCAAAGCGAGTTCGTGCAGGCGCTGAGCGGCGCAGGGGATGCTTATGCGGCCGCTGAGGCAGCTGCCGCCAACCCGCTGCAAACCCTCGTGGACGCTGTTCTGGGCGTGATCAATGCGCCCACCAACCTCCTGTTGGGACGCCCCTTGATTGGCGACGGCACCAACGGCGCGCCGGGGACCGGTGCCAACGGCGGGGCCGGCGGGATCCTGTGGGGCAACGGCGGCAACGGCGGATCGGGTGCGCCAGGTCAGGCCGGCGGCCGGGGCGGTGACGCAGGGCTGTGGGGCAACGGTGGTGCGGGCGGGGCCGGGGGCGCCGGTGTGGCTGGCACGATTGGTGCCCCGGTCGGACCTGGCGCCCTCGGCAACAATGGAACCGCGGGCGGGCTAGGCGGTAATGGGGGAGCTGGCGGTAGCGGCGGGACGTTGTACGGCAACGGTGGTCCGGGTGGCGTGGGCGGTGCCGGCGGGGTCGGCGGAACCGGCGGCAACGGCGGCACCGGCGCGGCCGCCGTCACCGCGGGCGCGATGGGCGACCCGGGCGGCAAGGGCGGTAACGGCGCACTCGGCGGCGACGGCGGTGCCGGCGGGGCTGGCGGCAAAGGCTCGGCGTTGTTTGGCCAGGCGGGCGCCAACGGCAATGGAGGTGCCGGCGGAGCCGGCGGCAACGCCGGGGCTGGCGGCGACGGCGGTGCCGGCGGCGCCGGCAACGCCGGCGTTCACAACGGCGGCACCGGCGGCACCGCCGGTGACCCCGGGAACGTGGGCACCGGAGGCAAGGGCGGGGCCGGCGCAGCCGCCGGCGCCTCCGGCGCGGCGGGCACAGTAAGCACCGGCGGCACCGGCGGCACCGGCGGGGCCGGCTACGACGCCACCAGCGAAGGCTCGCCCACTCACGGCGGTGACGGCGGGGCCGGCGGCAGCGGCGGCGTTTACGGTAACGGCGGGATCGGCGGGGCCGGCGGGAACGCCTCGGCGGCCGGCGGCCACGGTGGTCGAGGCGGCGACGGCGGCGACAGCGGTTCGCAGGGCGGCACCGGCGGTAAGGGCGGCGCCGGCGGCAACGGCGTCGGCAACAACAACGGCGGCGCCGGCGGCGACGGCGGCGACGCGGTCACCAGCGGAACCGCAAACGTCACTGGCGGTAACGGCGGCACCGGCGGCACGGGCGGCGCAATCGTCGGGACCTTCGGCGGCAATGGCGGTCACGGCGGCGACGCGCGCATTTTCAACGTCGCATCTACGGCAACCGCGACCTCGGGCAACGGCGGCGCCGGCGGCGATGGCTTCACCGGCGGGAGCGGCGGCACCGGCGGTTATGTACGAATGGACGGAATCGGAAACCTCAACCCCGGCACTGGCGGAGCGGGCGGCACGGGCACCGGCATCAACGGCGGTGGCGGCAGCGGCGGCCAAGGCGGCAGCGTGGAAATCAACAACGTCGCCAACCCGAATGACGCCGTCGGTGGCACCGGCGGGAACGCAGGTACGGGGGCCAACAACTTCGGCTCCGGCTACGGCGGCAATGGCGGTGACGCAAGCATCAACAACGTGCTCTCCACGCATAACGCCATTGGCGGCACCGGCGGACACGGCAGCAACGCCGGCCAAAACGGCGGCATAGGCGGCGGTGGCGGTAGCGCGACCAACAACGGCACCGGAGACGCCCTCGGCGGCGCCCCCGGTGCCGGCGGAACGGGTGGCAACATTGCCGGGGCCGGTGGCACAGGTGGGAGTGGTTGGGCCTACGGCACCGGAAACGCCATCGGCCACGACGGCGCGCCGGGGATCAACAACCCCGGCGGTACCGGCGGGGGCGGCGGCCACGGCGGCGATGCACGCATCTTGAACGCTGCCTCGAAGGCCACTGTGACCCCCGGCAACGGTGGGGCCGGCGGCAATGGTCAAAGCGGCGGGTCCGGCGGGTCTGGCGGCTATGCGTACACCACCGGAACCGGAAATTACACCGCAGCCACCGGCGGAGCAGGCGGCACCGGCAGCATCTTCGGCGGCGGGGGCGGTGGTCAAGGCGGCGGCGTGGAGATCGGCAACGGCGCCAATCCGAACGATGCGATCGGCGGCACCGGCGGACTCGGGGGGAACGGCATCAACAACGCCGGCGTCACCCAACCTGGCCACGGCGGGGCCGGCGGCGACGCTTATATCAGCCACCCCTCCTCTACGCACAAGGCCATTGGCGGCGCCGGTGCCGCGGGTGGCAATGCCACGGGCACCAGCAGCACCGGCGGGATCGGCGGCAGCGGCGGTACCGCGACCAACAACGGCTCCGGCGACGCTATCGGCGGCGCACCCGGCGCCGGAGGCACCGGCAACGGCGACATAGGCGGTGGCGGCGGCGGATCCGGCGGCCAAGGCGGCTCGGCGTGGAACTACGGAAGCGGGAAGGCAATCGGCCATGCCGGCGCGGATGGCGCGGCCGGCGGCGGCGGGGTCGGCGGGAACGGTGGCACCGGCGGCGACGCGAGTGTCTCCGCCAACAGCTCTTCGGCCAGTGCCACCGCCGGCAGCGGCGGTAACGGCGCCACCGGCGCTCAGGGCGGAGGGTCCGGCGGGTCCGGCGGGTCCGCCCGCAACTTTGGCATCGGAACCGCTACACCTGGCAACGGCGGCAATGGCGGCAGCAGTAGCAGTCCGGGCTCAGGCGGCACGGGTGGCAGCGGCGGCAACGGGGGCAGTGTGGAAATCCTTAACGCCCTCAATGCGAACAGCATCACTGGAGGCAAGGGAGGGGCGGCCGGCAGCGCCTACAACGACCTTGTCGTCATTTACGGCAACGGTGGTAACGGCGGTAGTGCGACCATAACTATCGGCACTGGTAACGCCACCGGCGGCGACGGCGGTCGCGGCGGCGATGCCGTCGTCTTTGCCGGGGGCGGCGGGTCCGGCGGGTCGGCGTACAACTATGGACCCGGAAAGGCCACCGGTGGCAATGGCGCCAACGGCGGGGACGGCGGATTCAAAGGCGGCGGCGGCGGCAACGGCGGCAACGCATATGCGGTCGGTTACCCGGGCCAAACCACGGCCGGGGCCTTCGGCTTGGCGGGTGCAGGCTCAGGACCGCCTGCACCCACAAACGGCAACCCCGGCATCACCGGATCACTGCCCTGACGAGCCGCTTAGCGCGGGCCGGCGGCCGTCGGCGAGGGTCGGACGAGCCCTAATAAGGTTGCCGCTGCATCGAACGCGGCAACGCTTCCCCGGCCCACTCGTCGGCCGTTCCGGCGAAACGGCCGGCGTCCGCGAATGCGTCTGATAGGCATAGCATCGGCACAGCTAATGCGTACGCGCTGCCGCGACACCGAACTCGACCACCGGAGGACACAGATGGCTCGTCAGGCAAATCCAGGATTGGTACCGGTCCCATGAGCGACGGGACGGTGGGTCAGCCCGGCGAGCCGGGCCAGGCCGGAGCCGGTGGTCCCGGCGGCCGGGGCGGAGCCGGGGGCGCAGGCGGCGCGGGAGGTGCCGGAGGGGCCGGCGGTGCTGGGGGTCGCGGCGGCGCCGGCGGTAGGGGCGGCGACGGCGGCCGGGGCGGCGACGGTGGTCCTGGCGGTGCCGGCGGCCCCGGCGGTCAGCCTGGGCAAGGCGGTCCCGGGGGCGTCGGCGGTGAACCTGGGCAACCCGGCCAACCAGGACAACCCGGCCAACCAGGGCAGCCGGGCCAACCAGGACAACCTGGCGAACCCGGTCAGCCCGGGCAGCCCGGCGAGCCCGGTCAATCCAGCCGCTAAGGCTTACCCCGGACCGGGGCGCTAACCGCCGACGGCATACACCCGCCACCGCCCGGGGACGCCCCTGAGTTCGTGCTCGCCTCGTTCGACGAACGTGCGCTTTGATCCGGTGACGATCTCGCGCAGGGTCGAGGACACCAATACCTCGCTGGGTCGGGCCAGCGCCGCTACCCGCGCGCCGATGTGCACAGCCATGCCGGCCACGTCGGTACCACGCACCTCGACTTCGCCGGCGTGGATGCCGACCCGCACCTCGATGCCGAGTAAGAGCACCGCGTCGACGATCTCCTGGGCACATGCGATGGCTGCACTCGGACTGACAAACGTCGCGACGAATCCATCACCGGCGGTGTTGACTTCACGCCCGCCGAATCGCTGAATCTGGCTGCGGATCACCGCGTCGTGACGGTCGAGCAGGTCCCGCCACCGTTCGTCACCGAGCGCGCCGGCGCGCTGGGTGGAGCCGACTATGTCAGTGAAGACGACCGTGCTGAGCACTCGTTCCGTATCAGCGGCGCCTCGGACGCCGGTGATGAACTCTTCGATCTCATCCAGCATCGGTCCCGTGTTGCCCACCCAGTACAGCGAGTCAGCGCCGGGCACCTCCACGTAGCGGGATCCGGCAATATGCTCCCCGAGGTAGCGACCATGCTCCGCCGGAATGAACTTCACGTCCCTGCGGTGCAGGATGAGCGTCGGCGCCTTGATGCGCGCCAGCGTGTCGCGCACATCGGCATCGGTCACGACTCTGCTCAAGGCACGGGCCATACTCGGTGATGCCGCACGGTTCCCCGCCTGATCCCACCACGCTCGGAATGCGTCGTCGTGGGCAACGGTCGGCGCGACGCTGCGCAGTACGTCGAAACCCTGCTCGACCGCGTCGGGTTCGATCGCGGTCGACGTATACGGCTCGGTGGCGCTGGGCTGCACTCCGATCGGGTAGTCCGGCGCCCACAACAACCGCGCCGCCCCGTTGATGATCACCAAGCTTCGTACTCGTTCCGGGTAGTCGGCCGCCAACACCAGACCGCCCATGGCAAGAAAACTCGGCGCGACGACCGCCGCCCGCTCGCACCCGACCGCATCCATCACCGCGATCGCGTCCTCGGCCCAGAACTTCGGCCCAACCATCTCCAGCGAGGCAACGCGAGAGGACATCCCGATTCCGCGCAGATCGAAGCGAATCACCCGGCCGAACGACGCAAGCCGGCGGTGGAAGCGGTACATCGACGGCTCGGTGTCGATGCAGTCGATCGGTATCGACGGTCCCGGGAACACGACAAGGTCGGTCGGACCGCCTCCGATCATCTGGTAGGCAATGTCCAGATCGCCACGCTGCGCATAGCGGGTGCGCGGAGCCTGCGCCACTACCTCAGGCTAATTGATGCCCTCGTATGCGTAGGCTCAGCACGGTGAGCGCACGCGCAGGAATCGTGGTCACCGGCACCGAGGTTCTGACCGGACGGGTACAGGACCGCAACGGCCCCTGGCTCGCCGACCGGCTGTTGGAACTGGGCGTCGAGCTGGCGCACATCACCATCTGCGGCGACCGCCCCGCCGACATCGAGGCGCAGCTGCGTTTCATGGCCGACCAGAATGTGGACCTGATCATCACCAGCGGGGGCCTGGGCCCGACGGCCGACGACATGACCGTCGAAGTGGTGGCCCGCTTCTGCGGCCGCGAACTCAAACTGGACGAAGCGCTGGAGAACCGGATCGCCGAGATCCTCAAGTCCCTGATGGCGCGCAACCCCGCGTTCGCCGCCCTGATGGAACCAGGGAAGTTCGAGTCGGTACGCGCCGCCAACCGTAAGCAGGCCATGGTTCCCGTCGGCTCGCAGATCCTCGACCCGGTGGGCACCGCGCCCGGTGTGGTGGTGCCCGGCACGCCCGCCGTGCTGGTGCTGCCGGGACCACCACGGGAGCTGCAACCCATGTGGCACAAGGCAATTGAGACCCCGGGAGTGCAGGAAGCCATCGCCGGGCGAACCGTCTACCGCCAGGAGATGGTGCGGATGTTCGGGCTGCCGGAGTCGGGGCTGGCCGAGACGCTGCGCGAAGCCGAGACCGCCATTCCCGGCTTCGCTTCGCTGGAGATCACCACCTGCCTGCGACGCGGCGAGCTGGAGATCGTGACACGATACGAGCCCGACGCCGCCGAAACCTACTCAGAACTCACGCAATTGCTGCGCGACCGGCATGGCGACCAGGTCTTCTCCGAGGACGGTTCTCAGGTCGACGATCTGGTCGCGCGACTGCTGGCCGGGCGCCGCATCGCCACGGCGGAGTCCTGCACCGCCGGGCTGCTGGCGGCACGGCTGACCGACCGAGCCGGATCCTCGGACTACGTGACCGGCGGGGTGGTGTCGTACTCCAACGAAGCCAAAGTGGAACTGCTCGGCGTCGACGCCGCACTCATCGAAGAACACGGTGCCGTTTCGGAGCCGGTGGCCGAAGCGATGGCGGCCGGCGCGCTCAAGCGATTCGACGCCGACACCGCGGTCGCCATCACCGGGATCGCCGGGCCCGGCGGCGGTACCGACGAAAAGCCGGTCGGCACAGTGTGTTTCACGGTCGCGCTCGGAGACGGTCCGAAAATCACCCGCACCCTGAGGCTGCCCGGCAACCGATCCGACGTCCGGGAACGCTCGACCACGGTTGCCATGCACCTGCTGTTGAGGGCGCTCAGCTCTTAGCCGGCAGAAACGCGCTCTCCGAGGACCCGAACCGAATTCCGGTGGCGTCCTTGCCGATCAGCGTCAACAGCGCCACCATCACCAGCACCGGCACGATCGTCGCCGCCAAAGCGAACGGGTAGCCGTGGGTTTCGGCCAGGTGCTCCTGAATCGGCAGGTTGAACGCCGCCAGCAGGTTGCCGAGCTGATACGTCACGCCGGGGTACAGCCCACGGATGGCGTCCGGCGACATCTCGGTAAGGTGCGCCGGGATGCAACCCCAGGCGCCCTGCACAAAGAACTGCATCAGAAACGAGCCCAGGCACAGCATCGCCGCGGTCCGCGAATAGGCGAATATCGGCACGATCGGCAGCGCCAGGACTGCACAGAAGACGATCGTGTAGCGCCGGCCGAATCGCTGCGACAAGGTTCCGAATATCAGGCCGCCGACGATGGCGCCGACGTTGTATACGATCACGATCCAGCGGGCGGTTGCGCTGGACAGGCCCGCGCCATGGTCCACGGAGGCCTTCAAGAACGTGGGGTAGACGTCCTGGGTGCCGTGACTCATCCAGTTGAAGGCGGTCATCAGCAACACCAGGTAGAAGAACCGGCGGATGACTTTGGCGTCCCGCAACACGTCGCGCACCCGGGTCTTGGTCAGCCGCATCTGGTCCTGGGCGGCCTCCCACACCTCGGATTCCTCCACCCGGTAGCGGATGATCAGGCTGATCATCGCCGGGATGATGCTCAACGCGAACAACCAGCGCCAGGACAGACCGAACCCGTTCATGACGATCAGCGAGGCCAGGCTGGCCAGCAGGTAGCCGAACGAGTAGCCCTCCTGCAACAAACCGGAGAAGAAGCCACGCCGCTCGGTGGGGACTTTCTCCATGGCCAGCGCCGCGCCCAATCCCCACTCGCCGCCCATGCCGATGCCGTAGAGCAGCCGCAGAATCACCAGCACCGTGAAGTTCGGCGCGAACGCGCACAAGAACCCCACGACCGAATAGAACAGCACGTCGACCAGCAGCGGGAGCCGGCGCCCGACCCGGTCGGCCCACAGCCCGAACAGCAACGCTCCGACCGGTCGCATCACCAGCGTGGCCGTCGTGACGAAGGCGACCTCGGTCTTGCTGCGGTGGAACGTCTCGGCGATGTCGGCGTATACCAGCACGACGATGAAGAAGTCGAAGGCGTCCATGGTCCAGCCCAGGAATGCCGCCAGGAAGGAGTTGCGCTGGTCGCTGGTCAACCGCTGTCTGGTCACGAGAGCATCGTGGCCTACGTGTCGCCATACCGCGAGTCCGGCGCGCGAGCGGGTATGTTCCGGTTACATGCGGATCATCGATGCCGATGGACACGTCGCGGAGAACTCGACGCTCGCCTTCGAAGCTTTGAAGCGCTGGCCGGATCGCGTGCAGCTGAGTAACGATCGGCGGCCCCGGCTGACCATCGAGGGCCGCAACTATCCCGAAGACACCGGCCCGGGTGCCGGATGCCCGCCTGAGCACGGCATCACCAAGGCGCCCGACATCAACTGCTCGAGCGCCGAGGGCGTGCTCGCCGACGCCGACCGCGATCATCTGGACACGATGGTGCTCTATCCCAGTCTCGGGCTTTGCGTGCCGAGCCTCGAGGATCCCGACTTCGCCGCCGGTTTCGCGCGCCTCTACAACCATTGGATCGCGGATTTCTGCGAGCCGACCCACGGCCGGCTGCGCGGGGTGGCCGTGACGCCGATCGAACACGGCGAGGTGGCCATCGACATCATGGCCGAGGCCAAAGAGCTGGGATTGGTCGCGACCCTGGTTCCGCCGGCGCTGAAAACCCGCAACCTCGACCATCCCGACCTCGACCGCTTCTACGCCGCCGCAGTGGATCTCAACATGCCGCTGGGCATACACGGCGCGCCCGGCATCCATCTGCCCAAGATCGGCGTCGACCGTTTCACCAATTACATCCAGGTGCACTGCATCAGCTTCCCGTTCGACCAGATGACCGCGATGACGGCGCTGGTGTCCGGCGGCGTCTTCGAGCGCCACCCCGGGCTTCGGGTGGCGTTTCTGGAAGCCGGCGCGGGCTGGGTTCCGTTCTTCATCGATCGTCTGCACGAGCACTACGAGAAGCGCGGTGACTGGATCGAGGGTGGCTGGCGCCGCGACCCGCACGAGTACCTGCGCGCGGGCAACATCTGGGTGACGTGCGAACCGGAAGAGCCGATCCTGCCCGGCGTGATCGACGTGCTGGGCGACGACTTCATCATGTTCGCCAGCGACTACCCGCACTGGGACGGGGAGTGGCCGGAAAGCACCAAGCATCTGCGGAACCGCCCCGATATCAGTGAGCAGTCACGCGAAAAAATCGGCGGCCTCAATGCCCAACGTTTCTACGGCCTGAATTAAGCGTCCCGACGCGCGTTCGGTGGCAGGATCGGCGCATGGTGGCTTTTCTGCTCCGCGCGGCATTGACCGGACTCGCGCTATGGGTGGTCACCCTATTCGTGCCCGGCCTGACTTTCGTCGGCGGTAACACCACGTTCCAGCGGATCGGCATTATCTTCGTCGTCGCCGTACTTTTCGGAGTGGTCAACGCGATCGTCAAACCGATCGTGCAGATCCTGTCGATTCCGATGTACATCCTGACCCTCGGTCTCTTTCACATCGTCATCAACGCGTTCATGCTGTGGATCACGGCGCAGATCACCAAAGACACCACCCACTGGGGCCTGCAGATCGACCACTTTTGGTGGACGGCGATCTGGGCGGCGATCCTTTTGTCGATCGTTAGCTGGATGCTGTCGCTGCTGACCCGCCGTGCCAGCCGCCGCAACCGCTGAATCGCACCGCAAAGCGGGAAATTTCGTGTGGACATCCTATGTTGTCAGGCCCTGTTGCACATATGCTGATTAAGCCGTGCTTACGAAGACCGCCTCTCAACGCCGCCCAACAATTACGCTGTCTCTCGGCACGAACACGTATGAGGGTGCCGTGCCAGCCGGCGTCGTTGTACATGCCAGATCCATACGAAGACGGGATACTGCCGAATGAACACTGTCGCGATCGGATCATCGCCAGGTCCTTCGACTACGCGGCTGAGTTCTCAAATCGCCGACCCGAACAGTGGTTTGCGGGCGGTCACCGAATGCACCGGGTCGGCGGTGGTCGTCCACGTCGGCGGTGACATCGATGCCAGCAACGAAATCATCTGGCAGCGGCTGGTCAACAGGAGCGCCGCGATCGCGATCGCACCGGGCCCGTTCGTCATCGACATCCGCGAGCTTGATTTTCTGGGCTCCTGCGCCTACGCGGTGCTCGCCCAGGAATCGGTGCGCTGCCGTCGTCGCGGCGTCAACCTGCGCCTGGTCAGCAATCAGCCGATCGTCGCGCGCACCATCGCCGCGTGCGGACTGCGCCGGCTGCTGCCGATGTACACGACGGTCGAGGCGGCGCTGGCGCCGCCTGCCTAGATCAGGGCCCGTGTGGCGCGAGCAGGCCGTTGAGAATTCCCAGGCCGGCTTGCACCTGCGGCCCCGGGGTATTCGGCGGCGGGGATTCACTGGTGGGCTGCCAGGGCTGACAGCCGCTCGTCTTGAAAGTCTGATCGGTTGGGTCGATCTGGACTATCTGAGGCTTCTTGGTCATGGCGTTGTCGATCAGCGCGCCATCAGGATTCCCGGTCCGCTTCCAGTAGCAGGTTCCGGTGCCCACCGGTCCGGGCGTGACGTAGGTGCCCGGTGCGATGTCCTTACCGACGGTGTAGATGCCGTCGTGATCGATGATCGTCTTGGGCGCTCCCGCGGGTGCTCCCGCCGGCGTCGGCGCGACCGATGGCGCGGGAGCCGGTGCCGGCTCGGGAGTCGGGTCGGGATCCGCGGCGGCGATGCCGACCGATGCGAACGAGCCGGCGATCATCAGCGCAGCGGCGCCGAAGCGAACCGCCATTTGCTTAGAGCCCATAAGTAACTAGTTTAGCGGTCCGGCGAACTCATTTCTAACCGTGCGCCGTTCAGTTCAGTCGCCGCACCGCGCCGGCATAACCGAGCGCGTGTTCGTAGGTGTCCAGATTGTCACGCGAAATGCGCGCGTGCACCGGACGCTCCAGCAGCAGACGCAGCACCGGGTTGTACGCGTGGTAGGTCTCGTGGAAGGTCAGCACGGTGGTGCCGTCGGGCTGTTCGTCGAGCTGGTGGTAGCCCTCCGCCCGCGACCACAATGGCTTGCCGATCGCGACATAACGCGACACCTTGTTGATTTTCGCCTCGGTGACGGTCTCCCACGACCGCCCCTTGCCACCGGACAGCAGGTATTTCGGCACCGGGAAAACGCAGGTGCGGACCAGTCCCTCACCGGCTTCGTCGCCCTCGTTGAGAATCTCCATGCTGCCGGTGGGCCAGGTCAACACGCGCGGCCGCGGCGCGTCCGGTGGCACAGGAGGATGCAACACCCGCCACACCCTGGCCGGCGGTGCATCCACGTGGAACCGCACGGTGTAGGACTGCATCAGCCTTCGCCCCATTCATCGAAGAAGGTGATCGATTCCGCGGGCGGCCGCGCGGCGGGCCGAAAATCAGTCCCGATCGTGTAGGCCACCGGGAACAGGGCGGCCTGAGTGACGGTGTCGGGAATGCCAAGCAATTCGGCGACCTCGCGCTCCTTAGCCAGGTGCATCGTCGTCCATACCGAGCCCAAGCCGCGCGACCGCAGGGCAAGCAGGAAACTCCAGCCCGCCGGGATGATCGATGCCCAGGCCGACGCGGCGACCAGCCGATTGCGTTCGTCGATGGGCTGCAGCAGGCAGGGGATGACGTGCACCGGGACCTGCGCCAGCGTGTCGGTCAGGCTCCGCGCGCTGCGGTACACGCGGCGGGTCTGCGGGTCGTCGGCGTTGGCCTCCGCGTGGACCAGGTATTCCGCGCCGATGCTGCGATAGATTTCGGCGATCGCGGCGCGCTTGCCGGCGTCGGTGACGACGACCCAGCGCCAGTCCTGTGCGTTGCTGGAGGTGGGCGCCTGCATCGCCAGGCGAATGCATTCCAGGATCACCTCACGACCCACCGGTCGGGTCAGGTCGAGACGTTTGCGTACCGCACGGGTAGTGGTGAGCAGTTCGTCGACCGAAGCGATATCCATCCCGTCCCCTTCACCAACTTCTGTGTCACGAAACTACCGCGGCAGACCCGAAGCGCCCCAACACCGCAACTCCCGGGCCGAAATTGACGGCGCCGTCGACCCCCCGTGGACAGGATGAAGCCCTGCTATTAACGTCCTGCCAGTAAGTGACGGAGCAGGCGTTCAGAAGGCAGCGCCGGCGTGGGAGGTCTTGGGCGTTGCTTTTCATGCACGAAGTCCACACGGTGCGAGGGCGCTCCGAGGACGAGTTCGAGGCCGCATTCCGCGACGGCTGGATGCCGATGCTGGCGGCCGGCGACGAGGCGCGGCTGCTCTGGTACACCAATCAGGCGCAAGGCAGTGGACCCGCCTACACCGTCATCACGGTGACGGCGGTGCGCGACGGAGCGGCCTGGGAGCGGTTGACCAAACGAGTTCAGCACGGAGACCTGCGCGACTGGATGCATCACACCGACGAACTGCGCCACGGCGTCGACGCCAAACTGCTGGTCCCGCTGCCCTGGTCCCCGATGCAGGAGGTGGCCTTCGACGAGGTCCCCGTCGACGGCCGCGAGCACGACATGAGCCTGTACATGGAAGACACCATGTGGCCTTATGAGGACAAATTCGAGGAGTACATCGTCCGGTGTGGCGAGGTGTACGCCCGCAGCCTCGAGCAGCCGTCGTCCATGCTGAAGATGGACGCCTCCTTTCAGCCCGCCCTCGGCAGCCATCTGCGCCGCGAAGTCATTCTGATGCAACGGATCAGCCGGCCCGAGGCGCTGCTCGACCTGCTCCGAACCCACATCCCGGCCGAGTACCGCACACCCGGGACCTGGCTGCACGACGCGCTGGATCTCCGTGACCAGTGGACCAGCCGCCTGCTGCGCACCTCTACCTGGTCGCCCCTGTACTAAGGATTCATGAACCTCGGGACGATCATCGACGCCGCCGCGGTCGCCGATCCGCAGCGGGCCGCCCTGATCATCGACGGTGCGGCGATCAGCTACGGGACACTCGACGCGGCCGTGCGCCGGTGCGCCGGTGCGTTGGCGGCCGCGGGAGTCTCGGCCGGGGACCGGGTGGCTGTCGTCGACACGGCGAGCCTGCTGTCGATCGCGTCGCTGCTGGGCGCGGCCCGCGTCGGGGCGACCGCGGCACTGATGAACCCCGCGCTGACGCCCGGTGAGTTGTGCGCCCTGCTTGACAACGCCGGTTGCTGCCCGGTGGCGGTGGCGGGGGAGGCCTTCGCAGATCGGCTCCCCGAGTCGGTGACCGTGCTGACGGCCGCCGAACTCATCGGTGCCGACGCGCCGCTGACAGCGGGGTCGGCCGCGGACGACGCGGATCGCGCGGCGATGGTCCTGTTCACTAGTGGAACCACCGGCCTGCCGAAGACGGTCGAGATCGGCAGTCGTCAACTGGCGGCGCGCCTGAGCAGGACGTCACAACCGTTTTCGCCGGCCAGGCCGGCGGTGACGGTGATGATGTGTGTGCCGTACTTTCACGTGGGCGGTTCTCTGGGCTTGCTCGCCAGCCTGTACTCGGGCAACACCCTGGTGGTGCAGCGACGGTTCGACGCCGGCGAATGGCTGCGCCTGGTGGCCCGGCACCGGGTCACCGGCATGTTCCTGGTGCCGACGATGCTGCACCGGATTCTGGACCATCCCGAATTCACCGCCACCGACCTGTCGTCGCTGGCCGCCATCACCTACGGCGCCGCCGCCGCTCCTACCGTGTTGATGCGCAAGGCTTTAGCCGCACTGCCGAATGTGGCCTTCACCAACGTTTTCGGCCAGACCGAGACGCTGGGCACGTTCGCCAACCTCACCCCGGAGGATCACCACGATCCGGCCCGGGCGGGCTCGGTCGGCCGGCCGCTGCCGGGCGTGCAGGTGCGGGTGGTCGATCCGGTCACCGGCGCCGATGTGCCGCCGGGGGCGGTCGGGGAGTTGTGGGTGAACTCGCCGGTCAACACCGTCGCGGGATGGCTGCGCACCGGCGACCTGGGCCGGGTGGATGACGACGGCTACATCTACCCGAGCGGCCGGTTGCGCGACACCATCAACCGCGGTGGCGAGAAATTCGGCCCCGTCGAGGTGGAGGAGGCGTTGCGTTCGCATCCGGCGGTCAGCGACGTCGCGGTCGCCGGACTGTCCGACGACGAGCTGGGCCAGCGGGTCGGTGCCGCGGTGGTGACGCGGGCGCCGGTGACACTCGAGGAATTGCGGGCCCACTGCCGGGACATGATCGCCTACTTCAAGCTGCCCGAACGGCTGGCGGTCGTCGACGACATCCCCTACAACGCGACCGGCAAGGTCGACCGCCGCCTGCTGGCCGAGTTGATCTGCGAACAGTCCTAATCGCCGGCCCGGTTGAGGATCCGGGCCGCGTCGCGCACCATCGCGGTCACGATATCCGCGGCCGGCCTGACCTCGCGGATCAGCCCGACGGCCTCGCCGACCAGCACGGTGTCGACGTCGAAGTCTTCGGCGGCGACCCCCTCCCGGTAGGCAGTGACAGCCTCCGGCAGCCGTGCCAGCAGCTCGTCGGGGCTGTCATGCCAGCGCTGGATCCACGCATTGCTCACCAGCCTCAGATCAAAGCCCTTCGGCCAATCACGTTGCCGCACAACGTCAAAGACCTCCGTACGGATTGTCTCGTCGCCGCCGGCCGCAATGGCGCGCCGGTGCGCGCCCGCTGACACCAATGCTTCCGCAGCAGCCCAGAATCTGGTGCCGACCAGAACCCCGTCGGCACCGAGCGCCAGCGCCGCCGCCAGGCCGCGACCGTCGGCGACACCTCCGGCGGCCACCACCAGCGTCGCGGGTGCGCGTGCGGCGACCAGGTCGACGACCTCAGGCACCAGCGTGAACGTCGAACGGACGCTCATGCCGTGCCCGCCCGCCTCGCCCCCCTGCGCGACGATGATGTCCGCGCCGGCGTCCAGCGCCCGCTGCGCCTGGGCAAGGGTCTGCACCTGGGCGGTCACCGGAACGCCCGCCCGGTGGATACGGTCCGCGAACGGCGCGAGATCGCCGAACGACAGCATGACCGTCGGCGGCTGCTGCGCCAGCACGGTGTCGAGCAGTTCGGGTGCCTGCGCCAGGCTCCAGGTGATGAAGCCGTAGCCGACGCGAGCACCCCCGGCCTGGGCCATCTCGGAACGCAACCAGGCCGCGTCGCCGTAACCGCCGCCGAGGAGTCCCAGGCCGCCCGCGGCGGTGACCGCCGCCGCCAAGCGGCCTCCCGACACCATGGCCATCGGCGCCAGCAGGATCGGGTGCCGGATGGCAAGGAAGTCGGTGAGTCGGGTGTGCAGCGTCATCGTTGCGCCTCCGCGGTCAGTTCTCCGGTGAGGAACTGCGCCCGGCCGTGGCCGAAAGACCAGTCCTCATCTTCATTCTCGGTGATCGAGACGATCAGATCGGCCGGGTCGAGTCCGCATCGCTCGGCGAGCGTCGACGCCAGTAGCTCGTAGAACTTCTGCTTGAGTTCGCGCGGACGGCGTCGGCTCACCATCTGAACGATCACCAGTGACGGAGTGCGGTCGATGCCGAGACCCGTGTCCAGCGCGATGGTCTCGTGGGCCGGATGGCTGCGCACCACCTGGTAGCGGTCGCGCGGGGGTACCCCGAACGCATCGACAACCGCGTCGTGAACGGCGTCGAGCAGCGACCGGACCTCAGCCGGTGTGCGGCCCTCGATGAGGTCGATGTACAGCAGTGGCATGGTGTCCTCCGTTCTCCTCGCCCTGGTCAACACCAAGCCGGGCCGGGGCAATCCGGGCGTGAAATGCCTGTCGCGAAACATCTATGCTTCTCAGGCATGACGGACGTGGCGCGCGGCCGAGTGGAGTTGCGCCACCTGCGCGCCTTCGAGGCCGTGGCGCGACTGCGGTCGTTCACCAACGCCGCCGACGAACTCAGCATCACCCAGCCCGCGCTGAGCCGCACGGTTGCGCAGTTGGAAGACGCGCTGGGCGTGCCTCTGCTCGACCGGAGCTCGCGGCACGTGGCGGCTACCCCGGCAGGGCAGTCGTTTCTGGAGCATGTCGAGCGAGTCCTCGCCGAATTGGAGCGGGGCTTGGATGCGGTGCGGCGGCAAGCGAGCATCCGGTTGGGTTTCAGTTGGCTGCTGCCCGATCCGTGGGCGCAGCAGACGGTCGCCCGGTTCGAGCGCACCACCGGCACCACGGTGCAGCTGGTCCGCACCGACGATGCGCTGGCCGCAGTGCAGCAGGGCAGGGTCGATGTCGCCGTGGTGCGGGGCGAGGTCACCTCGACCGCCGTGCAGGTGGTGCACCTGTTCGACGAGTCGCGGGTCGCGGTATGCGCCGTCGGGTGCCGGCTGGCACGGCGATCGGAGTTGGACTGGGCCGAGATCCCGGGATTGCCGCTCGTCGTCAACACCACCAGCGGCACCACCGGCCCGTGGTCCTGGCCGGGCACCCAGGGCCCCGAAACAGTAATCGAGACAACGAACTTCGACGAGTGGATCGAATCGGTGGCCGCCGACCGCGGCATCGGCGTCATCCCTGATGTCGCGGTACGGCGCAACATCCACCCGGCGGTGAAGTTCATACCGCTGCGGGGCGCGCCGCCCTGTTCCGTCTCCCTGGTTTTTCTGCCGCGGGCTCGTAACGCAACGCTGCGGCGCTTCGTGGAAGCCGCCGTCGGCAGCACCGCCGGGTGAGCCAGGCGCGCTCAGGCCAGCGGCGCCAGCCCGGAGCGCACCAGATCCAAGCTCTTGGCCACCAATTCGCCGAGATCGCCGGAACACCCGTTGCGGCCCCAATTCTCCACCGCCACAACGAGAGCCGCCGCCAAGGTCGAGCCGGCCACTTCGGCGAACAGGTCGATGTCGGGCACGTCGGCATTCCGGGTGCGGACAAAATCGGTCAGGACGGCGGCGAATGAAGCCTGCACCACCCGCAGATGGCCGGCGATGCGCTCGGCACTGATCAACTCGGTGCGGGCGGTCGCGGCCTGGCGGACCACCTCGAGATCGTGCGGGAAAGTGGCGACGCTGGCCAGCACCGCCTCGAACAGCGACTCCGAAGCCGGCCGACCGGCCAGCGCCTCGGCCAGCCACTCCAGCTGCGTCTCGTAATCCTGGAACAGCACCGCCTCTTTGGTCGGGAAATGCCGGAAGAAAGTGCGCTCGGTGACGCCCGCCTCGCGCGCCAACTCCGTCACGGTGACGTTCGCGAATCCCTTATGGGCGAAGCTTTTCAGCGCCGCCAGCCGCAGCGCCTCGTGCGTCGACCGGCGGCGAACCTCGTGACCGTTCATCGCAGCAATCGGACGTTCGGGCGCGGACTTGTCAGTGCTGACATCTTCCCATTATGTCAGTACTGACATATTCTTGCCACAGCGCTTCGGTCAGGAGGTCAGTGCGATGACGGATTACGACGCGATCGTGGTGGGAGCGGGGCACAACGGACTGACCGCCGCGGCCATTCTGCAGCGGGCGGGTCTGCGCACCGTCTGCCTGGAGGCCAACACCTACGCCGGCGGCATGGCGGCCACCGTCGAGTTGATCGACGGATTCCGTTATGAGATCGCGGGGTCGGTCCAGTTCCCGACGGCGAGCCAGATCACCAAAGAACTGGGTCTGGACACGCTGCCAACGGTCGAACCCGAGGTGATGTCCACCAACATCGGCGAAAACGGTGAAGAGCCGATGGTCTTCTACCGCGACCCGATGCAGTTGATGACCCACCTGGGGGAGAAGCACGGCTTTGAGGCGGTCACCGGCATGGCCGAACTGATCGGATGGAGCTGGGGACCGGCAAAAGCGCTGGGCCGCTTCGATGTTCGCAAACCGCCGAAGACCCTCGACGAGATGTACGCGTGCGCGGCCAATGAGGCGGAGCGACGGGCCATCCACGAGATGCTGTTCGGTTCGGCGATGGACGTGATCGACCGCTATCTGCCCGACAAGGACAAGCACGCGGTGATGCGCGGCATGCTGGCCTTCCTGGCGGTGAACTCAACCTACCGCGGCCCCTATACACCGGGCAGCGCGACCTGCCTGGCCTTCGCTCTGGCGGTGCCCGACAACAGCACCTCGATGATGACCAAGCTCAAGGGCGGCATCGGCGCGCTCACCGAACATCTGCACGAGTTGTTCGTCTCCCACGGCGGGGAGATCCGGTTCCGCGCCAAGGTCGAGCAGATTCTCGTCGATCACGGCAACGTGACCGGGGTTCGGCTGCGGGATGGCTCGGCCGTCACCGCGCCGATCGTGGTCTCGAACCTGGCGCCCGATCTCACCCTGACCGGGCTGATCGATCCCGAACACGTTCCAGCCGAACTTGTTTCGCGCCTGTCGGGCCGCGATCACCGCGCCTCCTTCATCCAGATGCACTTCGCCCTCGACGGGCTGCCCGAGTTTGCGCCGCCCTATGAGTTGTTGAACGAAGAGGGCATGCAGATGTCGGTCGGCATCTTCGGCTCGCCCGAAGAGCAGCAGCGGCACTGGGAGAACTGTCGCCGCGGCATCGTCCCGGACAATCCCTCGATGGGTCTGCAGATCCCTTCGGTGCACGACCCGGGCCTCGCCCCGCCCGGCAAGCACGCCGCCAGCGCCTACGCGTACGCCTTCCCCGTCGAGGTCGCCCGCGACCAGCACGGACACCTCAAAAATGAGATGGCGCAACGGGTTATCGACAAGATCAGCAGATTCGCCCCGAATTTCAAGGACATCGTGATTCGCCACATCACGTTCGCGCCCTATCACATGAACACCATGTTCGCGGCTCCGGCCGGGGACTTCTGCCACAGCCTGCTGCACCCGGACCTGATGGGTCCAAACCGCCCGGGTCCGAAGGGCTTCCTGGATTTCCCGATACCGATCACCGGGCTCTACCTCGGCGGCGCCGGATGCCACGGCGGACCGGGCATCACCTTCACACCCGGCTACAACGCGGCGTACCAAGCCCTCGAGGACGCGACCTAACCGCCCTTTTTCACCTTGAGGACGCGCTTGCGCAGCCCTTTGGTGGCCATGTCCATCAACACCTTCGTGCCCTGCCTGACGAAGAATCCGGGCACCGGCATACTCAGTTCGACTGTCAGGTCGAAGCGCACGCGGGTGGAGTCGCCGTCGGGGGTCAGGGTGTAGCGCCCGTTCTGCGCCTTCTGCTGCTTGGCCTTGATCAGAGTCCAGCCCACCCCGTCGTCGTACACGGTGTAGGCCAGCTCCTGCTCCTCGCTGAACCCGACGAGTTTGACAACCTGCCGGGACTTGAGCGGGTGGCCCTGGTCATCTCGTTCGAGAACTTCGACTTTTTGATGCACCGACGACCAGTCCGGCAGAGTCTCGATGTCGAACAACACATCCATGATCTCGTCGGGTGTCGCCTCGATGACGACCTCGCGGGATTCGGTGACAGCCATGCCGCACACATAACCATGCCGGCGCCGCCTGAAACCATTCAGCTAAGGAACCAGCACGACCTTGCCGATGTTCTCCCGGGCCGCCAGAATCCGATGCGCTTCCGGTGCTTCGGCGAACGGCACCGCCGCATGTACGACCGGCGACACCGTGCCGTCCTGCAGCGCTTCGCTCAGGGGCGTGATCCACGGCTCGAGGGAACCGCGGTCGTCCCACAACTTGAGCATGTTGAGCCCGATAACCGTCTTCGACTCGGAGAGTTGGTCGATCAGGTTGAACCCACGCAGCATCGCCAGCGCGTGCGGCGCGGCCTTGCGCAGCGAACGCTTCTCACCCTCCTGCATATTCGAGATCCCGTAGCCCACCAGCCGTCCGCCCGGACGCAGCAGGTGATAGGACCGGCGCAGCGAGGTGCCACCGAGAGCGTCCAAGACCATGTCGTAAGGGCCCAGGCCCTTCCACCAGTTGTCCTGGCGGTAGTCGATCGCACGATCCACCCCGAGTTCGGCGAGCTTGGCGTGTTTGCCCGGGGACGCCGTGCCGTGAATCTCCGCACCGGCGGCCTTGGCGAACTGAATGGCCGCGATGCCGACACCCCCGGCGGCGGCGTGGATCAGCACCCGCTCACCGGCGCGCAACGACCCGTAGCCGTGCAGGCCCGCCCACGCGGTCGCATAGTTCACCGGGACCGCGGCGCCCTGCTCGAAAGTGACCGCCTCGGGCAGTGCCACGGAGTCGGCCGCGGCGACGTTGACTATTTCCGCGTAGCCGCCGAAACGTGTTCCCGCCAACACTCTTTCGCCGACACGATTGGGATCCACGCCGTCACCGACGGCGGTCACGATGCCGGCGACCTCATATCCGACGACCGCCGGCAGTTTGGGCGCGTCGGGGTACAGGCCGACGCGGGCGAGATGGTCGGCGAAGTTGACCCCGGCGGCGCGAACATCGATCCGGAGTTGGCCCGGGCCCGGCGGTGGCGGGTCCGGCCGCTCCTGCACCTTCAGGACCGACGGGTCGCCGTGCTTGGTGATAACGACTGCGCGCATTGTTGCCTTTCGTGGTTGAGTAGCGTCCGGTCAGCCTGTTGCCGTGATTGCTCCGGCCATCCGGGGCAGCACTACATCGCGCCAGCCGGGTCCCATACGGCTGAAGGCGGCAGCCATCCGCTGGTCGCCGAGGTCGAATCCGCTGTGCGCGAGGAAGACTCGGGTGCCGGTGCCTTCTGCCTCGAGTCGCCAGGCCAGCGTCCAGGTCTCGGTGAAGGTGTAGACAAAGCGGTGCGGTGGGTCCACCTCGAGGACCTTGCACGGTTGCTTTCCGTAACCGGGCATGTCGAGGGTGAACTGGTGGCCCACAACTGGTGCCACGTCGCCCTCCGCCCACCACAGCCGCATCAGTGCCGGTTCGGTCAGCAGCCGCCAGACCTTGCTCGGCGCAGCCGCCACGAACTGGTCCACCTCAATGGTCGGCCCGTCGGTCATTCCAGCTCCTCTGCTGTCTCGGCGAGAGCGGCAAGCCTTGCCCGCCAGAACTTCTCGAACGGATGCAACCAGTCACCGAGCTCGGCCAGCGGTTCCGCGGTCAGCCGGTAAATACGCCGACGGCCCTGCGCCTCGTCGGCCACCAACCCGGCGTCGCGCAACACCTTCAGGTGTTCGGCGACGGCCGGCCGGCTCAGGTCGAACCGTTCGCTGAGCTCCCCGGCGGACAATGACTGGCAACTCAAGATCTCAAGAAGCTTGCGCCGCACCGGATTTGCCAACGCAGTGAAGATGCGATCACAAATGCGGTCGGGGCTGGCCACCCGCGCACTATATGTCGGAGATTCCCGACATGTCAACTTCTTCCGACACGAAGTGGCCACCCCCGCGCCGGCCCTCTAAGGTTTCCCAGGTGACCGACGACGCGACAGCTGACGTTGTACGCGGCTACCTCCTCACGATCGCCTCCCGGCTGCAGCAACGGGTCGACCAGATCAGCTTCACGATCTGCACAGCACTCGTCGCCGAGATACCCGAACTATGCGGCGAGGACCGTACGTTCGAGATGCTCGACGCCGGCGTCGCGGCCAACCTCGACACGATCTTCCAGGCGCTGCTGCACGACACTCCGGTCAACCAGACCGCTGTGCCCGAACTGGCCACGGACTTCGCCCGCCGTCTCGCCCGGCACGGCGTTCCGGTGAACACGCTGGTGCGCGCCTACCGGCTCGGGCAGCGTCAGATGACCGAGCAGCTGTTCACCGAATTGCACAGTCTGCAGATCGAACCGACCATGCAGGTGGCGGTGATCGAGGCGATCACCACGTTCGTCTTCGAGTACGTCGACTGGGTTTCACAACATCTGGTCGGGGCGCACGAAACCGAGCACGTGCAGATGCTGGAGCACCAGAACAGTATCCGGACGATGCGCGTACGCGACCTGCTCAGCGACGATACGGCCGTCGCCGTCGACACCGCTTCTGCGGCAATCGATTACCCTCTGCACCTACAGCATCTTGCGCTCATCGTCTGGCACGCGGTGGACGACGACTTGGCCCAGCTGCAGCGGTTCACCGACGGCTTGGCCGCGGCAGTGGGCGCCTCAGCGAGACCCCTTTTCGCCGCCGTGGACCGCGCCGGCGCCTGGATTTGGCTGCCGTTCGGATCCGCACCCGGTGAACTCACCGCCCAGATCCGCGATTACACCAACGCGCAACCGGAGTCACTGAACATCGCCATGGGCGCGCTGGGATCCGGCGTCCAGGGTTTCCGGCGATCCCACCGTCAGGCACTGCGTGCCCGAGAAGCCGCGCTGGCCGCGGAGCGACGACCGCAGGCGTCCAGACGAGTACTTGTCGCGGCAACCGATCCCGCGGTGATGGCGGCGGCACTGCTGAGCACCGGTATCGGTGAGGTCCGCGGCTGGGTGTCGGACGTCCTCGGGGATCTGACGTCCGCCACCGAAGACGACGCGGTCCTGCGCGAGACACTGCGGGTGTTTCTGCACCGCGGCTCCACGCACGAAGCCGCGGCACGGGAACTCAACGTCAGTTTCAACGACCTGCGGAGTCGGGTAGAGCGCGCGGTCGCCCGCCGCGGGCGCCCGATCGAGGATAGGGCCGAGGTCGAACTCGCGTTGTTTGTCTGCCACTGGTATGGCTCGGCTGTGCTACGGCCGGCCTGATGCATCACGTCTGGGAAACGCTCGTCGACAGCGTATATCGGTGCCGGCTGGCCTTCTGCGACGTCACCATCGGCCTGGTTTGCGGGTCCGGCGCGACGCTGCTCGTCGACACCGGGACCACCCTTGCGGAGGCACGGAGCGTGCAGGCCGATATCCGCCGGCTCGCGGCACGGCCCGTGACTCATGTTGTGTTGACGCATAAGCACTTTGATCATGTGCTGGGATCCGCGGTGTTCAAAGGAGCCGAAATCTACTGCGCACCCGAGGTTGTCGAATATCTGGCCTCGGCCCCTGATCAGCTGCGGGCCGACGCGCTGGCATACGGCGCCGATGTGGGGGCGATCGACGAGGCGATTGCGGCCTTGCGGGTGCCGTCGCGCGGAACCTTGCGGGAGACGGTCGATCTCGGTGACCGCTCGGTCACGATCGCTCACCTCGGTGCGGGCCACACCCGCTCGGACCTGGTCGTGGTGGCTCCCGCGCGCGAGCCGGGTGAGCAGACCGTGGTATTCACCGGCGACCTGGTCGAAGAATCCGCTGACCCCTCGATCGACGCCGATTCCAACGCGGCGGCCTGGCCTGAAACCCTGGACCGATTACTGGCGATCGGCGGACCCGATGCGGTGTTCGTGCCGGGCCATGGGAGGGTGGTCGACGCCGCGTTCGTCCACCGCCAACGGGATTGGTTGCGATCGAAGGCCTAGAGAGCGCGATTCAATGGGCAGGCGCGGTACACGCGGCGACGAGCGCGTCGGGGTCGGTGACGCTGAGCACCAGTACCTTCAGGGTGATCGACTTCCACCAGACACTCGCCGGTACCGGCGGATCCATCGTCAGCTGCACCAGACCCTTGCGCGAGCCGTTGACCAGCCAGCGGGAGCCCATGACATGCACTCCGGCGGTGAAAACCCGCTCATTGCTCGGCTCGGCGGTCTTGATCGACGACAAGGGAATGTCGGCGGTGAAGGCCCATCCCATCTTGACGTGAAGGTTGCCGTCCTCGATCCGCAGTTCGGTGTTCTTGGGTCCGAGCCCGACTGCCACCGCCAACGGCCGATACCACCGGTCAAAGCGCAATTCCGTCTGCACAGACGTGACGGTACGCCTGGCCGGCCGTCCCGGCGAGAGTTTTGACCGACGGCCCACTTGAATACAAAACCTGTTGCACGAGAACGGCTTCTGCCATGACCAGACGGCCGATCGACCGTCACGCCATCGGGCGCGCCGGATAGCCCGGTCGGGGCGCCGGGCGGCGGAGTTGTGGTGGAATTGGCGAGGTTTCAGCCGGTGATTTAGCTCACGTCTGGTGGGCATACACTCACTGCGTCAGGGGAACCGGGGCTTAGGAGGAGCGGAAGGCCATGGCCATCGCTGAAACGGACAACGCGGTCCAATCACCGTTCGAGCAAGACGTCGCCGCCACTCAGCGGTACTTCGAGAGTTCGCGGTTCAAGGGCATCACCCGCCTCTACACCGCCCGGCAGGTCGTAGAGCAGCGCGGCACGATCCCGACCGACTACACCGTGGCGCGCGAAGCGGCGGCAGCGTTTTTTGAGCGCCTGCGCGAGCTGTATGCGGAGCAGAAGAGCATCACCACGTTCGGGCCATACTCGCCGGGGCAGGCCGTGAGCATGAAGCGGATGGGTATCGAGGGGATCTACCTGGGCGGCTGGGCCACCTCCGCCAAGGGGTCCACCACGGAGGACCCGGGGCCCGACTTGGCCAGTTACCCGCTCAGCCAGGTGCCCGACGATGCCGCGGTGCTGGTGCGCGCGCTGCTCACCGCCGACCGCAATCAGGAGTACCAGCGGCTGAACATGAGCGAGCGGCAGCGCGCGACGGCCACGCGGTATGACTTCCGGCCGTTCATCATCGCCGACGCCGACACGGGTCACGGTGGGGATCCGCACGTGCGCAACCTGATTCGCCGTTTCGTCGAGGTCGGCGTGCCGGGCTACCACATCGAGGATCAGCGCCCGGGCACCAAGAAGTGCGGCCACCAGGGCGGCAAGGTTCTGGTGCCGTCCGATGAGCAGATCAAGCGCCTCAACGCCGCGCGCTTCCAGCTGGACGTCATGCGGGTGCCCGGAATCATCGTGGCGCGCACCGACGCCGAGGCCGCTAACCTCATCGACAGCCGCGGGGATGAGCGTGACCAGCCGTTCCTGCTGGGCGCCACGAACTTGAGCATCCCGTCCTACAAGAGCTGTTTCCTGGCGATGATGCGACGTTTCTATGACTCCGGCGTCGAGGAGATCAACGGCCACCTGCTCTATGCGCTCAGCGACGGCGAATACGAGGCCGCCAATGCCTGGCTGGAACGCCAAGGCATCCTGGATCTCGTTGCCGAGGCCATCAACAAGTGGCGCGACAGCGCGGATCTGTCGATCGACGACGTGTACGACGAGGTCGAGTCGAAGTTCGTCGCCGCCTGGGAGGACGCCGCCGGCGTAATGACCTACGGCGAAGCCGTGGCCGAGAAACTCGAGTTCGGCGAGAGCGAAGGCGAACCCTCCGGCATGAGCCCCGCGGAATGGCGGGAATTCGCCGGCACCGCATCGCTGTTCGCCGCGCGGGCCAAGGCCAAAGAACTCGGTGCCGACGCCAGCTGGGACTGCGAGCTGGCCAAGACGCCTGAGGGGTACTACCAGATCCGCGGCGGCATTCCCTACGCGATCGCCAAGTCCCTGGCCGCCGCCCCCTTCGCCGACATCCTCTGGATGGAGACCAAGACCGCCGACCTGGCCGACGCGCGCCAGTTCGCCGAGGCGATCCACGCCGTGTTCCCCGACCAGATGCTCGCCTACAACCTCTCGCCGTCGTTCAACTGGGACACCACCGGGATGACCGACGACGAGATGCGTCAGTTCCCGGTCGAGCTCGGCAAGATGGGCTTCGTCTTCAACTTCATCACCTACGGCGGGCACCAGATCGACGGTGTCGCGGCCGAGGAGTTCGCGACCAACCTCCGGCAGGACGGCATGCTGGCGCTGGCCCGCCTGCAGCGCAAGATGCGTCTGGTCGAATCGCCGTACCGCACGCCGCAGACTCTGGTGGGTGGGCCACGCAGCGACGCGGCACTGGCCGCGTCGTCCGGCCGCACGGCGACCACGAAGTCCATGGGCAAGGGCTCCACGCAGCACCAGCACCTGGTTCAGACCGAGGTGCCCAAGAAGCTGTTGGAGGAGTGGCTGGCGCTGTGGAGCGAGCACTACCAGCTGGGCGAAAAACTGCGGGTCACGCTGCGGCCCCGTCGCGCCGGTTCGGACGTGCTGGAACTCGGGATCTACGGCGAGGGCGACGAGCAGCTGGCCAATGTCGTGGTCGACCCGATCAAGGACCGGCACGGCCGCAGCATCCTGCAGGTGCGCGACCAGAACACCTTTGCCGAGAAGCTGCGGCAGAAGCGGCTGATGACCTTGATCCACCTGTGGCTGGTGCACCGGTTCAAGGCGGACGCCGTCTACTACGTGACGCCGACGGAGGACAACCAGTACCAGACCGAGAAGATGAAGTCGCACGGCATCTTCAGCGAGGTCTATCAGGAAGTCGGGGAGATCATCGTCGCCGACGTGAACAAGCCGCGCATCGAGGAGCTGCTGAACCCGGACCGGGTGGCGCTGCGCAAGTTGGTCCTCAAAGAGGACTGACCCGCTCGGATTCTTTCAACACAACGCAATTCGCGCCTGCCCAAACGGACAGGCGCGAATTGCGGTTATGGGATCGGTTACGCCGCGGTGCGGAAGAACAGACCCGACAGGTTGTTGCCGAAGTTGGCGACACCCGAGACGAAGCTGCGCACAGCGAGGTCGAGTACCCCGGTGTTGGCGAAGCCCGAGACTCCACTGCCGAAGTTGTTGAACCCGGAGATCAGACCGCCGTAGTTCTGGAATCCCGACCCGCCCAGCAGGCCCGGGCCGTTGGAGTTGTACCAGCCCGATAGGCCGACACCGTTGTTGACGAAACCCGAGTTGCCGCCGGCGCCGGAGTTGAAGAAGCCGGATGACGGCCCGATCGTCGAATTCAGGTAACCCGGCGCCGGGGGGATGTTGAACTCGGTGATCAGTGTGCCGGGCAGATGAATACTCGGAATCGTGATCGGCGGCGTGTTGAATGCGGCTAGGCCGATCGGGGGAATGCTCAGCGCGGGAGTAGTAAACGCGGCGGTAGTGATATTCGGCAGCGTTGATGCACTCAACCCGATCGGATCCACCGTGAACCCCGGGATCCGCACCTCCGCGGTGCTGATGTTGGGCAACGTCAACGCACCCAACCCGACCGGATCCACCGTGAACCCCGGGATCCGCACCTCCGCGGTGCTGATGATGGGCAACGTCAACGCACCCAACCCGACCGGATCCACCGTGAACCCCGGGATCCGCACCTCCGCCGTGCTGATGTTGGGCAACGTCAACGCACCCAACCCGACCGGATCCACCGTGAACCCCGGGATCCGCACCTCCGCCGTGCTGATGTTGGGCAACGTCAACGCACCCAACCCGACCGGATCCACCGTGAACCCCGGGATCCGCACCTCCGCCGTGCTGATGTTGGGCAACGTCAACGCACCCAACCCGACCGGATCCACCGTGAACCCCGGGATCCGCACCTCCGCCGTGCTGATGTTGGGCAACGTCAACGCACCCAACCCGACCGGATCCACCGTGAACCCCGGGATCCGCACCTCCGCCGTGCTGATGTTGGGCAACGTCAACGCACCCAACCCGACCGGATCCACCGTGAACCCCGGGATCCGCACCTCCGCCGTGCTGATGTTGGGCAACGTCAACGCACCCAACCCGACCGGATCCACCGTGAACCCCGGGATCCGCACCTCCGCCGTGCTGATGTTGGGCAACGTCAACGCACCCAACCCGACCGGATCCACCGTGAACCCCGGGATGGTGACAGGCGGAGTCTTGATCTCCGGCAGCAGGAACGGGTCGACCTTGATCGGGCTGAGGTCGATGCTTGGGATATCGATTTCAGGAAGGGTGAATCCGTCGACTCGGAGCTGGGGGAGGGAGAAGCCGAAGCCGTTGATCTGACCGCCACCGATGCTGATGGTTCCGGTGCTCACCGAGGCGGGCGTGGTGCTGTAGATGGGATTGTAGGGCGGCAACAGGTTATACCCGCTGATGAATACGCCGCCAATTTGTGGGAACACACCAGCCATATTTGTTTGCAGCGCTGTGATGTTATTCGGCAGGAATAAAATCAGGTTATTTACCGAAATGCCGTTTAGGCTGAACGACGGCAAGTTGATGACGCCGGTGTTGGACACCGTGGAAATGCCGGGTGTGTAGAAAGTTGACGCGGTGACGCCGCCGAGAGTTATCGGTGGCGTCTTCAGTGCGGGCAAGCTGAATCCCCCGATGGCGGTACCTGCGGGTATGGTGACCGGCGGGATCGTCAAGTCCGGAATCGTCAGCTTCGGCAGATTGAACGCACCCAACGCCGTGCCCGCCGCAACCTGAATCGGCGGAATCGTCAGATCCGGAATCGTCAGCTTCGGCAGATTGAACGCACCCAACGCCGTGCCCGAAGCAACCTGAATCGGCGGAATCGTCAGATCCGGAATCGTCAGCTTCGGCAGATTGAACGCACCCAACGCCGTGCCCGCCGCAACCTGAATCGGCGGAATCGTCAGATCCGGAATCGTCAGCTTCGGCAGATTGAACGCACCCAACGCCGTGCCCGAAGCAACCTGAATCGGCGGAATCGTCAGATCCGGAATCGTCAGCTTCGGCAGATTGAACGCACCCAACGCCGTGCCCGCCGCAACCTGAATCGGCGGAATCGTCAAGTCCGGAATCGTCAGCTTCGGCAGATTGAACGCACCCAACGCCGTGCCCGCCGCAACCTGAATCGGCGGAATCGTCAAGTCCGGAATCGTCAGCTTCGGCAGATTGAACGCACCCAACGCCGTGCCCGCCGCAACCTGAATCGGCGGAATCGTCAAGTCCGGAATCGTCAGCTTCGGCAGATTGAACGCACCCAACGCCGTGCCCGCCGCAACCTGAATCGGCGGAATCGTCAAGTCCGGAATCGTCAGCTTCGGCAGATTGAACGCACCCAACGCCGTCCCCGCCGGAATCGTGATCGGCGGCACGTCAAAACCGGGGATACTCAACGCCGGCAAGTTGAATCCCGGAATGGTCGTGCCGGGAATTTCGAGGGGTGGCAGATTCAGGTCAGGTGTGGTGACCGCAAAGTGAAGGGCGCCCTGTCCGACTCCGCGGTAGAACACGCCGTTATTGGCCTGGCCCGTGTTGAAGAGACCGTTGTTCAAGTCGCCGGGGTTCAGGATGCCGGTGTTGATATTTCCTGGGTTGAGAAAGCCCGTGTTGGCATTGCCCGTGTTAAAAGACCCGGTGTTGGAGGCCCCGGGGTTGAAGTTGCCCATGTTGAAATTGCCGACGTTGAGGGTGCCGGTGTTGGCGTCGCCGACGTTGAAGATCCCCGTGTTGAATGAACCGGCGTTGAGGAGACCGGTGTTGGCTGACCCGGAGCTCCACAGGCCGGTGTTGAAGTTGCCGGAGTTCCCGATACCGAAGTTGCCGTTGCCAGAGTTGAAGAAGCCGATGTTTCCGTTCCCGGAGTTGAACAGGCCGACGTTGCCGGTGCCCGAATTCAGCCCGCCGATGCCGATTTGACCGGTGCCACTCAAGCCGATCCCGATGTTGCCGGTACCGCTGTTGCCGAAGCCGAAGTTACCGGTGCCGATATTGCCGAACCCGAAGTTGCTGCTGCCGAGATTCCCCAGGCCGAAGTTGCCGTTCCCTAGGTTGGCGAAGCCGAGGTTCGAAGCGCCGTTGTTGCCCCACCCGAAGTTCAAGTCTCCGAAGTTGCCGCCACCGAAGTTGTAGTAACCAGCGTTGCCATTGCCAACGTTTCCACCACCGATGTTGCCTAGTCCCAGGCTGATGGTGAGCAATCGATCCACCGTCACCGCGGGGGTCGCGGCCGCGGCCGGAGCACCGGCGGCCAGCGTTCCGGCGAGTGCCTGCAGCGGTTGGGCGAACGGCGCCAACGCTGACGCGACCGCCGAGGCCCCGGCGTGGTAGGCCGACATCGCCGACACGTCCAGCGCCCACATCTCCTCGTACAGGGCCTCCGTACCTGCGATCGCTGGGGCGTTCTGGCCGAAGATGTTGGACATCACCAGCGACACAAACTGATTGCGGTTTGCGGCTATGAACTCGGGATGGACAATCGCCGACCGAACTGCGTCGAACTCCGCCGCCATCACGCCGGCCTGTGCCGCCGACCGTCCGGCCTGCGACGCCGCCGCACTCAGCCAGCTCGCGTAGGGGGCAGCCGCGGCCGCCATCGCCGAAGCCGCCGGACCTTGCCAAGACGAACTGATCAGACTCGAGGTCACCGACCCGAAAGACGCTGCGGCCGAGGCTAATTCGTCGGCCAAGCCCTCCCAGGCGGCCGCGGCGGCCAGCATCGGCTCCGACCCCGCTCCGGCGAGTATCAACGCAGAGTTGATCTCAGGTGGCAGCACAAAGAAACTCATGGTCCGACCTCTCAGGTGGCATCGCTTGTGTTGGCATCACGCCAATGAAGGGCGATACAACCGGCAAGGGCCCGAACCCGCGGTTGCCGCTAAACGCATCTCGTAGCGGAGAAGCTAGCCGATGACCGACGGGCGAAGTCGTCGGATTTATCTAGGTGAGATGCAAACGTTATCTTTCCGTTATTCTTCTACCCGATTATTGCCAAATTGCTTTACACAGGCGGCATGCGCTACGGATGCACCGCCCGGTGTAAACCGCCAGGGCCCAGACCCACAGCGTGTCAACAAGATTCGCGATCAAGTCACGGCCGGCCTTAGCACCACAAAATGGCGTCGTGCCGTGCAAAAATGTGCCGATAACACACAACGCAGGCGTCGCGCATTCGACCCATATGACTTCAAAGGCTACTCAAATACCCGAAGTCGGGGTGAGACGATGACGACGCCGAACGGCCGTATCCCCCCTACCCGGTTCGGAAGCTTACAGCGATGCGTCCGCAGCAGTGGCGGAACAAGAGAAATACCTTGCTTCGGGCAGAGCCGACGGGCTCCCGGCCGCTTGGGGTACGCCGAGACAACCCCACACCCGGTATCGCGGCGCCCCCAAAGTAGGGCTCCCGCAGGACATCCGCTACCTACGGACCGTCCTGACGACCCATTGCCCAGCAGGCATACAAAATGCACATATTTGTCACGTTTGAACAGTCCGTGTAAAGCTCATCGACATAGCCAGCGGCATCAATAACGTTTAGATAACGAACGCGAGAAAACAGCTCATTCGCGCACTCGGCGAATAACATCGGCGGATCGGGCTACTTGCATGGAAGTGGGATCTGGCGCCATGTCGTATGTGATTGCAGCAACCAACACGCTCTCAGCGGCGGCTTCGGACGTCGGGAGCATCGGATCCGCAATCAGCGCAGCTAATCTCGCCGCTGCGGCGTCCACCACTGACGTGCTGTCGGCGGCCGCCGACGAGGTCTCGACGCGCATTGCGGCACTCTTCGGCGAACACGCCGCCAACTACCAAAATCTCGCCGCCGAAGCTGCGGCTTTTCATGATCAATTTGTGCGGTCATTACAGGCCGGCGTCGTTTCTTATTCCAGCGCCGAGGCTTTCAGCACAACGCTAATGCAGCAGACGCTCAACCTGGTTAACGCACCCACGCAGACCCTGCTCGGACGCCCGCTCATCGGAGACGGCGCCAATGGCGCGCCGGGCACCGGCCAAAGCGGCGGCGCGGGCGGAATCCTGTGGGGCAACGGCGGGGCCGGCGGCTCCGGCGTCACCGGATTCAACGGCGCCAATGGCGGACCAGGTGGTAGCGGCGGTGCGTCCGGGTTGATTGGCTCCGGCGGAGCCGGCGGCGCCGGCGGATCCTCAACGACGGGCCTGGGCGGCGCCGGTGGCGCAGGCGGAGCGGCCCAACTGTTCGGAGTCTCTGGATCCGGCGGTGCAGGCGGGTTCTCGGCGTCGGGCACCGGCGGAACGGGTGGCGCCGGTGGTACCGCTTCACTGTTCGGCACCGGCGGCGTGGGCGGCACGGGTGGCCTGTCAACGAGTGGCGCCGGAGGCGCCGGTGGGGCTGGCGGCAGTGGTGGTCTTCTCTTCGGCAACGGCGGCGCCGGCGGGGCCGGGGGTGCCGGAGGCGCCCAGAGCGGATCTGGTGGAGCCGGTGGCGACGCGGGATGGATTACCGGCGGCGGCGGTGCCGGGGGAGCCGGCGGTAGCGGACTTCACGGCGCCAACGGCACCGACGGCATCGCGGGAGGGCAGAACGGCACGAGTGGTACCGCCGGTGGCGCCGCCGGAAACGGCGGAATCGGCGGGCGCGGCGGACTGGTCTTCGGCACCGGTGGTGACGGAGGTGCCGGCGGCATCGGCGGCATCGGCGGGTCGGGCGGCCATGGCGCACTCGGAGACCCGGGCTTGGCCGGTGGGGCTGGCGGAAACGGCGGCGGGGGCGGGACCGGCGGGACCGGCGGCGCGCCCGGCGCGGGCGGCGCCCTGTTCAGCCCCGCCGGTCACGGTGGCTCCGGCGGGACCGGCGGTGACGGCGGCGTGGCCGGTTCCGGCGGGGTCGGAGGCAAGGGCGTAGTCGTCGGCGGTGTCGCTGGTCAGGGCGGCGCAGGCGGCAAGGGCGGTACGCCAGGCACCGGCGGAGCCGGCGGACTGGGCGGTGGCGCCGGCGCCAACGCGGGCAGCAACGGCGCGTCCGGCATCACGCCCGGAGGCGGCAACGGCGGCGCCGGCGGTGGCGGCGCGAACGCCACCACTCCTAACGGAAACGGAGGCGACGGCGGTCGCGGCGGTGACGCCGGGTCGGCCGGCGGCGACGGCGGTGCCGGTGGCCGTGGCGGTGACGCGGGCGCGTTCGGCAACGGCGGCAAGGGCGGTGACGGCGGCAACGGCATGGCCGGAGCTGCCGCCGCTGCGCCGGGCGCCAACGGCAACGCGGGCGGTGCCGGAGGCGCCGGTGGTGCCGGTGGCGACGGCGGAACGACGTCAGGCAACGGCGGCGCGGGCGGTGCCGGCGGCGCAGGTGCGACCGGTAGTGCCGGCGCGGCGGCGGCGCCGGGCCTGGGCGGCGGAACGGGCGGGAGCGGCGGAAAGGGTGGCGCTGGCGGGGCCGGCGGCGTCGCGCTCGGCGCAGGTGTCGGCGGGGCCGGTGGTGACGGCGGGGCCGGTGGTGTGGCAGGCGACGGCGGGGCCGGTGGCAAGGGCCTGGTCGTCGGCGGTGTCGCGGGCGCCGGCGGCGACGGAGGTGCCGGCGGCAACGCCGGTGCCGGCGGAACAGGCGGTGCCGGCGGTGGCGGCACCACGGCGGGCGCGACCGGCAAGACCGGCAGCACGCCGGGCCTCGGCGGTAACGGTGGGGCGGGCGGCGTCGGCGCCGATGCGACCGTGGCCGGTGGCGCCGGCGGTAACGGCGGTAAAGGTGGTGCCGCAGGATCGGTTGGCAACGGCGGCGCCGGTGGTGCCGGTGGTAACGGCCTGGCCGGTGCGCAGGTGGCCGGCGCCGGGGCTAATGGCAACGCCGGCGGCGCCGGCGGTGCCGGCGGGGCTGGTGGTGCCGGTGGGTCCGTCTCGGGCAACGGTGGTGCCGGCGGCGCCGGTGGAAACGGCGCCGCCGGAAGCGCAGGCATCGCGGGAGCCGCGGGCGGTGCGGGCTTGACAGGCGGCGACGGTGGCAGCGGCGGCGCTGGCGGCAAGGGCGGCGTCGGCGGTGTTGGCGGCACGGCGCTCGGCAAGGGCACCAGCGGGCAGGGCGGAGCAGGCGGCAACGGCGGTCAGGGTGGCGCGCCGGGTGACGGTGGCGCCGGCGGCAATGGCGTGGTGGTTAGCGGTGTGGCCGGCAACGGCGGCGACGGCGGTAACGGCGGCAACCCGGGCGCCGGCGGGCTCGCCGGATTGGGCGGGGCCGGTGGCACCGGGGCTCTGAGCGGCGTCAACGGCAAGGTGGGGAGCGCTCCGACCGTCGGCGGGAACGGGGGTGCCGGCGGGGTCGGTGCCAGTGCCACCAGTTATGGCGGCAACGGTGGCGCAGGCGGCAATGGCGGTAACGGCGGGTCGGTCGGAAACGGCGGCAACGGCGGCCTCGGCGGGAACGGTTTTGTTGGGACCCATGGGAACAACGCGGCAACCGCCGCCCAGAGCGGCGGCGTCGGCGGTAACGGCGGTAGCGGCGGGGCTGGCGGCAAAGGCGGCCAGGGCGGCACTACGTCCGGGTTCGGCGGCAGCGGCGGGGCCGGTGGCGGCGGCGCCCTCGGTGGCTTCGGGGGCAATGGCCACGACGGCGCCACCGGCGCGGCCGGCGCGGTCGGCGGCAACGGCACCAGCGGCGGCCAGGGCGGTACTGGCGGTAACGGCGGCGCGGGCGGCGCGGCGGGCATCGGCGCTTCGGGCAAGGGCCTTGATGGTGCCGGTGGCGCAGCCGGCGACGGCGGCTTCGGCGGTATCGCCGGAAGCGGCGGCACCGGGGGGGCGGGCACCTTCGCCAATAACGGCACCGGAAACGGTGGTAACGGCGGCACCGGCGGAACAGTCGGGACCGGTGGCGCCGGCGGCGCCGGTGGCGCCGGCGGCGGCACTACCGGCGCCAAAGGCGCGAACGGCGTACTCGGAGGCAACGGCACTGGCGGCCACGGCGGCGCAGGCGGCGCAGGTGCGGCCGCGCCGGCCTTCAGTGGTCTTAACGGCGGCAACGGTGGCAATGGCGGTGACGCCGGGTCGGTCGGCAACGGCGGTGCAGGTGGGGCCGGCGGCGCTGGCGCCAGCGGAGCGCAAGGGCTCAACGGCCAGAATGGTGGCGCGGGTGGCACGGGCGGCAGCGGCGGCAGTGGCGGCAAAGGCGGCACTACCTCCGGTGTCGGAGGTAACGGCGGTGCCGGCGGTACCGGAGGTACCGGCGGGTTCGGTGGTGCCGGCACCGACGGCGCCACCGGAGGCACGGGCAAGATCGGTGGTGACGGCACCGACGGCGGTCAGGGCGGTACCGGCGGCGGCGGTGGTCAGGGGGGTGCACCGGGCACCGGCGCCTCGGGTATCGGTAAGGGCGGCGTCGGCGGAACGGGCGGAAACGGCGGCTTCGGCGGGACTGCCGGCAACGGCGGTACCGGAGGGGCCGGCACCTTCGACAACAACGGCACCGGCATCGGTGGTGATGGCGGTAAGGGCGGGACGCCCGGCGCCGGCGGTACCGCAGGTACGGGCGGCGCGGGTTACGCCGGGGCTGCGAACGGGGTGGACGGCGACGCCGGTTCCCGGGGTGTCGGCGGCAACGGCGGCAAGGGTGGTGCGGGCGCTGACGCACCCGCCCTCAGCGGCCTGAATGGCGGTAAAGGCGGAGCCGGCGGCAATGCCGGACCGTATGGCAACGGCGGTACCGGCGGGGCAGGTGGCGCGGGTGCTATGGGCCTCCAGGGTACGGACGGGACCAAAGCCGGCCAGCCTGGCGGCGCCGGCGGTAACGGCAACACCGGTGGTGTCGGCGGCGACGGCGGGGCCGGCGGCGTGGGCGGTCAAGGCGGCACGATCTCGGGTGTCGGAGGCAACGGCGGCGTCGGCGGCCGTGGCGGCCTCGGCGGCACCGGCGGGGGCGGCGCCGGGGGTGACACCGGAAGCGCGGGCCAGATCGGCGGCTTGGGCGGCAACGGCGGCAAGGGTGGCCTCGGAGGCAGCGGTGGCGCGGGCGGCGCGCCCGGTACCGGAGCCTCGGGAACCGGGACTGGAGGCGCCGGCGGTACCGCGGGCAACGGCGGGTTCGGGGGCACCGCCGGCGACGGCGGGACCGGCGGTGCCGGAACGTTCGCCAACAGCGGCACCGGCAACGGCGGCGACGGCGGCAAGGGTGGGACGCCTGGGGTCGGCGGTGACGGTGGCAAGGGTGGCGCAGGCGGCGGGAGCGGCGCCAACGTCGGCAGTACCGGCGCGAATGGTAAGTCCGGCAGTGGCGGTACCGGCGGTAACGGCGGCACCGGCGGCAGTGGCGCAGCTGCACCCGCATTCAGCGGTCTCAACGGCGGCAACGGCGGCAATGGCGGCAACGCCGGGCCAGTCGGTACTGGTGGAGCCGGCGGGGCCGGCGGCGCCGGCGGCATCGGTGCCATTGGCACTGACGCGAGCGGTGTCGGCCAGAACGGCGGTACTGGCGGTAACGGCGGTAACGGCGGTACCGGCGGCAAGGGCGGTAGCGGCGGGTCCCTCGCCGGTGACGGCGGCAGTGGCGGCGCCGGTGGTGCCGGGGGCATCGGTGGTACCGGCGGTACCAGTGGCGCCGGTGCCACAGGTGGCGCCGGCGGGAACGGTGGAAGCGGCGGGACCGGCGGCGCCAGTGGGGCCCCGACTGCCGCCGGCTACAACGCCGGCGCACTCGGCGCCGCCGGAAACGGCGGGGTGGGCGGAACGGGAGGCGCCGGTGGCGCTGGGACCAGCGCATCCATCCACGGAGGTAACGGCGGTATCGGCGGTACCGGCGGCAAGGCCGGCGCAGCGGCGGGGCCGGGTGGAGCCGTGGGCCTCGGCGGAGACGGTGGTATCGGCGGCAATGGTGGCCTCGGCGCGTCGGGTAGCAGCGGCGTCACGAACGGCGCGCCCGGCTCTGTCGGCGGCAACGGCGGCAACGGCGGAAAAGGTGGCGACGGCGGGGCACCGGCGGTTGTCGGTGGCACCGGTGGCGGAAACGGCGGTAAGGGCGGAAATGCCGGAAGCGGCGGCGCCGGCGGCGACGGTGGCAACGGTGCGACAAACGGCGCAAACGGCGGAAAAGCCGGTGCCGGCGGAAACGGCGGAAACGGCGGTGCCGGCGGCGCAGCCGGCGGGGTCGGGGCTTCCAGCGGCGGCCTAGGCAACGCCGGCAGCGGCGGAAACGGCGGCAAAGGCGGCGCGGGAGCCAGCGGCGCACTCGGTGTCAACCCCAGCGCCTTCCCGAACCCGATCGGACCGCCGGGGCAGGCTCCGAAGGGCTACGACGTCGTTTGGCCGAATCAACCTGGCAATGTCGCACTTGGCGGCACCGGTGACCCGGGCGTGGACGGCGCCTACGGCCAGATCGGCGGCATGGGCGGCAACGGCGGCTGGTCGACCCTGGCCAACGCCGGCCAATTCGCGCAAGGCGGGACCGGCGGCCGGGGCGGCAACGGCGGCTACGGCGCGGCCGGCGGCATGGGCGGTACCGGCGGGAATGGATCGAACGGCGTACATGCTATCGGCGGCACCGGAGGCGACGGCGGCACCGGCGGGTACGGGGCAGCCGGTGGCATTGGCGGAAAAGGCGGGTACAACGCCGGCACCCTGCCCGGCTATCCCGGAGGCGGCCCGGGTGGCACTGGCGGCACCGGCGGCTTCGGCGGCGGCACGGGCGGCAGGGGCGGCGAGGGCGGCAACGCCGCGGTGCCTACCAACAGCCCCGGCGGCCAGGGCGGCGTCGGCGGTCAAGGGGTTTCCGGCGGCAACGGTGGATTCGGCGGCGCCGGCGGCGCCGGCGGCAACGCCGGATACGGCGCCGGTAACGCTGTCGGAGGCGCCGGCGGCGACGGCGGCGCCGGCGCCAACGGCGGTGTCGGGGCAGTCGGTGGCCAGGGTGGCACCGGCGGGATGGGCGGTATCAGCGGCGGCAACGGCGGTTGGGGCGGCGACGGCGGCACCGGCGGCACCGGCGGCAACGGCGGCGGCGGCGGCGCGGGTGGAGCCGGCGGCCTGGGCGCCAATGGTGGCGGCTTCGGCGGCGGCGGTGCTGGCGGCGTAGGCGGTGCTGCGGGTACCGGTGGCGCCGGCGGATCAGGCGGCACCGGTGGTGGTGGCGGCGCGGGCACCTCGTGGAACAACGGGAGCAGTCAATTCAATGGCTCCAACGGTGCCCCAGGCTTCACCGGGGCCCAAGGATCGGCTGGCGGCAACGGTACCGCCGGGAGCAACGGCGCTCACGGCTAGCCAGCTCGGCTAGCCGGCTATGGGTCGAGTCGGCATTGTCGCCGGTGGTCGCCAGCATTGAAAGACCTGTCCCGAGTGCGCGGTGTGCTGTGAGCAAATTCCGAGCGACCCACGCGCCGGCGTAAGCATGCCGAGTGCGCCATGGATGGATTCGGCATCGAATTCGGCCCTTTCGTCGCCCTGCCAGTGCGGGCACTACCGGCCACAGTTCTGCAGTGGACAGTTCCGGGGCGGTGTTGCCCCCGGTGGAGTCGAAGGGTGGTTCACCGGTTCTCGCGCTCGCTGCGCCGACGAGCGCTGCACGTGGAGAGGTCCCGTGTCTCCGACGCCGAGGGCCGGGCCGGGCCGGGCCGGGCCGGGCCGAGTGTGGGCTCAGGCGGCATCGAGTGCGAGCTCATCAAGCCGCCCACCGACGTGCCGCCGCGGTAGATGCACACCGACCACCCACGACGCACACTCGAGAGTCGGGCAGCGTCTGAACGACCGCGGCGAGGGCGACATCTTCGTCGCGCTCGCCGAATACCGAAAGTGGTCGGCTACGGCCCGGTGCCAGTGGTGAAGAAGCCCGCCAGCTTTTCGCCGATGTTACGGACACCCGAATTGAATGCCGCCGTCATGAGACCCACCGAACTCGTGTTTGCAAGCCCCGACATGGTGTTACCCCAGTTCGACACGCCCGATAAGAACTCGCCGACGTTGTTGTAACCCGACACCGCGCCCAGCAGCGTGGCCGGCACCTGGTTGAAGAAGCCCGAGGCGGCCGACCCGACATTCCTGTAGCCCGAGACACTCCCTGCACCGCTGTTGAAGAAGCCGGAGGACGGTGCGGTGGTCACGTTCCCGAAACCCGGGGTGCCATTGAAGTTGATCGGGATGGTGATCGGGCCCAGCCCACCGTTCATCGTGACGTTCAGCGGGGCGGCGCCGATACTGAACCCGGGAATAGTGAACGCGCCGGTGCTGCCGCTCAGCGGAATGTCGAGGCCAATCCTCGGGATGCTAAAGCCACCTATGGTGAACCCACTGGTGCTGCCGCTTAGCGGGATGCCCAGGTCGATTCGGGGAATGCTGAAACCACCGATGCTGAATCCCGCTGTGGTGCCGCTTAGCGGGATGCCCAGGTCGATTCGGGGAATGCTGAAACCACCGATGCTGAACTCACTGGTGGCGCCGCTCAGTGGAATGTTCAGCCCGAACTCGGGGATGTTGATCTGAGCGATGGTGAACTCGGATGTCGCGCCCACCAGCGGGATATTGAGGTCGAACCGGGGAATGCCGAACCCGTTGACGAAGATGTTGCCGGTGGTGCCGCTGACTACCGGTCCGATCTCGAAGTGGCTCAGCGTGATAGGGCCGATGCTGCCATTGAGGACGTCCGGCAGGCCGGAGAGTCCGGGAACCCTGAATGGAACGACTCGAATGGTGACATCTACGGGCACCGTCACATTGAGTTTCACCGGGATGCCAGGGATGCTGATGTCCGGGACGACGACGCCGCCGATTGTGCCGCCTGCACTCAGGTTTATCGGAATTGCGGGAATCGTGATGGGAGGCACAGTCACGCCGTTGATACCGCCGGCAGCCAACAAGTTCAACGGGATGGGGGGGATGCCGATTGCCGGCACCGTGATCGGCCCCACTCCACCAGTCGCCATCAAGCTCAACGGGATGGGGGGGATGTCGATACTGGGCACCGTGATCGGCCCCACGCCACCCGTAGCCAAGAGGTTTAGCGGGATGGGGGGGATATCGATTGCGGGCACCGTGATAGGCCCCACTCCGCCGCCAGCCAGCAAATCCAGCGGGATCCCCGGAATCGTTATGTCGGGCACAGTGATCGGGCCGGCAGCACCGATCACGTTGACACTCAACGGAACTGTGGGAATTGTGATTGCGACGGAGCCGCCCACTATCCCCTGGTAGTCGCCTCGCCAGAACATACCGGTGCTGTAGTTCCCCGGGATCAGGGCGCCGGTGTTCACATTGCCGGTGTTGCCGAAGCCGGTGTTGATGTCACCGGGGTTCAGCACCCCGGTGTTGACATTGCCTGGGTTGAAGTCGCCGGTGTTGACGCTGCCGGCGTTGAAATTGCCGGTGTTGTGACTACCCGTGTTGGCGAAGCCGGTGTTGACGCTGCCGACATTAAACAAGCCGCTATTGGCGTTGCCCGCGTTGCCCACGCCATTGTTATAACTGCCGGAGTTTCCGATGCCGAAGTTTCCGGTGCCAGAATTGAAGAACCCGACGTTGCCGGTTCCGGAGTTGCCGAAGCCGAGGTTGCCGCTGCCGGAGTTCAACGCGCCGAACCCGATTTGATTGTCGCCGGTCAGCCCGATCCCGAAGTTGCCGTTGCCCGTATTGCCGAAGCCGATATTGCCGTTGCCGACGTTGCCGAAGCCGATGTTCAGGTTGCCGATATTTCCGAAGCCGATGTTCTGCAGACCCGCTGTGAGCCCGGCACCGGCGTTGGCGAACCCGAAGTTGCCCGCACCGACATTGCCGAAGCCAAAATTGTTGTCGCCGAGGTTGCCGAAGCCAAGACTCGTGCCGCCGACGTTGCCGGCGCCGAAGTTGAGGTTTCCGACATTTCCGAGACCGAGGTTGTAGTTGCCGACGTTGGCGGCACCCACGTTGAGGCTGCCGTTGTTCGCGAAGCCCAGGCTCAGGGGCGGGCCCGCTGACCCGCCCTGCAGGATGCCGGCCACGTGGTCACCGACATTGGCGACACCCGAGGTGAACGAGGCTGTCGCCTGGCCGAGTGTGCCGGTGTTGAACAGACCAGAGACAGAATTGCCGAGGTTCGCGATGCCCGATGTCAGCGGACCGACGTTGAAGAGGCCGGAGCTCCCCAATGCGTTCGACGCGGCGTTCCAGAAACCGGACGCACCCGCCCCGATGTTGCCGAAGCCGGAGGTACTGCCGCTGCCACTGTTGAAGAACCCGGACGACGGCGATCCGGTCGAGTTCCCGAAGCCGGGAGTGCCACCGATGTTGATCGGGATTTCGATAGGGCCGGCGCTGCCGGTGACTTGCAGACCCAGCGGTATGGGGGAAATGGTGATCGGCGGTGTGGTCAGGGGGCCCAGAACACCACCCACGTTGACGCCCAACGGAATCGGGTCAAGAGCCAAACCATTCGGGAACAACGTCAGCGGACCCAGACCACCACCCACGTTGATACCCAGCGGAATCGGGTCAAGAGCCAAACCATTCGGGAACAACGTCAGCGGACCCAGACCACCACCCACGTTGATAGCCAACGGAATCGGGTCAAGAGTCAAACCATTCGGGAACAACGTTACGGGACCCAGATCACCACCTACCTGGATACCCAACGGAATCCCGGGAAGCGTGATCGGCGGAGTACTGAACGGGCCGATGGTGCCACCGACGTTGATACCCAGGGGAATCCCGGGAAGGTTGATGGTGGGGGTGTTGATCCCGCCGATGCTGCCGCCCACGCTGATACCGCCAACGGTCAGGTCGATCTGGGAGGGACCGATGGTTCCCGGGGCGGACGGCAGACCGATCAAGGCGAAATTGAAGGGTGATTGGGGAATCTGAATCGGGATGGACAGCGTCTGGCTCGTCAAATCTAACGTTATTGGATTAATACTGATGGGCGGAATGCTGATCGGGCCGACGAGAGCACCATTGCTATTGATACCCAAGCCGATCGCAGGAATACCGATGGGCGGGATGCCGATTGGGCCGACGAGAGCACCGTTACTGTTGATACCCAAGCCAATCTTGGGAATCGTGATCGGCGGCACCGTGATCGATCCGACCAACGCACCATTGCTGTTGATACCTAACCCGATATTGGGAATGGTGATGGGCGGAACGGTGATCGGACCTACCAGCGCGCCAGAACTGTTGATTCCCAAGCCGATCGGCGGAATCGCGATCGGAGGAACGGCGATCGGTCCGACCAGCGCGCCGTTGCTGTCGATGCCTAAGCTGATCTGGGGAATGGTGATGGGCGGCACGGTGAGTGGGCCGAGACTGCCCAGGCCACCGAGGTTCAACCCTGCCGCTGGGATGGTGATCGTGCCGGAGAAGCCGCCCAGGCCTTGGTAGTCGCCCCGCCAGAACATTCCGTTGTTGTAATTGCCCAGATTCCATGCGCCGGTGTTGACGTCGCCGGTGTTGCCGAAGCCGGTGTTGAGGTCGCCGGGGTTCATGAAGCCGGTGTTGGAGTTGCCCAGGTTGAAATCGCCTGTGTTCAGGCCCCCGATGTTGAAGTTGCCGGTGTTGTAGCTGCCCAGGTTGGCAAGACCGGTGTTGACATTGCCGACATTGAACAGGCCCGTGTTGGCGATGCCCGCGTTGCCAAAGCCGGTGTTGAAGCTGCCGGAGTTGCCGAGGCCGAAGTTTCCGGTGCCGGAGTTGAACAAGCCGACGTTACCGGTACCTGAGTTACCAATACCGATGTTCCCGGTGCCGGAGTTGAGTGCACCGAAACCCACCTGATTGTCGCCGGTGAGTCCGAAGCCGATGTTGCCGTTGCCGGTATTGCCGAAGCCGATGTTGCCGTTGCCGGTATTGCCGAAACCGACGTTATTGTTCCCGATGTTGGCGAAGCCGAAGTTCTGCAGGCCCGCGGTAAGCCCCGGCCCGATGTTGGCGAAGCCCAGGTTGCCGGTGCCGACGTTGCCGAAGCCGACGTTGCTGTCACCCAGATTTCCGAAACCGAGGATGCCGCTACCGATATTGCCGGCACCGAGATTGTAGTTACCGATGTTTGCGCTGCCGATGTTCACGTTGCCGGAATTCGCCGCACCAATGCTGCCGTAGCCCGAGTTGGCGAAGCCCACGTTGAAGTTCGGCTCGATAGAGGTCTGCAACAGCGCCAGGAAATTCGCCGGTTGCGCGAACGGTGTCAGGCTCGCGGCAATTGCCGAGGCCCCGGCATGGTAGGCCGACATCGCCGATACATCCAGAGCCCACATCTCTTCGTAGAAGCTCTCCATGACGGCGATCGCGGGAGCGTTTTGTCCGAACAGGTTCGAAAACACCAGCGATACCAGCTGACTCCGGTTGGCCGACACCAACTCCGGCAGCACCATCGCCGCCCGGACCGCCTCGAACTCGGCGACCAGCGCTCCGGCCTGGGTGGCCGCCTGCGTGGCTTGCGATGCGGCAAGAGCGAGCCACCCCGCATACGGCGCGGCGGTGGCCGCCATCGCCAACGATGCCGCTCCCTGCCATGCACCACCGACCAACCCCGACGTCACCGATTCAAAAGACGCCGCGGCTGTGCCCAACTCGTCTGCAAGCCCTTCCCACGCGGCCGCCGCCGCCAACATCGGCTGCACTCCCGCCCCTGCATGTATCAGAGCCGAATTGATCTCGGGGGGCAGCACAAAAAAGCTCATCGCCTTACCTCTCTAAGGTGGCATCACGCCATGACAGCCCCTGACGACCGGTGAGACCCCCCACCCACGGACGACGACAGACTGGTGTTCGTAGCGGACAAGTTACGCGGTGATCCGGGGTGCAAACCGGCCGATTTATCTAACCGAGATCTAAACGTTATCGAACTGTGATAATTAATGAGCGTGCGTGAAAAATTACTTTACATGGCAAAGACGGAGCGGGAGTTCCGCCTGCTTTGTCAAAGCCAGGCTCCGTCGCTCTGACGCGGAGCACGCAGTGCAGCAAGGGAATTCGGTCGCCGCTGCGACGGGACCGCTCATGTCGTGGAATGATCTTGAAGACGCCCAAACACAATCTGCACAACTGGTTACTATGTCTCACAAATGTGCATATTCGGCTAAATCGGCTTTCTTGCCTTCGCCTGGGTGCTTCAAAGTCAAGAAAGCCGTTCACTTCCAGCGGTTTTACATCCCGAGGTAGGCGAGGGACGGCGCGGGCGACGGCTCCACCACAGCATCAAACCGCCGACGCCCGCCAGACATAGCCGGCAGCTCACCGACCGCGCGCCCGGGCCGGTTTGCCAGCCGCCTTCCCAATGCTCCTGAGCGCTAACAGGATTCGGGCCACCTGCCCGCATTACGTGGCTCTGCTCGCGGCGCGTTCAGGCCGTTCGATTTCCAAGGGCCGGGAAGATGCCGTCGTCAGCAGTTTCCACGCGCAGGTTACGGGGTATGCGGCCCAGGCATCCCTGCAAGACGAGAGTGGAGATTGGAAGCTGATGAGAACTGGAGCTAGGACTGCCCTCGCAACCTTCGGCGGTGGAGCCATGCTCGTCATGGCCGTCGCCTGTGGCGGCGGAGATAACAAAGGCCCGAGCAGCAGCACCACCCCGTCGTCGTCGACGACACCGACGACCATGTCCAGCACTGCTCCCTCCAGCGGCGCGGCGCCCTCGGAAACCCAGCCCGGTGGCGCACCCGGACCGAGCGGCACCGGCGGACCCAATGGTGGTGGCGGCAGTGTTCCGGGCGGCCCGACCGGCGGCGGCGGCCCCGGTGGTGGTGGCGGCAGTGTTCCGGGCGGCCCGACCGGCGGCGGCGGCCCCGGTGGCGGCAGCGGCAGCATTCCCGGAGTCGGCGGTGGCGGTGGCGGTCCGGGTGGCGGCGGCGGTTGCGTCGGCAACATCTGCGGCAGCATTCCCTGATCGCGCGCAACAACCGACGATCTCCAGACGAGGACCGGGGCAACCCGGTCCTCGTTTGTCGTCCGGCACCATTTCGGTGCGCATCGTCATCGGGCTCGCAAGTCTTGCCCGACTCCTCAGCCCACCATTCCGGTGCGCATCGTCATCGGGCTAGTGTTCGGACAGCGGCAATTGCAAGGGAGCCCCAATGGCGAAGCTCAGGTTCGGATACTTCATCGCCCCTTTTCACCGCGCCGGCACCAACCCGACGCTCGCCCTGCAACGTGACCTGGAGTTCGTCGAGCACCTCGACGCGCTCGGTTTCGACGAGGCGTGGATCGGCGAGCATCACTCCGCCGGCAGCGAAATCATCAGCTCCCCGGAGGTGTTCATCGGCGCTGCGGCCCAGCGCGCCAAGCGAATTCGATTCGGCACGGGCGTAATCTCGCTGTCGTACCACAACCCACTCTGGGTTGCCGACCGGTTGATGCTGCTCGATCACCTCACCCACGGCCGCATCATCGGCGGGGTCGGGCCGGGCTCGCTGCCCACCGACTCGTCGATGATCGGACTGACTCCCACCGACACCCGCGAGTTGCTGGAAACCAATCTCGACATCGTCGTCCGCCTGCTGGCGGGGGAGACCGTCTCCGCCAAGACCGCCACCCATCAGCTTTATGACGCGAAACTGCAACTTGCTCCCTATTCCGACGGCGGGATTCCGCTGGCGGTGGCGGCGGTCGCATCACCGACCGGTGCCCGCCTGGCCGGCAAGCACGGCATCGGCCTGCTGTCGATCGGCGCCACGCTGACCATCGAAGGCTTCGACGCGCTGGCCTACCACTGGGGCATCGTCGAAGAGCGAGCCCAGGCCTTCGGCACCCAAGTCGATCGGAGCAACTGGAGTCTGGTGGGCCCCATGCACATCGCGGAAACCGACGAGCAGGCCCGCGCCGACGTGAAGTTCGGCATCGAGCCCTGGTTCCGCTACTTCCAGAAGGTCGCCGCCTTCCCGCAGATGACGATGCCGGGGGATCGGCTCGACGAAATGATCGACATGATCAACGACAACGGCGCCGGAGTCATCGGCACGCCGGAACGGGCACGCGAACAGGTGCAGCGGTTGTGGGATCAGTCAGGCGGTTTCGGCTGCATGCTGCAGATGGGTCACGAGTGGGCGAATCCGGCCGCGACCAGACGCTCAGCCGAACTGTTCGCCGCCGAAGTGATGCCGCATTTTCAGGGCCAGGGACAACCCACGCTCGACGCTGCGACGCGCGCCGGGCAGATGCGCGACGACCTGGCCGCCACCCAGCTGCAGGCCATCGAGCACATGACCAAGAAGTACCAGGACGAGCTCAGCGCGAAGTAGCAACGAAAGGCACTGCGCCCCACCGCTTATCGGGCAGTTCCGGCTTCGCGTTCGGCGGCCTGAACCAGCTTGCCGGCAAAGAATTTGACCGCACCGCCCATCGCCGCCCGGACCGCCGGGCCGGTGCCGCGGGCCTTTTCGGTGAACGAGCCGCTCCAGCGGATGTCGGTGCCTCCCGACGCAGTGGGGGTGAGAACCACCTCGCCCTGGTAGTCCTTCGCCGGCTGCGGCGAACCCACCAGCTTGTAGACGTGCCGGCGATCCTGTTCGTACTCGACAGTCTCCTCCTGCACGAACACCGGAAACATGCCCAGTTTACGAATCGCGCCAGCCCCGCCGGGCGCCGGGTTTCCCTGGCGAACCCAGCTCGAGGAGACGACGATCGGCTTCGCCCAGGACGACCAGTTGCCTCCATCGGCGACCAACCGGAACACTGTCGCAGGCGGCGCGCTGGTGGTCTTGTTGACCTCGAACGTGAACTTACGACCCGACATGCCTGACTCCCACCGTGACGACTGCCCGAGAATGTGCTGCCGGGTACCCTACCGGGCCGGCTCAGGTCGGTACCGCCGGGGATCTGACCGGCCAAAACGATTCCGCACAACCGCGGACAGAGGCATACTCTCGGTGTGCCAAACGCCGACACCGTATCCGTCCCGCCCACCCCCACGAAGGCCGACGTCACCGCGGCGCTGAACCTGATCAAGCCGCTGCGAAAGCTGATCAAGCCCAAGGTCTACGGCATCGACAACGTGCCTACCGAACGCGCCCTGCTGGTGGGCAACCACAACACGCTCGGCATGGTGGACGCTCCGTTGCTGGCCGCCGAACTGTGGGAGCGGGGCAGGATGGTCCGCTCCCTCGGCGACCACGCGCACTTCAAGGTTCCCGGCTGGGGCGATGCGCTGACCCGCATGGGCGTCGTGGACGGCACCCGCGAAAACGCATCCGAGTTGATGCGGCGGGGCGAGTTGGTGATGGTGTTCCCCGGCGGCGGCCGCGAGGTCAACAAGCTCAAGAACGAGCAGTACAAGTTGGTGTGGAAGAACCGACTCGGCTTCGCGCGCTTGGCAATTCAATACGGGTATCCGATCATCCCGTTCGCTTCGGTGGGCGCCGAACATGGCATCGACATAATTCTGGACAACGAGTCTCCGCTGATGGCGCCGATGAAATTCCTGACGGAAAAGCTGCTCGGCTCGCCCGACGGACCGCCCCTGGTGCGTGGTGTCGGATTGACGCCGGTGCCCAGGCCCGAGCGCCAGTACTACTGGTTCGGCGAGCCGATCAACACCACGGAGTTCAGCGGACAGGAAGCCAACGACAACGCCGCACGCAAGGTGCGTGAACGCACCGCGGCCGCGGTCGAACACGGCATCGAGCTGATGCTCGCCGAGCGGGAAGCCGACCCGAACCGGTCACTGGTCGGACGGCTGCTGCGCTCCGACAGTTGACTCCATGGCGGTATCCCCGACGACCCTGTCCCATGGCATCCGAACGATCTTCCGATCGGTGGCGCTGCCGTTGCTGTCTTCGCTGGCGCTCGTCGCATGCACCGAAACAGCACCCGCGCACACGCCCGCAGCCACCACCACAACGTCGGCGGTAAAGGCGAGCAGCAGCCAGAACGTGCTGGACACCGCGGTCAAAGCCGACGGCCCGGGTTGTTCGGCGGCGGTCGGCGTCGAGGGAAAGGTTGCCTGGACCGGGATCGCCGGACTGGCCGACATCAGCAACGGAGCGAAGATCACCGCGGAGACGGTGTTCGACATTGCCTCGGTATCCAAGCAGTTCACGGCTACCGCGGTCCTGCTGCTGGCTGCCGCGGGGAAGCTGACGATGGACGATTCGCTCGCCCAGTACCTGCCGGAGATGCCGCCGTGGGCCGCCGACGTCACTCTGGCCCAGCTGATGCATCACACCAGCGGGATCCCCGACTACGTCGGCCTGCTGCAGGAACAGGGTTTCAGCTACGCCGACCGGACCACCGAGGCACAGGCCCTGCAGGTTCTGGCCGCCGTGCCGGAGCTGGTGTTCAAACCCGGCGCCCGTTTCGAGTACTCCAATTCCAACTACCTGCTCCTGGGTGAAACCGTGCACCGGCTGTCGGGCAAGCCACTCCCGGACTACCTGAGTGCGGAGGTATTCACGCCTTTGAGCCTGGTCATGGTGATGGACCCGATCGCGAACATGCCTGCGAAAGCGTTGTCGTATACCGAAACTCAGGGCGGCACCAAGTATCAGCCCGCTGACTCCAAGTGGGAGCAGGTCGGCGACGGCGGCATCCAGACCACGCCGAGCCAGCTGGTTCGCTGGGCCGACAATTACCGCACGGGCAAGGTGGGCGGCCCCGGCCTCCTCGACGCGCAGCTGTCCGGAGCGGTGCAGACCGAGCCCGGCGGCGGCGATCGCTACGGCGCCGGCATCTACTCCCTCGCCAATGGCATGCTGGACCACGACGGTGCCTGGGCCGGGTTCGTCACCGCATTTCGCGTCAGCGCCGACCGGCGCACGTCGGTCGCAGTCAGCTGCAACGTCGACAAGCAGGACCCGGAAGCCCTGGCCGACTCGCTGGGCCGCATCTGGATGTAGCGGACGCGTACCACAAAATTGTCGATCCTGTGCGCCGGGTGGCCCTGAGGCTGCAATCATGCTCGGTATGGCGAAACCGACCATCCTCACCACCGACAATGGCCTCCCGTCCGGCGTGCAGGGAGCCTGCGATTCGCACTTCCTCAATGTCATTCGCGCGTTCGCCGGCCTCTACCCCGGGAAGATGTTCGGAGGCGGCGGTCTGTCGGTGTTCATCGACGGCAAACCGGTCGTCGACGTGTGGACGGGTTATTCCGATCGCAAGGGCAAGGTGCCCTGGACGGAAGACACCGGTGCCATGGTGTTTTCCGCGACAAAAGGCTTGGCGGCCACCATCATTCACATGCTGGTCGATCGCGGGCTGTTGTCCTACGATGCGCCGGTCGCCGAGTACTGGCCGGAGTTCGGCGCCAACGGGAAGTCCGAGATCACGGTCAGTGACGTGCTGAGGCATCGCGCCGGCCTGTCCCACCTCAAGGGTGTCGACAAGCACACCATCATGGATCACCTGCAGATGGAGGAGCGGCTGGCGGCTGCCCCGGTCGACCATGCCCATGGCAAGACGGCCTACCACGCCATCACCTACGGGTGGTTGCTGTCGGGTCTGGCCCGCGCCGTCACGGGGAAGGGCATGCGCGAGTTGTTCCGCGAAGAGCTTGCCCGCCCGCTGAACACTGACGGGCTGCACCTGGGCCGGCCACCCGCCGATTCGCCCACTAAGGCGGCGCAGACGCTGTTGCCGCAATCGAAGATCCCCACACCGTTACTGGATTTCATCGCACCCAAGGTGGCCGGCCTCTCGTTCTCCGGGCTGCTCGGTTCGATTTATTTCCCGGGCATCATGGGGATGCTGCAGGACGACATGCCGTTCCTGGACGGTGAACTGCCGGCGGTCAACGGGGTGGTGACGGCCCGGGCGCTGGCCAAGACCTACGCGGTGCTGGCCAACGACGGGATGATCGATGACACCCGACTGCTGTCGTCGGAGGCCGTGGCCGGCATGAAGGGCAAGGCCGAGCTGTGGCCGGACCTGAATCTCGGACTGCCCTTCACCTACCACCAGGGTTACCAATCATCGCCGTTACCAGGGTTTTTGGAGGGTTACGGCCACATCGGCCTGGGCGGGACGGTCGGCTGGGCGGATCCGGAGTCCGGCAGCTCGTTCGGCTACGTGCACAACCGCCTGCTGACGCTGCTGCTGTTCGACGTCGGCTCGTTCGCGGGGCTGGCGCCGTTGCTGACCAGCGCGGTCGCCGCCGCGAAGAAAGACGGCCCGCTGGAGGTCCCGCACTTCGGTGCGTCGTACCAGGACACCGGCGACTACGAACCGGCCGCCGGCGAGTAACCCAGCTGCCGCGGTCTACGCCTCGAGGCGGGTGCGGACCGTGTCGAGCCGTTGACGCAGCTCGTCTTCGCTGATGATGCCGCGGGCGAGCAGCGAGTAGGCCAAGGCGACCAACTGATTTTCCGGGAACGGCAGACCTGCGTAACGGTTGGCCGACAGCTCGTCCTCTTCATCACGGCGTTCCTGGAACGTCAGCGCGATCCGCCCGTCGCCGTAACACGAGCGGTCGAGCACGTCACACAGCCCATCCAGGCTGGTCTTCCACGGCGGAAGCGGGTTGTCGACGCCGTACTTCGCCGCCATCACCGGCCAGGTCTGCCGATGCTCCGCGATCTCATCCAGGACAGCGAATTCACCTGCAGCCAAGGGGATTTCGTCCCGCATGGGTCAGGCTTCGACGGGCCGGACGGCGGGGCGTACCAGGGGAGTCACATTGGTTGTCACCCCGGGTTTGGGTAACGCGACCCCGATCAAGCAGTCGCGGGTGATGATCTCGGCGAGTTGGTCCTCGGTCCAGCCCTCGGTGCCCGCCGGACGCATCGGCATCACCATGAACCGGTGCTTCTGGTTCGAGTCCTCCACCCGCACCTCGACGTCGTCGGGCAGTTGCAGGCCGAACTCGGAGAGCACCTGCCGTGGCCAGCGCACAATGCGCCGCCGGTAGTTGGGGGTGCGGTACCACTCGGGGGAGTTGCCGAGAATCGGACGTGGGTAGCAGGAGCACAATGCGCAGACGATGACATGGTGCACCGTCGGGGTGTCTTCGAGGATCTTGAACGCCACGAAGTCGCTGGGTGTGCCGAAACCGGTCGGGTCCAGCCAGTCGACGCCGACCTCTCTGGCGGCCGCGACCGCGTCGGTCACCGCCAGGTCCTTGAACGCTGGGTCCAGCCACGCCTTGGCCACCAGCCGGGCCGCGGGCGTGGGGCCGATCTGTTCGGCGTACTCCGTGAAGACCCGATGGTCTTCGGCGGTGAATAGTCCTTTCTCGATGCACAATTCGCGTAGCGCGATCTCGAGCACTTCGAAGTCGGTGATCTCGTCGACCATGGGTTTGACGGTGCGCTGGTGCTCGTGGTCGTGGTCGGTCATGATCGGATCGGGCTCCTCTCAACCCACGGCTTGCAGCCAGCGCTCGGGGATCTCGGTCTGCAACGTGTCGTTCGGGTGCCCGGTGTAGTTGTCCCACAGCTGCGCCTGGTTGAACCGCACGATGTAGAACCACTCGGGCTTGGCGTCCTCGCGGTCCCACGCCTCGTCTTCGGGCGCCGGGCTCTCGTAGGTGACCTCAGCGATCATCCCTTCCGCACCGCGGACGTACTCCGGTGTGCGGGTGTAGAACATCGCCGGCAACTCCCGCACCCGGACACGTTGTCCGACTTGAAACTTCGCCTCGCCCGCCTGACCGGCGAAGCGCTGCGGATCGCCGATGCCGGCGGCCTCGATGTGATGTTTATTGCGGGGGACACTCGCGCCGTCGCCTTCGAACTTGGGCCGGGCCTCCGGGCGGCGCCCCTGCAACCCGCCCGCATACCGCGCCTGCACTTCCGCGAGCCGGTCGGTCAATTCACCCCAGCTGATGTGCTTCTTCTCGATCAGCAGCCGGCCGACCGACCACAGCCAGCGGCTGTAGTAGGGCAGGCCCAGGTAGATGGCGCGGCCGACATCGACATTGCCCAGTCGCCGCCGCTCCTCGGAGACCCAGATGCCGCGCATGCCGAGAACCTCGCAGAGCACGTAGGTCATCAACTCCCACTGCTCTTCTTCTTTGTTCTCGTACAGGTGCGGGTAGTCAAGCTCACCGCCGACGTCGTGGCTGGTCTTCAAATACGCCAGCCAGTGATCGTGAGTGATCTCGTCCGGGGCCGGCCACTCCGAAACCTCGGGATAGATCGTCTTGAGCCGGGAAACCAGCGCCAGCTGCGCCGCGCGCTCCGCTGCTGTGCTCAATTGGACGCCTCCCGCATGGAGATTTCCACCTGGTCGAACGTCAAAATTACCACTTTCCGGCGAAATCGGTTAGCGGAAAAAGCCTCATCGCTCAAGCGATTTCGCGTTCACAGCACGAAAATCCGGCACACCCGGAACAGGACCTCATGCGGCCCAGGTGGCCAGGACCACACCACGGCTTGCCCGAACGGCCGCCCGGCCGTTTATAGAATGCGCGCATGAATCGCGGTACCGGGCCGACGCCCGCGGCACCTGATGGGCTGCTGCAGATCGAGGACTGCCTGGACGCGGACGGCAACATCGCGCTGCCCCCGGACACGACGCTGATCTCGCTGATCGACCGCAACATCACCTACGTCGGCGACACCGTCGCCTACCGCTTCCTGAACTACGGCGGCTCCGGTGAAGGGCGCGCCGACGAGATCACCTGGTCCGAGTTCGGGGTCCGATTGCGAGCCGTCGCCGCGCACGTGCAGCGGTGCGCCGGCCCCGGTGACCGGGTTGCGATCCTGGCACCCCAGAGCATCGACTGGGTGATCGGCTACTACGCGGCGATCAAGGCCGGCACCATCGCGGTGCCGTTGTTCGCTCCGGAGTTGCCCGGCCACGCTGAGCGACTGCAAACCGCGCTGCGCGACTCTCAACCGACGGTCATCCTCACGACGGCGGCAGCCGAGGACGCCATCGAACAGTTCCTGGCCGGGCTCGCCCAGCTGGACCGCCCGCAGGTGCTGCTCATCGACGAGATTCCCGACGAGGCGGAGCGCGATTTCGCCCCCGCCCACCTGGACATGGACGCCGTCGCCTATCTGCAGTACACCTCCGGAGCGACCCGGCCACCGATCGGGGTAGAGATCACCCACCGGGCGGTCGCCACCAACCTCACCCAGATGATCCTGTCCATCGACCTGCTGAACCGGAACACCCACGGCGTCAGCTGGTTACCCCTCTACCACGACATGGGCCTGTCGATGATCGGCTTCCCGACCGTGTACGGCGGCCACACCACACTGATGTCGCCGACGGCGTTCGTGCGTCGCCCGTTGCGCTGGATCCAGGCCTTGTCCGAGAGCTCGCGGATCGGTCAAGTGGTCACCGCCGCACCGAACTTCGCCTACGAATGGGCGGCACAGCGCGGACTGCCGGCGCCCGGCGAGGACATCGACCTCTCCAACGTGGTGCTGATCATCGGGTCGGAGCCCGTCAGTATCGACGCGGTGGCGAATTTCAATAAAGCGTTCGCTCCCTACGCATTACCGCGCACAGCCTTCAAGCCCTCGTACGGCATCGCCGAGGCGACGCTGATGATCGCCACCATCGATCACTCCGCGGAGACGTCGGTGATCTACCTCGACCGCGAGCAACTCGGCGCGGGCCGGGCTGTTCAAGTTGCCGCCGATGCGCCCAATGCCGTCGGCCAGGTGTCCTGCGGCCAGGTGGCACGCAGCCTTTGGGCGGTGATCGTGGACCCGGAAACCGGTGCCGAGCTGCCCGACGGTCGCATCGGCGAACCTTGGTTGCAGGGCGACAACGTCGGGCGCGGTTATTGGGGGCGGCCCGAGGAGACGCGGCTGACGTTCGGCGCCAAGTTGGGTGCGACCCTCGGCAAGGGCAGCCACGCCGCCGGCGCAAAGGTCGACGGCGACTGGCTGCGGACCGGTGACCTGGCCGTCTACCTCGACGGCGAGTTGTATGTCACCGGCCGGATGGCGGACCTGGTGACCATCGACGGCAGGAACCACTATCCCCAGGACATCGAGGCCACGGTCGCCGAAGCGTCGCCGCTGGTCCGACGGGGTTATGTGACGGCGTTCGCGGTGCCCGCCGGGTTGGTCGTCATCGCCGAGCGCGCCACGGGAACCAGCCGCGCCGACCCGCAACCCGCGATCGACGCCATCCGCGCGGCGGTGCTCGCCCGGCACGGGTTGTCGGTGGCCGATGTGCGTTTTCTGCCGGCCGGCGCTATTCCCCGCACCACCAGCGGCAAACTGGCGCGAGTAGCCTGCCGAGCCGAATACCTCGACGGCACGCTGGGCGTGCACTAGTAATTGATGACAGGCCGTATTAAGTACAACTGATGCGAATCGTTGTAACCGGAGGCAACAGCGGGCTGGGAAAAGCGACAGCCGCAGCCTTCGCCGCGGCGGGCCACCAGGTGACGATTGCCTGCCGGACGCTGCCCAAAGGCGAGCAGGCCGCCGCGGAGATGCCGGGCGACGTCGAAGTGCGGCACCTCGATCTGGCCGACTTGAGCAGCATCCGAGCCTTCGCGGCCTCGATGCGATCCGTTGATGTGTTGGTCAACAACGCCGGAGTGCTGGGGCTGCCCTTGACCCGGACCGCCGACGGCTTCGAGGCGCACATAGGCACCAACTATCTGGGTCACTTCGCGTTGACCTGCTGCCTGGCCGACAAGATCACCGACCGGGTGATCTCGGTGGGCAGCGCGCTGTACGTATTGGGTCGGATCGACTTCGACGATCTCAACTGGCGCCGCCGCAAGTACGCGATGTTTCCGGCCTATGCCCAGTCCAAGTTGGCCACCATGTTGTTCACCGACGAGCTGGCCAGGCGTGGTCTGCGTGCGTACGTGTCCGACCCGGGTATGGCGTATACCGACATCACCCGCGACAGCTCCGGCGTATTGCACTGGCTGGGAGAGCATTTACTCGAGTTCTTGGGTCAGAGCGCGCCCAACGGCGCACGGGCCACGATCGAGGCGCTGAGCACGGATCGGCCCAGCGGCACCTACCTCGCGCCGCGGTTCAACCAATGGGGAAGGCCGAAGGTCACCGTTCCAATCCGCAAAGCTCGCGATCCCGAGGTGGCCCGGAAGCTGTGGGAACTGTCAGCGGAAATGACGCAGTGCGACTGGGCCGGCCGCCGCAGTTGAGGTACGGGGCTCAGCGCCGCTCCAGGATGAACGCCTCGATGCGACGGTCACCTGCCCACTCCTGCTCTTTGGCCAGACCGGGATAGATCGCCACGCCTCTGGACCAAATTGCTTGGCGTTCATCGGGATTCGCTAAGCGCGCGGTGGCGGTCCACTTATCTCCCTCGATCACCACCGTGGCGGCCGGGTTCGCCTTGAGGTTGTAGTACCAGCCCGGATGCTTCTCGTCGCCGTAGTTGGCGGCCACCACAGCGACACCGTCGGGATGGGGGATGCCGAGCAGGGCAACGGTCCGGGGCTGGCCGGATTTCGCGCCGGTGGTCGTAAGGATCACCGACGGCAGGCCGGCTGCGACACCGGCAAAGCTGTACTTCCCGGCGGTGAGCTTGCTCAGTACCTGGTCCAGCCGGTGCGCCGTCGGCCGGAACAACGTCCGGCCCACCTTCGTCGCGGCGAGCCTCCGCATCGCACGATGAAAAGCACCGGCATCGTCGAATGAGCTGACGGGCATAGCCGAATTATCTCCGAACCCGGCCTGCCGCGTGAGACTATCCACGCCATCGGGCAACAAGGAGGCACAGTGGTCGATCTGCCGCGCACTGCCGAACCGTTTGCCGGGGTGATCGGGCCTTCGGTCGCTGAGTCCACCCCGGTGAAACCGACGGTCACCTATCCACCTGAGGGCGCTCCCAACGTCGTCGTCGTCCTGCTCGACGATGTCGGGTTCGGGGCGGCAGGCACCTTCGGGGGGCCGGTGCCGACGCCCGCGCTGGACCGGGTGGCCCGAACCGGTCTGCGCTACAACCAGTTTCACACCACCGCGCTGTGCTCGCCGACCCGTGCCGCGTTGCTGACCGGTCGCAACCATCACAGCGCGCACATGGGCACCATCTGCGAAATCGCTTATGGTTTCCCAGGTTACGACAGCATCCTGCCGCAGAGCACCGCGACCGTCGCGGAGATCCTGCGACGCAACGGCTACAACACCGCGTTGTTCGGCAAGGCACACTTCACCCCGACCTGGGAGTTGGGACCGACCGGGCCATTCGACCGCTGGCCCACCGGGCTGGGTTTCGAACGCTTCTACGGTTTCCTGGGTGGCGACACCTCGCAGTACGAGCCGGCCCTGTTCGACCAGACCACACCGGTCGAGCCCTATCTCGGCCGCAACGACTACCACCTCACCGAGGATCTCGCCGACCGCGCGATCGACTGGATGCAACGTCAACAAACCTCGGCTCCCGGTAAACCGTTCTTCCTCTACTTCGCTCCGGGTGCCACACACAGCCCGCACCAGGTGTGGCCGGACTGGTCCGACAAGTTCGCCGGTCAGTTCGACGACGGCTGGGATGCCCTGCGCGAGAGCATCTATCAGCGGCAGATCGAGCTGGGCATCGTTCCCGCCGGCACCGGGCTGACGCCGCGACCGCAACAGATACCGGCATGGGCGGATTATGACGACCGCTACAAGCCGGTGGCCCGGCGTCTGATGGAGGTCTACGCCGGCTTCCTGGCCCACACCGACGCGCAGATCGGGCGGGTCATCGACGCCATCGACGAACTGGACCAGTGGGACAACACGCTGTTCATCTACATCTGCGGCGACAACGGCGCCTCGGCCGAAGGCACCATCCATGGCGCATGGAGCTCACCCTCGTTCCAGAACGGTCTACCCGAGGATCCCGAATGGCTGCTCGCCCATCTGGACGACTTCGGGACAGCGCGGTGCGAGAACCACTACAACGTCGGCTGGGCGTGGGCGCTCGACGCTCCATTCCAGTGGATGAAGCAGGTGGCCTCCCACTTCGGCGGCACCCGCAACGGCTTCGCCATGTCATGGCCGCGCGGAATCACAGCCAAGGGGGAGCAGCGAAGTCAGTTCCACCACGTCATCGACGTCATGCCGACGATCTTGGAGGCGGCCGGGATCGAGATGCCGGAGCGCGTCAACGGCGTCGAACAGAAACCGATCGAAGGGGTCAGCATGCAGTACTCCTTCAACCATGCCGATGCCGAAAGCCGAAGAACTACACAATATTTCGAAATATTCGGAAATCGCGCGATATATCATCGGGGCTGGATCGCGTCGTGTTTTCACGGCCGGCTGCCCTGGGTGCGCACCGGCAGTCACCCATTCGGCGACGGCGAACGCTGGGAGCTGTACCACCTCGCCGACGACTTCAGCCAGGGTGTCGATCTCGCCACCCGGTACCCGGAGAAACTGGCCGAACTGCAGGCCGTGTTCGACTCGGAGGCCCGCAAGTACGACGTGTACCCGCTCAGCGACGCCACGCTGGCCCGGGCCCTACCCGTCAATAGGCCGAACCTGTTGGGCGACCGCACTTCCGTCACGTATTACCCCAGCCACGTGCGAATCCCCGAGACGGCGACCCTGACCTACACCAGCACCTCGTTTCGGTTGCGGGCGCACGTCGTGATCCCGGCGGGCGGGGCGCAGGGTGTGGTCATCTGCATCGGTGGGGCGATGGCCGGGTGGAGCCTGTATCTGCAGTACGGCGTCCCGATGTTCACCTACAACTATCTCGGCCATGGGCTCACCACGGTGAGTGCTCTGGACCCGTTGCCGGAAGGCCCTGCCACCGTGGGCGTTTCGTTCGATTATGACGGCGGGGGACTGGGCAAGGGGGCCACGGTCTCGCTGTCGGTCGGCGAGCGCACCGTGGCCAGTGGCCGCATTGAGCGCACCGTCCCGTTCCGCTTCTCGATGAGCGGCGAAACACTGGACGTCGGAATCGATACCGGTTCACCGGTGGCGCCGTACGGGCATGCCTTCCGATTCACCGGGCGTATCGACCGAATCGAAGCCGCCATCGAGCCGCGGCCCGGCGATATGGCCGCAGCGCTGGCCGAGGCGGAGATGCGCTCGGCGATGGGTTCGCAGTAATCGTGTGGGGCGACCTGGTACCGCTGATTCTCGGCGGCGCATTGGAACCGATCGAAATCATGATCACGATCACGTTGCTGGGCACGCCTTCGCGCCTGCGGGCGGCCGGCGCCTGGATCTCCGGGCATGTCGGCACCAGGCTGCTACAGGGCCTCGTCTTCGGCACCATCCTGCACTGGGGCGCCCGCAGCGGCGACTCGAAGCACTCCTATCACTGGGTGGTGTCGACCGTACTGCTCGTTGTTGCCGTGCTGTTGCTGGTTACCGCCGCGCGAGAGCTGCTGAGTGACGAAGACCCGAATGTGCCGCCACCGAAATGGATGGAGGTACTGATGTCGGCGACACCCACCAAGGCCTTCTTCATCGGGGCGGGTGTCGTCACGGTGTCGGTGAAGGCATGGGTATTCACCTTCGCCGCGATCGGCGTGATCGGCAGCGCGGACATGGGGCGAATCGGCCACATGACCTCTTACATCGCCTTCGTCCTGCTCGCGACAAGCGGGAACCTGATCATCATCGGTGCCGCCGCCGTATTCGGCGACCGGTCACGCGCTGTGCTGGACCGGGTGCTGCGCTGGCTGCAGGACAAGAATCGCCCGATCGTCGTCCTCGTCGGACTGGTCTTCGGCATCTGGTTCGGGCTGAAAGCGTTGCGCGGCTTCGGAATCCTGTAAGTATCAGCCCACTCGCGGATGGCCGCCAACCCGGATCGCCGATTCGATCTGGTCGGCACTGATCTCTTTGGTGCAGAAGAACCAGTCTTCGCATTCGATGCCCTCGGCGTGGCCGTCCATCCGCTCCTTGGCGGTGCCGCAGGAACCCGCGGGCGGCACGGTCACCCGGTCTCCCGGGCGCCAATCGGCCGGCGTCGCGACGTGGAAGTGATCGGCGGTCTGCAACGCCTTGACCACCCGTAGTAGCTCGTCGAAGTTGCGGCCCAGGCTCAGCGGGTAGTAGATGACGGCACGGATCTTGCCTTCCGGGTCGATGACGAAGACCGCGCGCACCGCCTTGGTGGAGTCCTCACCCGGCATGATCATCCCGTACTTACGCGCGACCTCCATCGAGACGTCCTCGATCAGCGGGAAGGTGACCTCCACGTCGTGCATACCGCGGAAGGAGATCTTCTCCTTGATCGTGCGGAGCCATGCGATGTGGCTGTAGAGCCCGTCGACCGACAACCCCACCAGCATCGTGTTGTAGGCCGCGAACTGTTGTTGCATCGAGGCAAAGGTGATGAATTCGCTGGTGCACACCGGGGTGAAGTCAGCCGGATGAGAGAAGAAGATGACCCACTTGCCGGCGTAGTCGGCCGGGAAGTTGATCGACCCCTGGGTGGTGACGGCGGTGAACGGCGGCGCCGGGTCCCCGATGCGGGGCATACCGACGATTGCAGGCGAGCTCTCGGTGGTGGTCATGGACGGTCCCTTCACGTGATCTGGCACCATTCCACAACCCGTCTTCTCCACGGGATAGGGACTAATGCCCTCTGACGTGGGGCCAACTGTCGTCTGACACCGTCAGGGACTGGTCGACTGGTTGATGATGAGCGGTGGTGGCCCGGCTCCTTCGTGCGGATCGGCTTGCGTCTTGTAGAACGGCGGCAGAGTGCCTGCGCCGGCCTCGAACCGGCTGAGATAGTCGGCGTCGAATGTCACCTGATACCACTGAATTCCGAGCGACGCCGAGACGTCCGGGTCGTTGGTCGTCGCGGCGGTGATAGCCGTGAGGCGTACGCACTTGACGTGCTGACGCATGATCGAGGAGAAGCTGGCCAGTCCGTCCGCATCTTGTTCGGGTGCCGCGGCGCCGTACACCGCACGCACCTGTCGGCCCAGGTAGCCCCACGCCGTGAGGTAATCCTTGCTGTTGACCGCGCCGAAGTAGTCGACCAGGACCTGCTGACCCTTGCCGACCGCCCGGGCGTCGGGTTGCCCGTTGGCGCATCCCGAGTCGGCGGCAGCATGGCCGGCCGGCGCGAACATGCACCCGGCCAAAGTCAGTGCGGCGAGGTGCCGTCGCGAGTCCCGTGACAAACGAATTTCCGCGAGCATATGGATGACTTTGGCCTCTTATCCGCCGGTGTCAAGGGCGCGACCATTACCGAAGCCCACTATCGAGGAGCGCACCATGATCACCTACGAACTGGACGCGGCGCAATCCGTGCTGCTGGTACGACCGGAGTCTGCGCTGGACAAGAGCGATTTCGCCGCGCTTGCCAAGGTCGTCGACCCGCACATCGAGGCGAACGGCGACCTCAACGGTCTGATCATCAGCGCCGCGAAATTCCCGGGATGGGACAGCTTCGGCGCGTTGGTCACTCATTTCCGCTTCGTTCGGGACCATCAGAAGCACATCAAGAAGGTCGCGGTGGTGACCGACTCGCACCTCGCCGATGTCGCTGAACATCTGGCGGCGCACTTCGTGTCAGCCGAGATCCGCCACTTTCCCGCCGGCGAGCAGGACCAGGCGCGGCAATGGGTTCTCGACGGCGCGTAGGAACTTGCGCCACAATGTGGCCGACCGATCATCGACCGTCCGTGTCACGATAGTGCGATGAGCGCTATCCCTTCGGACACCGGCGCCGAGAGGGACCCGGTGCTGGCCGGCTACCCGGTCACCCCGCCGCCGCTGCCGCGTCCCGTCACGTTCGACCAGTACTGGAGCGACGTGACCTTCGCGCACTGGCCGGTGGCGCCGGAGACTGTCGCGCATCTGTACCCGCCCGGCACCCGTCCCGATGTGTTCGCCGACGGAACCACCTATGTGGGGTTGATCCCGTTCGCGATGTCCTACACCAAACTCGGTACGGCACTTCCACTTCCGTACTTCGGCCGCTTCCAGGAGACCAACGTCCGGCTGTATTCGGTCGACGACGCCGGGCGCCACGGCGTGCTGTTCCGGTCCCTGGAAACGGCGCGATTGGCCGTTGTGCCGGTGACCCGGATTGGGCTCGGCGTCCCCTACACCTGGGCGAGGATGCGGATGACCCGGTCCGGGCGCCAGATCACCTACCGGAGCGTGCGGCGCTGGCCCCGGCGCGGACTGCGCAGCCTGATGACGGTCACCGTCGGCGATGTCATCGAGCCGACCCCACTGGAGATTTGGCTCACCGCTCGCTGGGGTGCGCACACCCGCAAGGCGGGCCGAACCTGGTGGGTCCCCAACGAACACGACGTATGGCCGTTGCATGAGGCCGAAATCTCCGAGCTGCATGACGAATTGGTGGACGCGGCGGGGGTACAGCCGGCCGGTCACCGCTTGCGGGCCCTGTATTCGCCGGGTGTGCAAACCTATTTCGGCCGGCCCTGCCTGGTTCAGTAAGCCAGGGGAGCCGAGCGTGAAATCCACGACGCAACACGCCGTGATGGCGTCGTGAGGTTCGCAGTCGCCGCGGAAAATCAGCGCAAATCAGTAGGCCAGCACGTGGAAGTGCCCGCCGGGGCAGTCACCTTCCACGCCGCTGTACGGGTCGTCCTCGAACGTCCGCCAATTCCAGTGCGCGCCACAGTAAGACGCCGCACAGTCCGGGCAGTGAAACGGCGCATAGCTGTAGCCGAGGCGATACAACGCGGACGCGTCGGCGTCGGCGATCGCGCGGCTCACCGGTCCGATCCGCTCCGCCCGCACAGGCACGCTGGCAATTCCGAAAAACGTATGCACCGCGACGGCGGCCTGATCGGCCGGACGCTGCAGAACATCCAACTCGGCCAGTGCCTGCAGGGCGGCCCCGGAGGTTTCGGCAACGGCGTCGGAAGGGGTCACCCACCGCACGCGACCGGCCACCTCACCGCAGCTCGCGCAGCTGAAAACCGCGTGCTCAGGGCAGGCTTGCTCAGGGGAGGGCTTGCTCAGGGGAGACAATAGCCACCGTCGATCACCAGGTCCGAACCGGTCATGTAGCTCGACGCCGCGCTGGCCAGGTACAGGTAGAGGCCGTTGAGCTCTTCCGGGCGGCCGATGCGGCCCATCGGAATCTTCGGCTCCCACAGCCGGTGGTATTCGGCGAGCGGCTCGACGAGCTCGGTCATGATGTAGCCGGGACTGATGCTGTTGACCCGGATGTTGTGCGGCGCGAACTCGACCGCCATCGCCTTGGTCAGATGAATCACCGCCGCCTTGGATGTGCAGTAGTGACCCACCTGCTGCGGGATGTTGATGATGTGGCCCGACATCGACGCGGTGGTGATGATGGATCCGCCCCGGCCCTGGGCCACCATCGCCCGGGCCGCGGCCTGCGCGGTGAGGAAGACCCCGGTCACGTTGGTGCTCTGGATCCGCTCGAACTCCTGCACCGACATGTCCAGCATCGGGGTCACCGAGACGATGCCCGCGTTGCACACCGCGATGTCGATCCCGCCCAATTCGGCCGTCATCCGATCGACCATGGCGGACACCTGGTCTTGCCGGGTCACGTCGCACGCTATCGGTACGGCCTTGCCGCCGGCTGCCGCGATCTCCCCGGCAAGCACCTCCAGCACATCCAAACTTCTTGCCACAAGCGCTATTTCGGCACCCGCCTCCGCGTACGCCAGCGCCACCTTCCGGCCGATGCCGCTGGACGCCCCGGTCACCAGGGCCTTCTTGCCGCGCAAATCGAACAGATCCCACACGCTCATGCCTCTAGTGTGTCCGCTATGGGCAAGTTCGCGAAAGCAGAGATCGAAGAGGCCGTCCGGCATTACACCACCGTCGTCGAGGGATGCAGCGCCTCCGGCGACTGGCGCCCCTTCGCTGACCTGTTCACCGAGGACGTCGTCTACACCGAACACCACTACGGCGTTTTCCACGGCCGCGAAGAGGTGCGGCAGTGGATCGTCGACGTCATGGCGCCGTTCCCGCACATGCGGTTCCCGTCGGACTGGACCGCATACGACGAAGACAATGACGCGGTCGTCATCATGATCAAGAACCTGCTCGACCACCCGACCGACCCGGACGGGGAGCCGTTCTGGTTCCCCAACTGGACCCGCCTGGTGTACGCCGGCGACGGCCTGTTCTCCAGCGAGGAGGACATCTACAACCCGAACCGCGACGCGCCGCGCGTGGTCGGAGCCTGGATCCAGGCCGGCGGCAAGCTAGCCACCGACGAGATTCCCGCGCCTAAACGCTGACGGACTGCCGCTTGCGCCGCCGTGAGCGTGCGGCGGCCAGGGCCTGGTTCCACGCCAGCAGCGTGGTGGCTTTCATATTGGCCGGCTTGAGACTGTCCTTGGACAGCAGCGCGGTAGCCGCGGCCTTCGTCGTCGTCGATGCCTTCGACATGTGACCCGAATCGAACGGGGGCTGCGGGTCGTACTCGATGGCGAGCTGGATCGCCTTGGCACGGCCTTCGCCACCGAGCTGTGCGGCCAGCCAGAGCGCCAGGTCAAGTCCGGCGGAGACGCCGGCGCTGGTGATGATGTTGCCCTCGTGCACGATCCGCTGGTCGCCGACGGGAGTGACGCCGAAGGCTTTCAGCGCCGGAAGGGCGACCCAGTGCGAGGTGGCGCGCTTGTCCCGCAGCAGGCCGGCGGCCGCCAGTATCACCGATCCGGAGCACACCGAGGCGGTCCACTGGGCGGTCCCGTGGACCTGCCGGAGCCAGTCGAGCAGTTTCTCGTCGCGCGCATGCACCGGCGTCGCGGGGCCACCAGGCACGAGAACGACATCTGGAGAGGGGGTTTCGGCGAACGAGTGGGTCGCTCCCAGGACGAGCACGCCGGAGTCGGCGGTGATCGGCCCGGCCTCATGCCAGACGAACCGTACGTCCGCGTCCGGCAACTGCCGCAGCACCTCGTAAGGGCCGATCATGTCCAGGGCGGTGAAACCCGGGTAGGCCACGAATGCGATCTGCGTCATTGCGGTGTTCCTTTCAGGCGAAGGCTTTGCGGTACTGGTCGGGTGGAATCCCGACACGACGGATGAAGTTGCGGCGCATGGTTTCCGCCGTGCCGAAGCCGCAGCGGGAGGCGATCGCGACGACGGTGTCGTCGGTCTCCTCCAACTGACGGCGGGCCGCTTCGGTGCGCACGCGCTCGACATACTGGCCGGGCGCCTCACCGACCTCGTCGGTGAAGATCCGGGTGAAATGGCGCGGACTCATCGCCGCCCGCCGGGCCAGTTCGTCGATGCTGTGCACGCCACCGGGTTCGGCTTCGATGGCTTCCTGGACATCACGGATCGATGGTCGTTTCGCTCGCGGCATCCACACCGGGGCGGCGAACTGGGTCTGCCCGCCGGGGCGGCGCAGGTAGAGCACCAGCCAGCGCGCGACAGTCTGGGCCACCTCGGTGCCGTGGTCGTCCTCGACAAGTGACAGCGCGAGGTCGATCCCGGAGGCGACGCCGGCGGCCGTCCAGATCTTTTCGGAGCTGCGGACGAAGATGGGATCCGGATCGACCTCGACGCGCGGGAACTCGGCGGCCAGCTGATCGGCGAAGGCCCAGTGCGTGGTGGCCCGGTGCCCGTCGAGCAATCCCGCTTCAGCAGCCAGGAACGCACCCGTGCAGACCGTGACCACGCGACGGGCGGTGCCGGCGATCGCTTTGATCCAATCCAGCAGTTCCGGGTCGGCACGTGCGGCCTCGACGCCGAAGCCACCGGGCAGCACCACGGTGTCCACCTCGTCGTGCGGGTCGGGCAGCGGCACGGCGCTGAAGCCCAGCCCGCCCGCGGTGGTGATCGGTTGCCCACCACGCGCGGCCACGATCACGTCATATCCGCCCTCGGTAAGCAGCGACGCGCCGGTGAAGACTTCGTAGGGTCCCACCAGGTCGAGCGCCTGGACCCCGGGGAAGCCGACGATCACGACTGTGCGAGCCATGCACACAGTGTTGGCCACGTTCAGTCATGTCGTCTAGGCCATGCACCCCACGAATCAGGACATCGGACCTGAGCGCAAGTCCTTACGGGCGCCTTGGCAGACTGTGCCTATGGCACAGATAACCTTGCGCGGAAATGCGATCAACACCGTCGGCGAACTTCCGGCCGTCGGATCTCCGGCCCCCGCCTTCAGCATGACCGGCGGCGATCTGAGCCCCTTCAGCAGCGACCAGTTCAACGGTAAACCGGTGCTGCTGAACATCTTTCCGTCCATCGACACCCCGGTGTGCGCCGCCAGCGTGCGGACCTTCAACGAGCGCGTCGCGGACGGCGGCGCGTCGGTGGTGTGCGTGTCCAACGACCTGCCGTTCGCGCAGAAGCGGTTCTGCGGCGCCGAGGGCATCGAGAACGTCAGTGTGGCGTCGGCATTCCGGGACAGCTTCGGCAAGGACTACGGCGTCACTATCGTCAACGGTCCGATGGCCGGCCTGCTGGCCCGGGCGGTCGTCGTGATCGGAGCCGACGGCAAAGTGGCGCACACCGAGCTGGTCCCCGAGATCGCGCAGGAGCCGGACTACGACGCCGCGCTCGCGGCGCTGGGGTAGCAGCTGCCGGAGACGTCGGCAGGCACGGCCACCGTGTCTGCCGCGCGCGGCGCCAGGGGAGGCTGCGCACTGACCGGGCAACCGGCCAGCATCATCCCTCCCATCACCGTCATCAACAAGGCCAGCACCGCACGGACGGTCCGTACCCTATTCCTGTCACTCATGGCTTGCTCCAAGGCCGGCGAAATATCGCAATGCCAGGGAGATTAGCGCCGAAATGCGGCGACGGGAAGTACCTGGCCGCGAAAACTATTGGTGTACAGACATTTTGGTGACATTGTCTATGAGTTAGACATTGCCCCTGACAGGCCCAGAAGCCGGGCCGCATGTATACGTAAGTCGACCTTGCGGACCTTCCCGGTCGCCGTCATCGGAAATTCGTCAACGATGTGGACGTAGCGCGGGATCTTGTAGTGCGCGATCCGCCCGGCACAGAACCGCCGCACCGCATCGGCATCCAGCGCCGGCCGCCCGGGACGCATCAGGATGCAGGCGCAGATCTCTTCGCCGTACCTGTCGTCGGGTACGCCGACCACCTGCACGTCCCCGACGTCGGGATGGCTGTGCAGGAAGTCCTCGATCTCCCGGGGCGACAGATTCTCGCCACCACGAATGATCATGTCCTTGATGCGGCCGGTCACCACGCAGTAGCCGTCCGCACGCATCACCGCCAGATCACCGGTATGCATCCATCCGTCGCCGTCGAGCACCTCACGGGTCCGCTCGTCGTCGCGCCAGTAACCAAGCATCACCGAATAGGCGCGGGTGCACAGTTCGCCGGGTTCTCCCCGCGGCACCGTCTGGCCGGTCTCCGGGTCGATGATCTTGACTTCGACGTGGGGATGCGCCCGGCCCACCGTCTCGGTGCGGCGCTCCAGGTCGTCGTCGACCGTGGTCTGGCACGACACCGGTGACGTTTCGGTCATGCCGTAGGCGATCGATACCTGCGCCATGTGCAGTTCGTCCATGCAGCGCTTCATCACCTGCACTGGGCAGGAGGCACCGGCCATGATCCCGGTGCGTAGTGACGACACGTCGCGGCCGGCGAGGTCGGGGTGTCCGAGGAGGGAGATGAACATGGTCGGCACGCCGTACACGGCGGTGCAGCGTTCCCGCTCGATCGCCCACAGGGTGGCCGCCGGGTCGAATCCAGCGGCCGGGATCACCATGGTGGCACCGTGGCTGGTACAGCCGAGGTTGCCCATCACCATGCCGAAGCAGTGGTAGAACGGCACCGGGATACACAACCGGTCGCCGGGGCCGAGTCCGATCTGCTCGGTGACGAAGAACCCGTTGTTCAGGATGTTGCGGTGCGACAGGGTGACGCCCTTGGGGGAACCGGTTGTGCCCGAGGTGTATTGGATGTTGATCGGGTCCGACGGGCTCAGCGTCGCCATCCTGTCCCGCAACGCTGAGCTCCCCACGCCGGCCGCCCGTCGTTGCAACCCGTCCCAGTCGCCGGTACCCAGGAACACGATGTCATCCAGATCCGTTGTCTCCGGACGCACTTCGTCGACCATGCGCCGGTAGTCGGACGTCTTGAACTCGGCCGCCGATACCAGCAACCGGATGCCCGAGTGCCGCAACACATGCGACAACTCGTGGCTGCGGTATGCCGGGTTGATCGTCACCAGGATGGCGCCGACTTTGGCAGTGGCGTACTGCAGGATGGTCCACTCCGGGCAGTTGGGTGACCAGATGCCGACCCGGTCACCGCGCTCGATGCCGCTGGCCAGCAGGGCCATTGCCAGTCGGTCGATCTCGGCATTGAGTTCGGCATAGGTCCAGCGCCGTCCGCCCGGGACGTCGACCAACGCCTCGACGCCCGGGTAACCGCGCGCTGTGCAATCAAAGTTGGCGCCGATGGTCTGCTCCAGCAGGGGAGCGTCGACCGGCCCGGCCGCGTAGGACTCCACGCCTAGATACCTGCCCGGTCGGCGAGCAGCGCGCGGTGGTGCGCGCTACTGCCGAACAGTGCCGCAGCGGTGGTGGCCCGCCGGAAATACAGGTGCAGGTCGTGCTCCCAGGTGAACGCGATTCCGCCGTGGACCTGGATGGCCGTGCCCGCGCACTGCACGAATGTGTCGGCCGCCTGCGCTTTCACCAAGGGCGCGGCGAGGTGCAGATCGTCCCCGGTGGTGGCACTCATCGCGGCGTACATCACCGCCGCGCGGGTCGCGTCGATCTCGATCATCATCTCGGCGCAGGCGTGTTTGACCGCCTGGAACGATCCGATCGGGCGATCGAATTGCGTTCGGCGACAGGCATAGTCGACGGTCATGTCGAGGCACGCCTCCGCTCCGCCGAGCATCTCGGCAGCCAGCAACACCCGCGCGACGTCCAGCACGCGGTCGACGTCTCCGGAGGTGCCGGCAGCCAGTGCTTCGGCGGGAGCGTGGGACAGCCGCAATGCGGCGACGGGACGGGTGAGATCGAACGAGGGCAGCCGCTCGACGCAGACCCCCGGCCCATCGGCCCGCACCACATGCAGGGAGAGCCCGCCGTCACGACCGGCCGGCACCACGAACAGGTCGGCGACATGACCATGCAGCACCGGGCCGCATTCCCCGGTCAGCAGGCCGTCCCCGACGACATCCGCCGCTTGCGGGCCATAACCCGCAAACGCCGCGATCCGCTCACCCGAGAGCAGCCCGGGCAGCAGAGATTTGCGCTGTTCTTCGTCGCCCATCCGCAGAATCGCTTCCATCGCGAATATGTTCGCCGCGAAGGCAACCGGCGCCAGCGTCCGCCCGAGTTCGGTGCAGGCGATCGCGGTCTCCACGAGAGTGGCACCCGCGCCGCCGTATTCCGCCGGGATGTGCAAACCGGGCAGTTCCAGTTCGCTGCACAGTCGCCGCCAGAGCCCGCTGTCGTGGCCGTCGGCCGCGCGCAGATCCGGCGCGTGGTCGCGCAGGAAGCCGCGCAGCGCCGCCCGGAAGTCGTCGTGTTCGATGCTGTAGTCGAAATCCATGTCAGCGCAGCGCTTCCCGGCGTGGTTCGCGCGGCAACCCGAGGAGCCGCTCGCCGATCACGGTGCGCTGGATCTGTGAACTCCCGGCGTAAATCGTTGCGGCACGGGAGTAGAGCAGCTCGGCCATCCAGCACGAGGGGGAGTTGGGCGTGCCCGCCTCCGGCACCACCCGGGCGCCGCCGTTGCCCGGTCCCGACGGGCTCAGTGCGTCGAGTCCCAGGATCTCGACGGCCAGATCGGTATAGCGGCGGAAGTATTCACTCCAGATGACCTTGCTGATCGCAGCATCGGCGCCGGGCAGTTGTCCGCGCAGCGACAGGGTGAGGCCCCGGTAGCCGCGGTAGCGCATGATCTGGACACGGGAATAGCACCACGCCAACGCATCGCGGATGCGCGGCTCGCCGGCCACGCCGCGTTGACGGGCCAGCGCACACAACCGGTCCAGGTCCCGGCCGAACTCGATCGCGACGGTGGTCACGGCGGATCCGCGCTCAAAACCGAGCAGCGTCATCGCGGTCGGCCATCCGTTGCCGACGCCGCCCACCACATTGCCCGACGCCGTACGGGCGTCGGTGAGGAAAACCTCGCTGAAGGACGAGTCGCCGGCAGCATTGACGATCGGCCGGACCACCACCCCCGGCTGATCCATCGGCACCAGCAGCAGCGACAGGCCCTGATGTTTAGGCAGGCGGGGGTCGGTGCGCGCCAGCAGGAATATCCAGTTCGCCGAGGTGCCGGCGGAGGTCCAGATCTTCTGGCCGTTGATCACCCACTCGTCGGTATCGAGCACGGCGCGGGTCCGCACCGCCGCCAGGTCTGAGCCGGCCTCCGGCTCGGAAAAGCCCTGACACCAACGGTCTTCACCCGAGAGGATGCGCGGCAAAAAGCGGGCCTTCTGTTCGTCGGTACCGAGGGCGATCAGCGTGTTGCCCAGCAGGTCGATGCCCAGCAGATCGTTCTCCGCGCGCTCGGGGGCGCCGGCGCGGGTGAACTCCTCGGCCAGCACCACCTGTTCGAGTGGGGACAGGCCACCCCCGCCGTACGCGCGCGGCCAGGACACCGCAACCAGGCCGGCCGCGGCCAGTGCCCGCCGCCACTCGCAGGCGAACGCTTCCCGCGCGTCCGGGGGGAGCGCGCCGGGCCCCTGCCAGTCCGGGGGCAGTCGTTCGGCCAGGAAGGCGCGAATCCGGGTGCGAAACGCTTCCGCCTCGGGCGGGTAGGTGACATCCACGCCGGGCTCGCGTCAGGGTCGTCGCTTGTCGGCGGGCTGGATCTCGGGCGCGTCGCGCCAGTCTTCGAGTCCGTACTCGACGGTTCCGTAGGACAGCTTTCCGCCGGTGACCTCACCCCAGTGCGCGTGGTTGAGTTGGTGGATCTTGAAACAGCCGTCCAGGGCGGTGGTGAATCCCATGGCGTCGACGGTCTGATTGACCGACTCCTTGATCAGTAACGCCGCCATGGTCGGCACTTTCGCGATTCGGCGCGCGAATGCGATGGTGCTGTCCGCCAGTTCATCAGGCGGGAACACCTTGCTGACCATGCCGAGCACGTGTGCTTCGTCGGCTCCGATCGAATCCCCGGTGAGCAGAAGTTCCTTGGCCTTCCGCGGTCCGAACTCCCACGGGTGGCCGAAGTACTCGACACCGCACATGCCCAGCCGCGTGCCCACCACGTCGGCGAACACGGTGTCCTGGCTCGCGACGATGAGATCGCAGCACCACGCCAGCATCAGTCCCGCCGACAACACGGTGCCGTGCACCTGGGCGACGGTGATTTTGCGGAGGTTGCGCCACCTCTTGGTGTTCTCGAAGTAGTAGTGCCACTCCTGGCGATTGCGCGACTCCACCCCACCGAAGGTCCCGCCGTTGCATTGATAGGTGGGGTGCTGGCCGGGTCCCGGGCTGCGCTCGCGGACGTCGTCGGCGGAGCCGAGGTCGTGACCTGCGGAGAACGCGGGCCCGGCGCCGCGCAGGACCACCACCCGAACCCTGTCGTCGGTTTCCGCGCGCTCGAACGCGCTGCCCAGCTCCACCAGCAGTCCGCGGGTCTGGGCGTTGCGCTGCTTCGGGCGGTCGAGGGTGATGACCGCGATCAGCCCATCGTCAAGCGTCTCGTACCGGATGAAGTGGAAGTCTCCCGCGGGACGCTCCCCATTCGACCGGTGATCGACCGGACCGACCCCGGTGACACTCATGGTTACTCCTTGCTGCCGGCTGCGCGCAGAACGGTGACGTGTGCGAGGTTACGCGGAAGTTCGTGATTATGTCCATAGCCGATACGCCGCTATGTCATAGCTGACCCGGCGAATTACCAAGAAATAAGCATCTTGTGTACAACGAAGTATCTTGCTAGTACTGTGTATACCTAGAAACGAGCCAACCGCAGCGCGCCGGAATCCCGGCCCGGGCACATACGACGAAGAAGGGTTAACGATGGAGATCGGAATCTTCCTCATGCCGGCCCATCCACCGGAGCGCACTCTGTACGACGCGACCCAGTGGGACCTCGACATCATCGAGCTGGCCGACCAGCTCGGGTATGTCGAAGCTTGGGTGGGTGAACACTTCACGGTGCCGTGGGAGCCGATCTGCGCGCCCGATCTGTTACTGGCCCAGGCGCTGTTGCGCACCAAGCACATCAAGCTCGCGCCCGGTGCCCACCTGCTGCCGTATCACCATCCGGTCGAATTGGCGCACCGGGTGGCGTATTTCGACCATCTCGCCCAGGGCCGCTTCATGTTGGGCGTGGGCGCCAGCGGCATCCCCGGCGACTGGGCCCTGTATGACGTCGACGGCAAGAACGGCGAGCACCGCGAGATGACTCGCGAGGCACTGGAGATCATGCTGCGAATCTGGACCGAGGACCAGCCGTGGGAGCACCGCGGAAAGTACTGGAACGCCAACGGGATTGCGCCGATGTTCGAAGGGCTGATGAAACGCCACATCAAGCCGTTCCAGAGTCCGCACCCGCCGATCGGGGTCACCGGTTTCAGCGCCGGCTCCGAGACGCTGAAGTTGGCAGGCGAACGGGGTTATCTGCCAATGAGTTTGGATCTCAACACCGAATACGTCGCCACCCACTGGGATGCGGTGCTGGAGGGAGCCGAACGCAGTGGCCGCACCCCGGACCGCCGCGACTGGCGCCTGGTGCGTGAGGTGCTGGTGGCCGAAACCGACGAACAGGCCTTCCGTTACGCCGTGGACGGCGCCATGGGCCGGGCCATGCGCGAGTACACACTGCCCACCTTCCGGATGTTCGGCATGACCAAGTTCTACAAACACCACCCGTCGGTGGCCGACGACGACGTCACCGCGGAATACCTGGCCGAGAACACCTTTGTGGTCGGCTCGGTGGAGACGGTGGTGGACAAACTCGAAGCCACCTACGACCAGGTCGGCGGGTTCGGCCACCTGCTGGTGCTCGGGTTCGACTACCGGGAGGACCCGGGCCCGTGGAAAGAATCGCTGCGGCTGCTCGCCGAGGAGGTCATGCCCAGGCTCAACGCCCGCATCGCCAAGAAGCCGGTCGCCCTGGTCGTCTAGCGCACCCCGTCGAGGAAGGGCAACGTAATGTCGGTTCGCCAAGTCACCGTCGGCTACTCGGACGGAACAACCCGGACGATGCCGGTGCGACCGGACCAGTCCATGCTGGATGCCGCCGAAGAACACGGCGTCGCCATCGTCAACGAATGCCAGAGCGGCATCTGTGGCACCTGCGTGGCCAGCTGTGCCTCCGGCCAGTACGAGATGGGGCGGACCGAGGGCCTGTCCGACGTCGAGCGCGCGGCCCGGAAGATCCTCACGTGCCAGACATTCGCCGCCTCCGATTGCCGTATCGAGCTGCAGTATCCGGCCGACGACAATGCCGCACTACTGGTCACCGGGGACGGTGTGGTGACGGAGGTCGACCTGGTATCGCCCAGCACCGCCATCCTGAAGCTGGACGTCTCGGGCCTGGGTACGCGGCTGCGCTTCAAAGCCGGCCAGTTCGCGCAGTTGCAGGTCCCCGGCACCGAGACGTGGCGCAATTACTCCTACGCCCATCCCGAGGGCCGCACCGAACTGGAGTTCATCATCCGGTTGCTGCCCGACGGCGTGATGTCGAACTATCTGCGCGACCGCGCCAAGCCCGGCGACCGAATTGCCATGCGCTGCAGCAAAGGCAGCTTCTATCTGCGTCCCATCGTGCGACCGGTCATCCTGGTCGCCGGCGGCACCGGGTTGTCGGCGATCCTGGCGATGGCAGAAAGCTTGACTGCCGAGACGCAGCATCCGGTCTATCTGCTGTACGGCGTGACGGCCGCGGACGACCTGTGCAAGCTTGACGAACTCACGGCGTTGCGGCGCCGTGTCGCCGCCCTGGAAGTACACGTCATCGTGGCCAATCCGGATGCCGGCTGGGATGGGCGCACCGGCCTGGTCACCGATATGCTCGACGAACGCATGCTGGCCGGTGGTGACGCCGACGTCTACCTGTGCGGTCCGGCGGCGATGGTCGAAGCGACCCGAACGTGGCTGGACAACAACGGGTTCCAGCGTGTCGGCCTGTACTACGAGAAATTCGTCCCCAGCGGCGCCGCCCGCCGGCGCACCGCGACGCGGGTCGACTACGCGACCGTGGACATCGGTGAAGTGCGCCGGCGCGGTCGCGGCACCGCGGTGGTGATCGGCGGCAGCATCGCCGGCATCGCCGCGGCCAAGGTGTGCAGCGAGACCTTCGAACGCGTCATCGTGCTCGAAAAGGACGACCCGCACCGACGCCGCGAGGGCCGGCCCGGCGCCGCGCAGGGCTGGCACCTGCACCACCTGCTCACCGCCGGGCAGATCGAGCTGGAGCGATTCTTTCCCGGCATCGTCGACGACATGGTGCGCGAAGGCGCCTTCAAGGTCGACATGGCGGCCGAATACCGGATCCGGCTTGGCGGCTCCTGGAAGAAGCCCGGCACCAGCGACATCGAAATCGTCTGCGCCGGCAGGCCCTTGCTGGAGTGGTGCGTGCGGCGCCGGCTGGACGACGAACCTCGCATCGACTTCCGCTACGAGTCGGAGGTCACCGACCTGGTGTTCGACCGCGAGAACAATGCGGTCATCGGTGTCGCCGTGGGGGCCGAATCCGAGGTGATCCCCGCAGAATTCGTCGTCGACGCATCCGGCAAGAACACCCGTGTCCCAGAGTTCCTGGACCGCATCGGCATCGGCGCGCCGGAGGTGGAGCAGGACATCATCAACTGCTTCTACTCGACGATGCAACACCATGTTCCGCCCGAGCGGCAATGGCAGGACAAGGTCATGGTGATCTGTTACGCCTACCGCCCGTTCGAGGACACCTACGCGGCGCAGTACTACACCGACAGCTCCCGCACCCTGCTGTCCACCTCGCTGGTGGCCTACAACTGCTATTCGCCGCCCCGGACTGCCAAGGAGTTTCGCGAGTTCGCCGATCTGATGCCCTCGCCAGTGGTGGGGGAGAACATCGACGGCCTGGAACCGGCGTCGGCGATCTACAACTTCCGCTATCCGAACATGCTGCGACTGCACTACGAGAAGAAGCGCAATCTGCCGCGCGCCCTACTGGCCGTCGGTGACGCCTACACCAGCGCCGACCCGGTGTCGGGTCTGGGAATGAGCCTGGCGCTCAAGGAAGTCCGGGAGATGCAGCAGCTGCTGGCCAAGTACGGTCCCGGGCACCGTGATCTGCCTCGCCGCTACTACCGGACGATCGCCAAGATGGCCGACACCGCCTGGTTCGTCATCCGCGAACAGAACCTGCGGTTCGACTGGATGAAGGACGTGGACAAGAAGCGCCCGTTCTACTTCGGCGTGCTGACCTGGTACATGGACCGCCTGCTGGAGTTGGTGCACGACGACCTCGACGCCTACCGCGAGTTCCTCGCCGTCGTCCATCTGGTCAAGCCTCCCTCGGCGTTGATGAAGCCGGGCATAGCCGGGCGCGTGATCGGCAAGTGGGCGCGCACCCGGCTGTCGGGAGAGAAGACCCTCATCGCCCGCAACTACGAAAACCGTTCGGTACCAACTCAGCCCGCCAACGAGCTGGTCGGCGCCGCCGCCGGTGACGGACACTGAAAGAGAGTCGAGCATGGATCATCGGAATCTGAACTGCGGGGGTACCCGAATCCACGCGGTAGAACAGGGCCCAGCCGAGGGCCCGTTGGTGGTGCTGATCCACGGCTTTCCGGAGTCGTGGTATTCGTGGCGGCATCAGATTCCCGCCCTCGCCGCCGCCGGCTACCGGGTGGTCGCCATCGATCAGCGCGGATACGGACGATCGTCGAAGTACTTCCTGAACTCCGCCTACCGCATCAAAGAACTGGTCGGCGACATCGTCGGCGTCATCGACGCGTACGGCCAGGACACGGCGTTCGTCGTCGGACACGACTGGGGCGCGCCGGTAGCCTGGACCTTCGCCTGGTTGCACCCGGAGCGGTGCGCCGGGGTGGTCGGCATCAGTGTTCCATTTGCCGGCCGCGGCGTTATCGGCTTGCCGGGCAGTCCTTTCGGCGAACACCGCCCCAACGATTACCACCTGGAACTGGCCGGCGAGGGCCGGGTCTGGTACCAGGACTACTTCTCCGCGCAAGACGGGATCATCGCCGAGATCGAAGAGGACGTACGGTCCTGGCTGCTCGGTCTGACCTACACGGTCTCGGGCGAGGGGATGATCGCGGCGACCAAGGCCGCCGTCGATGCCGGCGTCGACCTGACCGCCATGGACCCCATTGACGTGATCCGCGCGGGCCCGCTCTGCATGGCGCAGGGCGCGAAGCTCAAGGACGCGTTCGTTTATCCCGAGACCATGCCGTCCTGGTTCACCGACGCCGACGTCGATTTCTATACGGCGGAATTCGAGCGCTCCGGCTTCGGCGGGCCGCTGAGCTTCTATCACAACATCGACAACGACTGGCACGATCTGGCCGACCAGGAAGGCAAACCGCTCACACCGCCGGCCTTGTTCATCGGTGGTCAGTACGACGTCGGCACCACCTGGGGAGCCGAAGCCGTCGAACGGGCCGACGAGGTGATGTCGAACTACCACGGCACCCACATGATCGCGGATGTGGGCCACTGGATTCAGCAGGAAGCGCCCGAGGAAACCAACCGGCTGCTGCTGAATTTCCTTGACGGAGTTCGCTAGTCATGGTCGGGCTGGCAGCCGATCGCCTCGACGACGCCGCGCTGCGACGGGCATTCGGTTGCTTCCCGTCCGGGGTGGTCGCGGTCTGCGCTGCGCTGGACGGGTTCCCGGTCGGCATGGCCGCAAGTTCGTTCACGGCAGTATCCCTTGACCCGCCGCTGGTGTCGGTCTGCATCCAGCACAGTTCGACGACGTGGCCGCGGTTACGGGAGCGGCCCTACCTCGGCGTCAGCGTGCTGGCCGAGGGGCACGACGACGCGTGTATCAGCCTGTCTCGCAAGACCGGAGACCGGTTCGCCGGCGTCGGCTGGACCGAGCGGCCCAGTGGCGCCGTGGTGGTCCACGGGTCGACCGCCCAGCTGGACTGCCGCCTGCGCGACGAGATCCCGGCCGGTGACCACCTCATCGCCCTGCTCGAAATATGCTCGCTGCACGCCGATCCCGATGCATCGCCACTAATCTTTCACGGCAGCCGTTTTCGCCGACTCACGACCACGGGGGAGCGCACATGAAGACCACCGACGTCCGGGTGCGGCGTGCGGTCACCGCGATCGCCGCCGGGCAGCCCGTCGTTCTCACCGACGGGACCGCCGGCGACGGTTTCCTGGTTTTCGCGGCAGCCGCCGCCACCGCGAGCCTGCTGCACTTCACCGTCCGGCACACATCGGGTTATGTGCGAGTGGCGTTGCCAGCCGACGAGTCCGCGCGGCTGCAGCTTCCGCCGATGTGCCATGGTGACAGCCCGGACTGCGTCTCGGTGGACGTACGCGGAACAGGAACCGGCATCTCCGCGGCGGATCGGGCGAAAACCATTGCGGCACTGGGGTCTGCCGCCACGGTCGCATCGGACCTGCGGCGCCCGGGCCACGTCCTCCCGGTGCAGGCCGGCGCCGACGGTGTGCTGGGCCGGCGCGGCGCAGCCGAAGCCGCATCCGACCTGGCGTGGCTGGCCGGGCGGGGACGGGCCGCGGGCTTGTGTGAGATCGTCTCGCGCCGCAACCCCGTGCTGGTCGCCCGTGGTGGGGAGTTGATCGAGTTCGCGGTGGAGCACGGGCTCGCCGTGGTCTCCATCTCCGAACTGGTGGCTTATCGGCGCCGGACCGAACCACAGGTGATCCGGCTGGCCGAGGCCGTGCTGCCGACCTGGGCCGGGAATTCCCGCGTCATCGGCTTCCGCGACGTGCACGACGGCGGCGAGCATTTGGCGGTGATCATTGGCGCCGCCGATGCGGGTGTGCCTGTGCCGCTGCATGTCCACGTCGAGTGCCTCACCGGAGATGTGTTCGGCTCCAAGGCTTGTCGCTGCAGCGGCGAACTCAACAGTGCGCTGAACCGGATGTCGGCCCAGGGCAGCGGAGTCGTGCTGTACCTGCGTCCGGCCGGATCACCCCGTGCCTGCGGCTTGTTCGCGCGGGATGACGCCGGTGACCCCACCGCGGAAGCCGTCGCCTGGATGCTCCGTGACCTCGGGGTGTATGCCCTCAAACTCGCTGACGACATGCCAGGATTTGGTCTGGTGCTGTTCGGGGCGATCCGCGAGCACGGCGTGGATGCTCAGCCCTGGGCAGCGGCCGGCTGAGAATTGAAGTGGACACACATGACGCAAAAAGAAGCAAATGACGCATAACGACCTGGCCGGTAAAGCGGCGATCGTCACCGGGGCCGGCGCCGGAATAGGCCTGGCGGTGGCGCAGCGGCTGGCGAGCGAGGGCTGCCAGGTGCTGTGCGCGGACATCGACGCCGCGGCGGCAGAAACCGCGGCCACCAAGATCGGCCATGGCGCGGTCGGTCACCAAGCCGATGTCAGCGATGAAGAGCAGGTCATCGCCATGGTGCAGGTGTGCGTCACGTTGTTCGGCGGCGTGGACAAACTCGTCGCCAATGCCGGCGTCGTTCATTTCGCCTCGCTCGTCGACACTTCGGTCGAGGACTTCGACCGGGTCATCGGGATCAACCTGCGCGGTGCCTGGTTGTGCACCAAACATGTTGCGCCGCAGATGATCAAGCGGGGTGGCGGAGCCATCGTGAACATGTCGTCACTGGCCGGCCACATCGCAGTGGGTGGATCCGGTGCCTACGGCATGTCCAAGGCCGCAATCAGCCACCTGAGTCGGATCACCGCTGCCGAGTTGCGTGCGTCCAACATTCGCGCCAACGCGCTGTTGCCCGCCTTCGTCGACACCCCGATGCAGCAGACGGCGATGACGATGTTCGACGAAGCCCTCGGCGAGGGCGGCGCCCGGACGATGATCGCCCGCCTGCAGGGCCGGATGGCCGCCCCCGAGGAGATGGCGAGCATCGTCGCTTTCCTGCTCTCCGACGATGCGGCGATGATCACCGGAACCACTCAGATCGCCGACGGCGGAACGGTCGCCGCGCTCTGGTGAGCTCCGGGTCGCCACCAAACCCCCGTGGCGATCGCGAGACCTCAGGACCGACTGGTCAGGATGGACAACGCGATCGCGGTGATCTCGTCGGCAACTCCGGCGTAGCGGGTGAGATGCCATGTCCGAGCGACGTCTTCGATGAAGCTGATCGCGGCGGCAACCAACAGCCGCGCCTCGACGGCGGTGCTGGACGGAATCAGATCGATCCACACCGCCTCGCGGTCGGCCTGATTGCGCAGGTAACTGTCACGCACTTCGGCAGAGGCGTAGGACAATTCGGTGACACAGACCGCGACCAGGTCGGGCGCGTCCAGGCTGATCCGGACATGCCCCTCGACAAGTCGACGGAGGCGTTGTGCCGCTTCAGATTCCAGACGCAACGCACGGATGGCTTCCAGGCTGCGCCATTCGTCAAGCCGCCGGATGAGGGCGTCCAGGATCGCCTGCTTGGACGAGAAGGAGCGATACAGTCCCGGCCCGGCGATGCCCGCACCCTTGGCGATCTCGCTGGTGCTGACCGCGGGATACCCCTGCGCGCGAAACAGCCGCGCACCGGTAGCCAGCAGTGTCTCGTAGCGGGAGAACAGCACGTCCGGCTCCGCGCCCGTCCCGAGCGGTTGCAGTCGGGCGGTGGGGGGTGTCCGCGCCGCCGCCATACAGGCTTGATACAGCAGGGTTTTGAGGTCCTCGGCCGGCAGCGTCAGGTTGTGCCGACCCAGGCTGGTCAGGGTGCTGGACACCGCCCATGCCCGCAGTTCGGAATGTGGCGGGCTCAGGCCGGGCACCTCCAGTAGGACACTCTCGCGCATGCCGGCGACGATCGCGTTGATCCGCCGCCGCACCTGGGCACGGTCACCTTCGTTGAGATACCGCGCTTCTCGCTGCCACAGCACGGTCAGCGCGCGCGAAGCCACGGCCGCGGCGATGAGATCCGGCAGGTCGACGCTCAGCGGCCGGGGTTCGAGCTCCGACTCGCCATCGGTGAGACGGCGCGCACTCTGATACTGATCCTGTCCGGTCCGGATCGCTTCGGCGAGCAGGGCCTGCTTGTTGTCGTAGTGCCGGTAGAGCGCCCGGGCGGTGACGCCGGCCGCCTCGGCGATGTCCTCCAGCTTGACCGAGTGGAAGCCGCGATCGATGAACAGACCGACTGCCTGGTCGAGGATCTGTTGCTTGCGGTCTTTGGGCCGGCGGCGCACGGGTTGGACGACGGTCTCCATCTCGCCGAACCCCTTTCTGCGCGCCGGAACTACAAATCCTGCCAGACAAGTGTGGCCTAGAGCCGCAGGCCGCTCTGTGCTTCGAAGTCCGCCAGGTCGAAGTAGTCACTGAAGCGGGTGATCTTGCCGTTCTTGACTTCGAAAACGCCGGTGACCGGCAGCACGACTTTGCGACCGTCGTTCATGGTGAAGTAGTCGATGCGCTCGGCCAGCACCAGACCGGGCGCTGCCGCCAACGAGACCACATCGAGTTTGGCAGCGGAGAACGCGTCCAGAAAACCTTGGAACACGGCGCGGATGCCGTCGATGCCCTCGATCGGCTGGACCGGGACGTTGTGATAGACCGCGTCGTCGGCAAAGCCGTCGCAGATCGTGTCGAGGTTGCGCGACCCCCAGGACCCGAGGAAGTCACGAACGATCTGCTCACTGTTTTCCGTGGTTTCGGTCATAATGCCAAGATACATCAGTGAGGTATAGACAAGCTATTGCTTGTGTTTACGTCAGATTTTGGCTAGGCAGGGCAGTATCGACGATAGACATAATTTGGAGCATCAACCCAAGTCGGGCACACTTGCCAACCGGACATACGCCGACGCGGCCTCCGCGCGATTGGTCGCGTTGAGCTTGCGCAGCACCCTCTTGACGTGTGACTTGACCGTGCCCGCCGAGATCACCAGCTCGTCGGCGATCTGCTGGTTGGTGCGGCCGGCCGCCATCAGCCGCAGCACTTCCACCTCGCGGCGGGTCAGCATGGCCATCACCCGCGTCTGCACCTCCGCCAAAGACCTTGCGGCGGGGCTGCGTTCAACCGGTTCGATCTTGCGCAGGTCCAGATCCGCGTCCTGCAGGGCGCGGGCCGCCTCGTCGGCGGAGGCCAGCGCACGCAGCACTTCGCTGTGCTGCCGGCGCATCCGCTCCAGCAGAACCGTGCGCTCGTAGGCATATCCGAAACCTTCGGCGAATGCCCACACCGTGTCGCGGTCGATCTCGTCGACGATGCGCCCCGAATAGAGCCGGTCGGCATGCAGGAACCCGATCACCTTGCCCGTCGGCATCACCGGTGCGGCCACGTAGGAGTGCGTCAGCGAGAAATCCACGATCGGCCGGTTGACCCGCGGATCGTTGCGCGCGTCGCGCACGATGGCGGGTGCGTGGCGGCGGATCATCTGCGTCTCGATCAGCATGTGATCCAGTAGCGGCGCCACCGACTGGGCGAAGGTGACCATCTTCTCCGCACCCACCGTGTCGGCCCCGAAGTAGGCCGATTCCATGACCATTCGGCCCTCGTGCACCCGGAACAGCACGGCGCGGTCGAACCCGCACGACTCCACCAGCTCGCGCGGCGCCCGGTCGACGATCGTCGCCACATCGTCGACCGCACGCAATTTGCTCAACGCCTCCTGCACGGCCAACAGCGCGAATGTGCGCCGCTTAGCACCGTCCTCGATCAGCTCCCGTTCCAGTGCGCACAGGTCCAGCAGCGACTCCAACGCATCGGTCGCGGGCAGTTGCCCGGCGGCCTCGAGCGCGTTGCGCACCACTGCGGCCTTGGCGTCGATGGCCTCGGCCACGACCGCCAACGGGTCGTCCGTGGGATCTACCCCGCACCCGTCGAACGCATCGCGGTAGCGGCGCGCGGCGTCTGTCTCCCGCAGCGGACGCGACTGCCAGCCGGGGTGGTCGCCGTCGGCCAGCGTCCCGAGGAGCTGGTCATCGATCACGATGCTCACTGTCCTCCCGCCGGCCCACGGATGCGAGAGAATCCCGAAATTCCCCTCGTACGGGGGCAGGAGTCCTCCCCAACGGGGGATCGCTTTGTGATCGCCACCGGCCGAAGCTGATCGGCATGTCATTTACGACCGTCCCAGCCATCGAACTGCTGACCACCCCCGAGGGCATCGCCAACCCGTATCCGCTGTACGACCGGCTGCGGGAGCTCTCTCCGGTTGCGGGATACCGGGATTGGCCGCCGGGGACAGTGCCCGGCGCCGACGAACCCGTGACGGCCTGGGCCCTGTTCCGTTACGACCAGGTCCACGCGGCTGCCCGGGACAGCACCACGTTCTCCTCGCGGGATCCGCTGCAAGAGGCATCGTCCGCACCGAGCCTGATGCTGGTCAATACCGACCCACCCAAGCACGAGGTGGAGCGCAAGTTGGTCAGCCAGGCGTTCTCGCCCCGGCGCGTCAAGCGGCTCGAGGGCTGGCTGGCCGGACTGGTCCCAGGCCTGCTCGACGATCTCGGCGCCGGCGACGTGGATGTCATGGAGTTCGCCGCCGAGGTTCCCACCCGGGCCATGGTCCGACTGCTGGGGCTTCCCGACGGCGACCATGTCCGGTTCCGGCGCTGGGCCAACGCGTTCATGCTGTCGTCGACCCTGACGCCGCAGGAGCGCATGGCGAGCAATGAGGAGATGGTGGCGACGTTCGCCACCCGGCTCGCCGAACACACGGAACGGCTGGCACAACGGCCGCCCAGTGGCGATGAGGAGGACAGTGGCGAGGATGTGGAAGACGCAGCGGACCTGATCTCGGCCCTGCTGCGCGCCGAGGTCGACGGGCAACGGCTCACGCCGGAGGAGATCGTGCGGTTCTGCGTCACACTGGTCGTCGCCGGCAGCGAAACCACGACCTTCCTGATCGGCAACCTGTTGCACGCCCTGGCGCGGGAACCCCAGGTGCAGAAACGCGTTCGCGCCGACCGCAGCCTGCTCAACATCTTCATCGAAGAGACGATGCGGCTCGACGGTCCGCCACAGCGCCTGTTCCGCATCGCCACCCGCGATGTCGAGATCGACGGCAAGGTGATTCGCGCCGGGGACTGGGTGGCACTGTTCTTCGGCTCGGCCAACCGCGATCCCGCCGTGTTCCCCGACCCCGGCCGCCTCGACCTCGACCGGCCGAACATCCGCCAGCAGCTCTCGCTGGGCCACGGTCTGCATTTCTGCCTCGGCGCCGCGCTGGCCCGGCTGGAGGTGATGTCGGTGCTCAACGCCGTGCTGGATCGCTATTCGACGATCACCGTGACCGACGATCCCGGCACCAAGCAGACCGCCAGCCTGCTGACCCACGCGTATGTCCGCCTGCCGCTTCACTTTTCATGACGAAAATCGAACGCAACATCGCAGCGACGAAGGCTGTCTACGCCGCGGTTCCGGCAGGCGACCTGCAGACCGCGCTCGCACACCTGGATCCCGACGTCCGCATCACCTACTACGGCACCGAAAGCATTCCCTACGCGGGCGATTACCTGGGCATCGAGGAAGCGGTGCGGTTCTTCACCACGGTTGGGCAGCACATCGAGATCGTCGAAATGCAAGCGTGGAAGTTCATCGCTCAGGGTGACGATCTCGCAACCTGGGGGCGACAACGGTTCCGCCGGCCGGCTACCGGACACGAATGGGAATCGGAGTTCGCCCACATCATCACCCTGCGCGACGGTCGCTGGTTGCACTTCCGCGACTTCATGAACTCGGCCCTCACCCTGGCGGCGTTCACCCTCGAAACCGACCGCTAAAGCGATACTAGCAAGATACATCATCCGCAGTAAGTGGTTATTTGCTTGGCTATTTACTGCGTCAAGGGAGATTTATGCGCGTATCGTCTATGGACATGAGCGCCGCGTTCCGCGTACCCTCGCGGATGTCACACGTCCACTTCGACCAGCCTGGGGGGTACGCGGCGACATGGTGATCGCGGTCGGTCAGGCGGCCAAACCGGTCCGCGCGATCGGCGACTTCTTCGCGATGTCGCTGGACACCTTCCTGGCCATGTTCCACCCGCCGTTCGCCTGGCGGGAGTACCTGCTGCAGTGCTGGTTCGTGGCCCGGGTGTCAACGCTCCCAGGCATTTTGATGACCATCCCATGGGCGGTGATCTCGGGTTTCCTTTTCAATGTCCTGCTGACCGACATCGGCGCCGCCGATTTCTCGGGCACGGGTTGCGCGATCTTTACGGTGGATCAGAGCGCGCCCATCGTGACGGTGCTGGTGGTCGCCGGCGCGGGATCCACCGCGATGTGCGCCGATCTCGGCGCACGAACCATCCGCGAGGAACTCGATGCGCTGCGGGTGATGGGCATCAATCCGATTCAGGCACTTGCGGTTCCCCGGGTCCTGGCCGCCACCACCATCTCGCTGGCCCTGAGTTCGATCGTGACCGCGACCGGACTGATCGGCGCCTTCTTCTGCTCGGTCTTTCTCATGCACGTCTCGGCGGGTGCCTGGGTCAGCGGGCTCACCACGCTGACCCACACCATCGACGTCATCATCTCCATGATCAAAGCGACACTGTTCGGTCTGATGGCGGGGCTGATCGCCTGCTACAAGGGCATGTCGGTGGGCGGTGGCCCCGCCGGTGTCGGCCGCGCGGTCAACGAGACGGTGGTGTTCGCCTTCATCGTCCTGTTCGTTATCAACATCATCGTCACCGCCGTCGGCATGCCCTTCATGGTGTCGTGAGGTGAAGCCATGACGATGACTCAAAGCGTTGCGGCCGAATGGAATCGGCTGGGATCCCAGATGCGGTTCTACGTGAGCACCTTGACCGGTATCCCGGATGCCGTCCTGCACTATCGCGGTGAACTGCTTCGGGTGATCGCGCAGATGGGTTTGGGTGTCGGCACTCTCGCGGTCATCGGGGGCACCGTCGTCATCGTCGGGTTTCTGGCGATGACCACCGGGGCGATCGTCGCGGTGCAGGGCTACAACCAGTTCGCATCGGTGGGAGTAGAGGCCCTGACCGGCTTCGCATCCGCGTTCTTCAACACCCGCGAGATCCAGCCCGGAACGGTGATGGTCGCGCTGGCGGCCACCGTGGGCGCCGGTGCCACCGCGCAACTGGGAGCAATGCGAATCAACGAGGAGATCGACGCGCTCGAGGTGATTGGCATCCGCAGCGTCAGCTATCTGGCGAGCACCCGGGTGCTGGCGGGCGTAATCGTCGCCGTACCACTGTTTTGCGTCGGCCTCATGACGGCATATCTGGCCGCTCGCCTGGGCACCACGGTCGTCTACGGCCAGGGTTCCGGCGTTTACGACCACTACTTCAACACCTTCCTTCGTCCGACCGACGTGCTCTGGTCATCCTTCGAAGTCGTCGTGGTGGCCCTGGTGATCATGCTGGTGTGCACCTACTACGGCTACACCGCGCACGGTGGACCGGCCGGCGTGGGTGAGGCCGTGGGTCGCGCGGTCCGCGCGTCCATGGTGATCGCGTCGATCGCGATCGTCATCATGACGCTCGCCATCTATGGCCAGTCCCCGAACTTCCACCTGGCGAGCTAGTCGCGATGAACCGTGGTCCAGGTCGACACCGTCTGCACGACGGGTGGTGGACGCTGATCCTGTTGGCCACCATCGGAAGCGTCGTCCTCGTGACGGCGGTGTCCTTCGACGGAACCTTGCGCTCGTACGTACCGGTGACGCTGACCGCGGACCGCTCCGGACTGGTGATGGACACCGACGCGAAGGTCATGATGCGTGGCGTGCAGATCGGCCGGGTCAGCCACATCACCGACGACAAATCGGGCACCCGCCTCGCCCTGCAACTCGAGCCCGGCCAAATGCGTTACATCCCAGCCAATGTCGAGGCGCAGATCAGCGCAACCACCGCATTCGGTGCCAAGTTCGTCGAATTGGTGGCGCCGCCGCAACCGAGCGGAGCACGCCTGGCCGCCGGGGCGGTTCTGCACTCGAAGAACGTCAGCACGGAGATCAATACCGTCTTCGATAACGTGGTCAGCCTGCTCAACGTCATCGACCCACTCAAACTCAACGCGGTGCTGACCGCGGTAGCTGACGCCGTACGCGGGCAGGGCGAGCGGATCGGCAGGGCCGCCACCGATCTCAACGAAGTCTTGACGGCACTCAACGCCCGCAGCGAGCCCATGCGCCGGGACTGGAAGTCGCTGAAGAACTTCTCCGACACCTATGACGCGGCCGCACAGGACATCCTGACCATCCTGGACGCCGCCAGCACCACCAGCACCACCGTCGTCAGCCACGCCAAGGAGCTGGATTCGCTGCTGCTCAACGTCATTGGATTGTCCAACTCCGGCACCACCCTGTTGGGCAGGAGCCGCGGCGACCTGGTCGCCTCGGTCAACTTGCTGGAGCCGACCACCCGGCTGCTCGGCAAGTACAGCCCCGAGTACACCTGCTTCCTGCAGGGCGTCACCTGGTACCTCAACAACGGCGGCTACGAGGCGTGGGGTGGCGCCGACGGCCGCACCCTGCAACTCGATGTCGCCCTGCTGCTGGGCAACGACCCGTACGTATTTCCCGACAACCTGCCGCTGGTGGCCGCCAAGGGAGGTCCCGGCGGCAGGCCCGGTTGCGGTTCACTGCCCGACGCCAGCAAGAACTTCCCGGTGCGCGAACTCGTCACCAACACCGGTTGGGGCACCGGCATCGACATCCGGCCCAATCCCGGCCTCGGACATCCGTGTTGGGCCGACTATTTTCCGGTGACCCGCGCGGTGCCCGAACCGCCGTCCATCCGGCAGTGTCTCCCCGGCCCGGCCGTCGGCCCCAACCCGGGCGGTCCACCGTACGGGGCGGCGCTGTACGGGCCTGGGGGAGTGCCGCTTTGGCCCGGGGTACCACCGGCCGAGGGCCCGCCGTGAGTCACCGAGCAACCACCAGAGCAGGAGAACACCCATGCGGGACAGTCTGAGAGGCGTAGTCCTGCGACTCGGCGTCTTTCTGGCGGTTTGTCTGCTGACCGCATTCGTGCTGATCGCTGTCTTCGGAGAGGTGCGGTTCGCCGACGGCAAGGCCTACTACGCCGAGTTCACGAACGTCTCAAACCTCAGGCAGGGCAAGCTCGTTCGCATTGCCGGCGTGGAAGTCGGTAAGGTGACCAGGATTTCGATCAACCCCGACGCAACGGTGCGCGTCGAGTTCACCGCAGAGGACTCCGTCACGCTCACCGAAGGCACGCGGGCCGTCATCCGCTACGACAACCTCTTCGGCGACCGGTATCTGGCGCTCGAGGAGGGCGCCGGCGGCCTTGCCGTACTTCGCCCCGGCCAGACGATTCCGTTGGCGCGCACCCAACCCGCGCTGGATCTGGACGCCCTGATCGGCGGCTTCAAACCGCTCTTCCGCGCGTTGAACCCCGACCAGGTCAACGCGCTGAGTGAGCAACTGCTAGAGGCGTTCCAGGGGCAGGGTCCCACCATCAACTCATTCCTCGACCAGGCCGCGATCCTGACCAACACGCTGGCCGACCGCGACCGGTTGATCGGGCAGGTCGTCGACAATCTGAACGTCGTCCTGGGTTCGCTTGGCGGACAGAGCGATCGGCTCGACCAGGCGGTCGTCGCACTCTCCCAACTGGTGCACGGCCTGGCCGAACGTAAGACCGACATCTCCAACGCCGTGGCATACACCAACGCCGCGTCGGGTTCGATCGCCGATCTGCTGTCCCAGGCTCGCGCGCCGTTCACCAAAGTGGTGCGCGAAACCGACCGGGTCGCCGGCATCGCGCAGGCCGACCACGACTACCTCGACAACCTGCTCAACACACTGCCGGACAGATACCAGGCGCTGGTGCGCCAAGGCATGTACGGCGATTTCTTCGCCTTCTATCTGTGCGACGTGGTGCTCAAGGTCAACGGCAAAGGCGGCCAACCGGTGTACGTCAAGGTGGCCGCGCAGCCGACGGGACGGTGCGCGCCGAAATGAAAAGCTTCGCCGAACGCAACCGGCTGGTCATCGGGACGACGGGCATCGCACTGGTCACCGCAGCGGTGGTGGGCGCCTTGCAGTACCAGCAGCTACCGTTCTTCGACCACGGCAAGACCGTCTCGGCCTATTTCGCCGACGCGGGCGGCCTGCGGACCGACAACACCGTCGAGGTATCCGGCTACCCGGTGGGCAAGGTGTCCAGCATCGAGCTCGACGGGCCGGGCGTGCTGGTCACGTTCAACATCGACACCGACGTTCGGCTCGGCGACCGCACCGAGGCGGCGATCAAGACCAAGGGCCTGTTGGGCAGCAAGTTCCTCGACGTCCTGCCCCGCGGTGACGGTCGGCTCAGCGGCCCGATCCCGATCGAGCGCACCATGTCGCCCTACCAATTGCCGGACGCGCTGGGCGATTTGGCCACCACCATCAGCGGACTGAACACCAGCCAGCTGTCCGCGTCGCTGGACATGCTGTCGCAGACCTTCGCCGACACACCGGCAGACTTCCGGAACGCGGTCAAGGGTGTGGCCAGGCTCGCGCAGACCCTCGACGAGCGCGATGCCCAGTTGCGCAGCCTGCTGGGCAACGCGGCGAAGGCGACGGGCGTGCTTGCCAGGCGCACCGACCAGATCGTCGACCTGGTGCGCGACACCAACGCGGTGCTCGCGCAACTGCGAACCCAGAGCGCGGCGCTGGATCAGATCTGGGGGAACATCTCGGCGGTGTCGAAGCAGTTGCAGGGTTTCATCGCCGAGAATCGTCAGCAGCTGCGCCCGGCGCTGGACAAGCTCAACGGCGTGCTGGCCATCGTCGAGAACCGCAAAGAACGTCTGCAGCAAGCCCTTCCGTTGCTCAACTCCTACGTGATGTCCCTCGGCGAATCACTGTCGTCGGGCCCGTTCTTCAAGGCCTATGTGGTCAACCTGTTGCCCGGCCAGTTCGTCCAGCCGTTCATCGGCGCCGCCTTCTCCGATCTCGGACTGGATCCGGCGACCCTGCTGCCGTCGCAACTGACGGACCCCCCGACCGGTCAGCCGGGCACCCCGGCGTTGCCGGTCCCGTACCCGCGGACCGGTCAGGGCGGCGAACCGCGTCTGAATCTGCCCGACGCGATCACCGGGAACCCCGGCGATCCGCGTTACCCGTACCGTCCGGAGCCGCCGGCCCCGCCGCCCGGTGGGCCGCCGCCCGGGCCACCGGCCCGGCAACCGGGAGGCACTCCATGACGGCCAGGTTGCGCCGTGCGCGCTCGGTGCTGGCGACCACCCTCGCGCTGGTGTTCGTCGCCGGGGTGATCGTCGCGATGCGGACCGCCGGTGAAACCGAACGGACGGTGGTGGTCGCTTACTTCGACAACAGCAGCGGCCTGTTCGCCGGAGACGACATCCGCATCCGCGGAGTGCCGGTGGGCAAGATCATCAAGATCGAACCGCAACCGCTGCGCTCCAAGATCACGTTCTGGTTCGACCCCAGGCACAAGGTTCCCGCCAATGCGAAGGCGGCGATCCTGTCACCACAACTGGTAACGGGCCGGGCGATTCAGCTGACGCCGCCGTATTCCGGTGGACCCGCCATGGCCGACGGCGCGGTCATCCCGCAGGACCGCACGGCGGTTCCGGTCGAATGGGATGACCTGCGGAACCAGTTGCAGCGGCTCACCGAATTGCTGAAACCCACTCGCCCCGGCGGAGTCAGCACGTTGGGCGCCCTGATCAATACCGCCGCGGACAACCTGCGGGGCCAGGGAGCCACCATCCGCGACACCATCATCAAACTGTCCCAAGCGGTTTCGGCGCTGGGCGACCACAGCAACGACATCTTCGCCACCCTGAAAAATCTGTCGACCCTGGTGACGGCGCTGCATGACAGCGCGGATCTGCTCGAGCGCCTCAACCAGAACCTCGCCTCGGTGTCGTCGCTCCTGGCCGACGACCCCCACAAGGTCGCCGCGGCGGCCGAGGACCTCAACGCCGTCGTCACGGACGTGCAGAGCTTCGCCGCGGACAACCGCGAGGCGATCGGTACAGCCTCGGACAAACTTTCGTCGATCACCCAGACGCTCGTCGCGAGCCTCGACGACATCAAGCAGACACTGCACATCAGCCCGACCGTGTTGCAGAACTTCAACAACATCTTCGAGCCGGCCAACGGATCGCTGACCGGAGCGCTGGCCGGGACCAACATGGCCAATCCGATTGCGTTCCTGTGCGGGGCAATTCAGGCGGCATCGCGACTGGGTGGCGAACAAGCGGCGAAACTCTGTGCGCAGTACATGGCCCCGATCGTCAAGAACCGCCAATACAACTTCCCGCCGCTGGGGGAGAACCTGTTCGTCGGCGCACAGGCCCGGCCCAACGAGATCACCTACAGCGAAGACTGGATGCGACCGGACTTCGTGCCCCCGGGTCCGACGGTGCATCCCGACCCCGCCGCGGGCCTGCCCGGCTTGATGCTGCCGCCCGGAGACGGCTCATGAACCGACTGGTGGCATTCGTGGCTGCGCTCGCAGTCGTGGCCGGAGTGTCCGGCTGCGGCTGGCACGGCCTGAACTCACTTCCCCTGCCCGGCACGGAAGGCAACGGTCCCGGCTCCTACCTGGTCTCGGCGCAGATGCCCGACGTCAACAACATCCAGGCCAATTCGCGGGTCCGCGTCGCGGACGTCACGGTCGGCCATGTCACCAAGATCGAGCGCCAGGGCTGGCATGCCCTGGTGACGATGCAACTCAATGGCGACGTCAATCTGCCCGCAAACGCCACGGCCAAGATCGGCACCACCAGCCTGCTCGGCTCGTACCACATCGAGTTGTCGGCACCGAAAGATCAGGCGCCGCAGGGCAAGCTGAGCGCCGGCGCAGTGATCCCGCTGTCTCGCGGCAGTGCCTATCCGAGCACTGAGCAGACGTTGGCCGCGTTGTCCCTGGTACTCAACGGCGGCGGGCTGGGCCAGATTCAAGACATCACCGAGGCATTGAGCACCGCGTTCCGCGGTCGTGAGCATGACGTGCGCAGTTTGATCGGTCAGCTGGACCAATTCTCGGCATACCTCAACGATCAGTCCGGCGACATCATCGCCGCAACAGACAGTTTGAACCGACTCGTCGGCAAGTTCGCGGCCCAGCAACCCGTGTTGGACCGCGCGCTGGCGACCATTCCCGACGCGCTCGCGGTGCTGAACGAGGAGCGCGGCAAGCTCGTCGAGGCCGCCGACCAGCTGAGCAAGTTCAGCGCGCTGACGGCGGACTCGGTCAACCAGACCAAGGTCAGCGTGCTCAGCGAATTATCGCAACTGGGACCGGTTTTGGAATCTCTGGCCAACGCCGGCCCGAGTCTGACCCGGTCGCTGTCGCTGCTGGGCACCTTTCCGTTCCCGAACGAGACGTTCCAGAACTTTCAGCGTGGTGACTACGCCAATCTGACGGCGATCGTCGACCTCACGCTCAGCCGAATCGACCAAGGGATCTTCACCGGCACCCGATGGGAGTGCCATCTGACCCAGCTCGAACTGCAGTGGGGCCGCACCATCGGCCAATTCCCGAGTCCGTGCACCGGAGGCTTCCGGGGCACGCCGGGCAATCCACTGACGGCTCCGTACCACTTCGAGCAGGGGCCCTAGTGTTACACCTTCCGCGACGAATCATTATTCAGCTGAGTGTTTTCGGCGTGATAGCGCTGAGCGTGCTGGCCGTGACGTTCCTGCACTTCGTCAAACTGCCGGCGATGCTTTTCGGCGTCGGCCGCTACACGGTGACGATGCAGCTGCCGGAATCTGGTGGACTCTACGGCACCGGCAACGTCACCTACCGCGGCTTTGAAGTGGGCCGGGTGGAATCCGTGCGGCTCACCGACACCGGCGTCGAAGCGGTGCTGTCCTTGAAGTCGGGCATTGACATCCCGTCCGATCTGAAAGCGGAGGTGCACAGTCACACCGCGATCGGCGAGTCCTACGTCGAGTTGCTGCCCCGCAACGCCACCTCGCCGCCGCTGAAAGACGGTGACGTCATTGCACTGGCCAACACCTCGGTACCCCCGGATATCAACGGCTTACTCAGCGCCGCGAACTCCGCGATCGCTGCCATACCGCGCGACAACCTGCAGACCGTTGTCGACGAGTCATACACCGCCGTAGGCGGATTGGGCCCCGAACTTTCCCGGCTGGTCACCGGTTCGACGACACTGGCCATCGATGCCCGCAAGAACCTCGACCCGCTGGTGGCCCTGATCGACCGCGCGCCACCGGTGCTCGATTCGCAGACACACACCTCTGACGCGATCGCGGGGTGGGCCTCACACCTGGCCGCCGTCACCTCCGATTTGCAGGCGCATGACGCGGCGGTCAGCGGTGTCATCGACCGTGGCGGTCCGGCCCTGCAGGAAGTGCGTCAGTTGATCGAGCGGGTGCAACCGACGCTGCCGATTCTGCTGGCGAACCTGGTCAGCGTCGGGCAGGTAGCACTCACCTATCAGAACGACATCGAACAACTGCTCGTCGTCTTCCCCCGGTCGATCGAGGCCGAACAGGCCGGCATTCTGGCCAATTTGAATACCAAGCAGGGATATCGAGGGCAGTATCTGAGCTTCAACCTGAACCTCAACCTGCCGCCGCCGTGCACCACCGGATTCCTGCCGGCCCAACAGCAGCGTATCCCGACTTTCGAGGACTACCCGGGGCGCCCGCCCGGCGACCTGTACTGCCGGGTACCGCAGGAGTCACCGCTCAATGTGCGTGGCGCACGGAACATCCCGTGTGAAACGGTGCCCGGCAAACGAGCGCCCACGGTGAAACTGTGCGAGAGCAACGAGCAGTACATCCCGCTCAACGACGGCTTCAACTGGAAGGGCGATCCCAACGCCACGCTGTCCGGCCAGGGGATCCCGCAGTTGCCGCCCGGAACTCCGCCGACAGCTGTCGCGCCGTACGACCCTGCGACGGGCACCTATACCGGACCCGACGGTCGGCAGTACACCCAGTCAGATCTCGCTCAACCCGCACCGAAGGACAAGACATGGCAATCGATGCTGCTGCCGCCGGGCAGTTGACGGCCGAATCCGTTGTCGCCGAGGAGGAAACGCCTTTACCGGTGCGTGCACGAAGATCACTGTCCGCCCACGGCTGGGCGACGGTTTTCGGTCTGGTCGCGGTCGTTGCTCTGGCAACGCTGACGTGGTGGCTCGGTCTGCGCGCCCACCAGTCGCAACAGGCTCAGGCCCAACGCAGTCAGTTTCTCCAGGTGGCCAGGCAGGGTGCGCTGAACCTGACGACCATCGATTGGCAGCACGCCGATGTCGACGTCCGGCGGATATTGGACGGTGCGACCGGCGAGTTCTACAACGACTTCGCCAGGCGGTCAGGCCCATTCGTCGAAGTGCTGAAACAGGCCAAGGCCAGCACGGTCGGCACCATCACCGAAGCCGGGCTGGAGTCGCAGGCCGCCGATTCGGCTCAAGCGCTGGTGGAGGTGTCAGTACAGACGTCAAATGCCGGCGAAAACGAGCCGGTTCCGCGGTTGTGGCGAATGCGGATCACAGTTGCGAAGATCGGCGATCAAGTCAAGGTTTCCAACGTAGGATTCGTGCCATGAGCGCGATCAAGTGGTCGCGGGTGCTCGCCTACGGACTGCTGCCGGCGCTGGCGTTGTCGCTGGCAGCCGCTGCCGGCTGGCTCAAATGGCAGGACACTTCCGCCCGCGACGCGGTCGTGGCTCGCGCGGAATCCATGCGCGCCGCCAGCGACGGAACGGTCGCCTTGTTGTCCTATAAGCCCGACACCGTGCAGCAGGATCTCGACGCCGCGCGCGGCCGGTTGACCGGTACGTTCCTGACTGCCTACAGCCAGCTGACCCACGACGTGGTGATTCCCGGCGCCAAGCAGAAGCAGATTTCCGCGGTGGCCACGGTTGGGGGCGCCGCATCGGTCTCGGCCAGCGCCGACCACGCCGTGGTGCTGTTGTTCGTGAGCCAGACGGTTACCGTCGGCCAGGACGCGCCGACCAGCTCCGCATCCAACGTCCGGGTGACCCTGGACAAACGCGACGGACGTTGGCTGATCTCGCAATTCGACCCGGTCTGAGGTGATGGCGATGCGCCGCTTTGCTTCGCTGGTGTTGTCCACCGGCACGCTGCTGGTTGCGGGCGCCGCACCACACGCCAGCGCAGACGCGGTCGCCTACCTGGTGAACGTCACCATGCGTCCCGGGTACGGCTTCGCCAATGCCGACGACGCGCTGAGTTATGGAAACAGCCTCTGCGACAGGGTTTCTCAGGGACGCAGTTATGCATCACTGATCGGGGACATCAAGACCGACTTCAATACGGCCGACGAATTCCAAGCGTCGTACCTACTGAGTCAGGCCGTCAACGAGTTGTGCCCTGCGCTGATTTGGCAGCTGCGAAACTCCGCGGCCAACTACCGGATTGGAGGCTGACATGCGGCGCCTCATGCTCACGCTCTCAGCACTGTCTCTTGCCACCGTGGTGGGGGTGCCCTGCGCGCACGCGGACAACAAGCGACTCAACGACAGCGTGGTCGCCAATGTGTTCACCGTCCAGCACCAGGCCGGCTGCACCAACGACGTCAAGATCAACCCGCAGCTGCAACTCGCCGCACAGTGGCACACGGTCGATGTATTGAACAACCGAAACCTCAACGGCGATATCGGATCCGACGGATCGACACCTCAGGACCGGGCAGCCGGTGCCGGCTATCGTGGCAAAGTCACCGAAACGGTGGCGATCAATCCGGCCATGGCGATCAGCGGCGTCGAATTGATCAATCAGTGGTACCACGACCCGGCGTATTTCGCGATCATGTCCAATTGCGCCAACAGCCAGATCGGGGTGTGGTCGGAGAACAGTCCGGATCGCACCGTCGTGGTCGCGGTCTACGGGCAACCGGACGTGGCTGCGGTCCCACCGTCGAGGCCGTCGTCCGTTGTGCCCGTGCAGGAGAACGTTCCTCTTGATCCTCGACCGGATTACGACGCCACCGACGAGATCGAGTACGCCCTCGACTGGTTCCCGTGGATCCTGCGTGGCGTGAACCCGCCGCCCGGCATACCGCCGGAATAGATCGGCAGTCGCCGGGCCGCCTTTTCTCGGCAGGTGGTTTTCTTGCCGCCACGTCTGCCCAGTCCCAGGTGTCACATGCGTAACGGGAAGCGGAGTGGCACTGGGCCGTGGAACGTGATATCGCCGGTGATATCAACAGCATTCGGCGTGCGCGGAATGACGGCGGCACGCTGGGCATAGTGCCTTTGCGGCATTCGGTGGAGCGTGCATATCGCGAGCGTGCATGGAATGCCGGCGACACGCCGAGGGTGACGGCATTGTGTGCACGCTCGGCATCGTGGTTCGCAGTACGCGAAACGACACTCGGTCGCGAGCGTGCAGAGAATGCCGCCGACACGCCGAGTTGAGTGGCATTGTGTGCACGTTCGGCAGCGCGCTTACGCTCATCGCAACAACTCGCCGCCAATGCGAAGGAGATTCGTTGATGACAAGCATTTCCACCCGCGTGGCCGCAGGCCTGCTAGCCGGTCTGACGACACTGTCCTTGCCGGCGTGCAGCAGCAAGTCAACCATCAAGCCCGAGGGGGCCGCACAATCGGTCGTCGACGTCGTCGCCAAACGCAGCGGTTTCCGCCCCACGGACGTGAGCTGCCCGTCGGGAGTGGAAGCCAAAGTAGGCCAACAGTTCAACTGTCATTTCACCGGACCGGAGGGCAAGCCCTACACGGCACACATGCGAGTCATCAAGGTCGACGGCGAGACAGTGCTGTACGACGTCGACTCCCGACCGAGCTAGGCTGCGTCGACTCCCGGCCGAGCTAGGCCGCGCCAACTCCCGACCCAGCCAGGCCGCGCCAACTCCCGGCCGAGCTAGGCCGCGTCAACCCCCGACCCAGCCAAGCCGCGTCAACTCCCGGCCGAGCTAGCCAGCCGATCGGCCGTGGCGGCCAACACCTCCCGGCACCCCGCCCACATCCGCGCGATGATGTCGGCGGCCGGCGGAAGGTCGTCTATACGCCCGGCCACCTGACCGGTATTGGCGACACTGGCGTCCATGTCGCCGTCGAAGTAGAGCCGCTGCACCCGCTGCAGCGCCGCGCCTCCCGCCTCGAAAGACCCAGCCACATCGAGCTTTTCAGCAGCAGCCGTCCGGATCACCCGCATCATCCGCCTGCCGTCCAGGGGGAGTAGCACCGTGGACGTCTCATCGGCACTAACCACCGCCTGCTTGAGATTTCCGTGCACCGGCGAGTCCGCGGAGGCCAGCAATCGGGTACCCATCTGCACGCCGTCGGCACCCAGCACCAACGCGGCGGCCATCGACCGGGCGTCGCAGATGCCGCCCGCCGCGACAATCGGCACGTCGACATGTGCGGCCACCAAAGGCAGCAGCACCATCGTCGAGGCGCCGAAGCGGTTCTTGAACCCGCCTCCCTCAACACCTTCGACCACCAGTCCATCCACGCCGGCGTCGACGGCTTTCCTTGCCGCCGCCAGCGTGCCAACCACATGGAACACGGTGATACCGGCGGCATGCAGTAGGCCGGTGAACAGCGAGGGGTCTCCGGCCGAAGTGGTCACGAAACGAATATTGTTGGCAACCAACAGATCTACCACCGCCGGGTCGCGATTGAACAGTAGCGCGATGTTGGCCCCAACGGGCCGGTCGGTGAGTTCGTGCACCCGCTGCACATCGGCACGGCCCTGCTCCGAAGTGGTCTCGATGATGCCGAGCGCCCCGGCGTTGGACACCGCCGCCGCCAGTTGCGCGCCGGCGATGTAGGTCATCGGCGCCTGAATGATCGGCACGTCGATGCCGGCCAGCGCGCACAGCCGGTTGGTTTGGTCAATCGGCATGGCGCCCTCCACGTTTGGCGTCGCGCGGGTCGATGAGGTCACGGAAACCCTCGGCGCGTACTACCGACGCACCCAGGCACTGGACCCGCTCGGTCAGTGCCCTGTCCGAAGTAACCACCCGAATCTCGCCGGGCCGGGGATCGGCCCGCACCAACCGGACGATCTCGTCATCGGCAGAGTTGGCCGCCGCCTTGGGCGCATAGGTCACCTCGATCAGCGACGAGCGGATCGGCGTTGACGGCGGTCGCTCGAATACCACCGTGACCGCTTCCCGCTGAGCGTCAGCCCACTGGTCAAGCCGTTCTGCCAGCACCACCATGGCGCGCTGGCGATCCTTCCACCAGCCGTCCGGACGACTCCCGATCACGTTCATCCCGTCGACGATCCATCGCACACCTCACGGTACGACTTTCGATACGGCGAAGCTCAGAACCACCGGCGCCTGCGGGTGGTCCTGCTGTAGTTCTGGGCGCTCTCCTCGAGCGCTCCCAAGGCGTTGATGATCTCCAGTTGCGACAGAATCATCAGCCCGTTCAACTGCTTGAGCCGCTCCGGGTTGGCGGCAACCGACTCCTCATCGTCGACATAGATGAGCAGAAAGTCCCGCAGCGCCTGACTGCCCTTCATCCGCTCGGGGACCTTCATCTGCCGCAGGACAGTGGCCATCTCGGGCTCGTCGGTCACAACAGCGCTCCTTCACGTCGAGTGTCACGCGTTAGCGTAGATGCCTCGACGGGGAAAAAGTCAGAGCAGCCGCTGGCCGGCCTGCTCTTCCTCGCCATCGCGCTGACGCTCGTCCTGGTCGTCCGCGGGTGCGGTGGAAGACGCCAGACTTGCTTTCGAGGCGCCGCCGGCCGCACCGGCGCCGCTCATGCCGCTGCCCAACGGCGCCGCACCGCCCATCGCTGACGAGCCGGCGTTGGCGACCGCGGACGTCGTCGCCGGAGACACCGCCTCAGCCGCGAAACCGGCTACCACTGGATTGCTGGCCGCCGCGCCGAGTTGGCTCTGCAATGCGGCGGCACCCAGCCCGCCCCCACTGATACTCGACCCACCTGCCGACCCGAACCGCGACATGGTGGCGGTGCTGAAGGCCAACGCCCCGGCCGCCGAATCGTCGGATTCGCCGTACATCCTGGCGATGTCGGTCAATGCGCTGCCGGCTCGCATCAGTTCTTCCTGAGCCGCGGTGTTGGAGGCGAGCATGGTGGCGGCCTCCTGCGCGAACGCCATCACCGCCTGCATCGAGACCTCTTCGCCGCCGGCCGGTATCAGCCCCGTCAGCACCGACATTCCCGCGGTCGAGCCGGCGCTGATGCCCTGGCTGCCGATGTCGACCAACTGCGAACCGATGTCGCCTGCGGCCGGATCGTGGGACATGGAATCCATTGCCATCTGCGTGCTGCTCCTGTGTTCGTGCGCGGCTGCCCGGCGAACCCGCCTGTCCAGCCGCGCTGGACAACACCTCAATTCTAAGGTCCCCGAGGGGGCCCTCGAAGCACTTTCTGACGCGGCCGAACCAGCGATGAGCACAATGCGCAAAACCACGAAATCGTCGCTTACTCCGACTATCGCCCACAACGGCGACACGGCCGCCGCCGGGCCCTAAGTTCACTCTCAACAAATGACGCGGTTCATCACGCGGAATGCAGTGTCTGCGGATTTTCACATCGAGGCGCAAATCCGGCACTGCACGCACGAGGAGAACACCAAATGCAACCCATGACATTTCATCCGGTCGTCGGCGACATCGGTGCACAGATGGTTCAGATCGGCATCAGCAGTCTGCAGGCCGGCCAACAGGCACAACCATCCATCACCGACCTGGCACCCGCCGGCGCCGACGAGGTATCAATGCAGGCCATAGTGGCTTTTCAACAGGACGCCACATCGATATTGGAGTTGCACGAGGCCGCTCAGCAAGAACTGATGCGGACCGGTACGGCGTTGACTCAGATCGCGCAAACCTACACGGAAAGCGACCGATCGGCCGCTGAATCTCTGGTTATCAGCGCGCTTCCGATGTCGAATCCGTGGGCCGGCGAATAACCCGACATTTCCCGACAAGAAGGAGCTACAAATGCGCGGCCATAACAATTCCGGAAAAACCGTAGACAATGTCATCGATCTCGCCGACCAAGCCATGTTCCTGGGTGAACGGGCCACCGGAGCCACCGGCCTCCTGCAGTGCGCCTGGGTTTACCACCGCACGATCGACCTCGACGGCCTGCGGACGTTCCACCGGCATCTACAGCAGGGACGGCTGCGTCGCAGCATCGAACGCTCGCCATTGCCGTTCGGCCGACACCGATGGGTGTCCCCCCAACACTTCTCGGCTATCGAGATGGCGGCCCCCCGGCCACGTGCGGAGTTCGATGTCTGGCTCGCCGAGCAGGCGCACACCCCACTGGACGCCGAACACGGGCCGCCGTGGCATCTCGCGGTGCTCCCGTTCACCGAGAGTGGCGCGGGTGTGAGCCTGGTGCTGTCCCATTGCCTGGCCGACGGGCTGGGATTGTGCGAGGCGCTGGCCGATGCCGCTTGCGGCCGCGACGACTCGATCCGCTGGCCGGCGGCCGGGTCGCGGCGGCGCTCTCGGGTGCTGCGGGCCGACATGCGGCAAACGGCGCGCGACCTTCCCGCCTCCGGCCGCGCCGTCGGCGCTGTCGCACGGCTGGCCTGGCGCGAACGCGGCACCGCCACGCCGTCGTCAGCAGGGCGGCCCGTGAAGGACGAACCGATCGCGATGCCGATGACGACGGTGTTCCTCGACGGCGACGAGTGGGATGCCCGCGCGCAGGCCATCGGCGGCACCAGCAACGCGTTGTTCGCCGCGGTGGCGGCCCGGCTCGCTCAGCGGGTGGGACGGGTGGCCGCAGACGGTTCACTGGTGCTGGCCATGCCCGTCAACGAGCGGATCCCCGGCGACACCCGCGCAAACGCGGTGACCAATGCCGACATCACCGTCCCGCGCGTGCCTCCGGCAACCGACCTCCGCGAGATCCGGGCGACGATCAAGGAAGCGCTGATCCGCCACAATGAGATCCCCAACGAGCGGTGGGCACTGATGCCGTTGGTTCCCTTCCTGCCGAAGCGACTGGTCAAGAAATTGGTCGGGTTCGCCGCCGGTACCCCGAGCACCGTCGTCACCTCCAACGTCGGCGCCATCGACCCCTCGGTCACCCGCGTCGACGGCACACCCGCCGACTGCTTCGCGATGATGTCGCTGTTTCCCGGTGTGACGACATCGATGATGAACAGCACAGGTGGGCGGTTGGCACTGGCTTCCGGACGGGTGCACGGTCGCCTGTTCATCTCGGTGCTTGCCTATCAGCCCGACCGCCTCAACTCGAATGACGTTCTGCGGCAGGATGTTCTGAGTACCCTGCGGGAGTTCGCACTGACCGGCACCTGCGACTGGCCGCACCCCGGCCCGGTCGACGAGGCCGCCTAGCATGGCGGTGCTGGGCCGGCTGCTGGTGCGCGCACCGTGGCTGGTGATCGGCGCCTGGATCGCCGGGCTCGCGGTGCTGATCGTGGCGTTCCCGCCCCTGACTCACGTGGTGGAAAGCCGCACGGTACAGCCACTTCCGCCGAAGGCGATGGCGGCGGCGGAGCAGATGGCCAAGGATTTCGGCGAATCCGCACAGAACACCCTGGTGGTCGTGCTCACTGACGACCACGGCCTGCAAGCCGCCGACGACGGTGCCTATCGCAAGCTGGCCGCCGCGCTGCGCGACGACACCGCCGACGTCACCGTCGTGCAGGACATGTTCAGCGCTCCGGCGCTGCGCCAGGTGATGGTCAGCCCGGACCACAAGGCCTTCTTCATGGCGGTGACGTTGCGTGCGCCGACCGGGTCACCGCAATCCTCACAGGCCTATCAACGGATCGCCCGAATTACCAAGCAGGCCAGCGCAGGAACTTCGCTGAGCGCCGACGTGACCGGGCAGCCCGCCGTGCTCGGCGACCTGTCGATCGTCACCGAGCACGACATGCACCTGATCGAGATTGCCACCGCCTTACTGGTGCTGACCATCCTGATGGTGATCTACCGGCGGCCCGTCACCGTGCTGCTGCCCCTGGTCACAATTGCAATCTCGGTGGCCTGCGCCCAGCGGGTCGTGTCCGCGCTCAGCCAGGTCGGCCTCGGCGTTTCGGCGCTCACGATCGTCATGATGACAGCGGTGATCGCCGGCGCCGGAACCGATTACGCCGTGTTTCTGATCAGCCGATATCACGAGCATCTGCGGTCCGGTATGGACTCCGATGTTGCCGTTACCACTGCGTTGACTTCGATCGGCAAGGTCATCGCCGCCTCGGCCGCCACCGTGGCCGTCACCTTCTTCTCCATGGTCTTCACCCGGCTGCCGGCTTTCACGTGTATCGGCCCGGCTCTTGCGGTTTCGATCGTGGTGTCGTTCGGCGCCGCCGTCACGCTGTTGCCCGCCATTCTGGTGCTGACCGGCCGACGCGGATGGGTGGCATCGCGGCGGCCGCTGACCGACCGGTTGTGGCGGCGCTCGGCGGTGCAGATCGTTCGGCGGCCCAAAATCCATCTCGTGTTGAGCCTTTCGGTGCTCATCGCATTGGCCGCCTGCGTGACGGTGCTGCGCCCGACCTTCGACGACCGTTCCCAGCTGCCGGCGTCGGCGGAGAGCAACCGCGGCTTCGCGGCCATGGAACGTCACTTCGGCACGAGCACGCTACTGCCGCAATATCTTTACGTGCATTCCCCCCGGGACCTACGTAACCCGCAGGCACTGGCGGACCTCGAGCAGATGGCGCAACGGGTGTCTGCGCTACCGGACGTCGCCGCGGTGCGGGGCATCACGCGGCCCGCCGGGGCGCCCCTCACCCAGACGAAGCTGAGCTTCCAGGCCGGCGAGGTCGGAGCCAAACTGCAGACCGTGTCCACCCAGATCGCGGACCGCAACAGCGATCTCACTGCCTTGAGCACCGGCGCTGACGAGCTCGCGGACAACCTGGCCCGGGTCCGTGACCAGGTTCGGGGTGCTGAAGGACCGATGACCGCACTCTCCGGCACGCTGGGCCAGGCTCAGCAACAACTCGAGCTCGCCGCCGGACTCTTGGGGACCCTGCGCGGTCTGATCAATTCCGGGCCAGGTACCCAGCCGCTCACCGGAGTGCTGGACGCCACCGGTCCAATGCTGGACGCGCTGAACAACAGCGCGCAGTGTGACGCCGACAGCCGCTGCCGCAGCGGACGCCGCCAGCTACAGCAACTCGTCGCCACCCACAACAGCGGACCGGCCACCCAGGCGATTCCGGTGTTGCAGCAGTTGCAAGCCGCCCTGGACCGGCTGAGCGTCCTGCTGACCCAGGCGACCGGGCCGGCCGGCATCCAGCGCGACCTCGCCCGGCTGCAGGACGGTGCCGGCGCGCTGGCCACCGGCAGCCAGCGATTGGCCGTGGGCGTCCGCGCCCTGGTCGATCAGACCAGGCAGATGGGCATGGGCATGAACCAGGCCGGCGATCTGCTGCTGTCGATGAAGCACGATGCCGCACAACCGTCGATGGCGGGCATGTACATCCCACCCGCGGTGCTGGCCTCGCCCGACTTCAAGAACGCCGCCCGAATGTTCATCTCGCCCGACGGGCATTCGGTGCGCTACCTCGTCGAGTCGAAATTCGCACCGTTCAGCACGGCGGCTATGGATCAGGACACCGCGATCCTCAACGCGGCCCGCAGCGGGCAGCACGGTACGTCCCTCGCCGATGCCGCGATCTCGATGGCCGGCACCACCGCGATGTACGACACGACACGCAGCTACTACCACGGCGACATCCGGTTGGTCGTCATCGTGACACTGCTGGTGGTCTTCCTGATCCTGGTCGCGGTATTGCGCGCCGTCGTCGCGCCGCTGTATCTCATTGCCTCCGTGGTGATTTCCTACTTGTCTGCCGTCGGCCTTGGGGTGGTGTTCTTCCAGTTCGTCTGCCACCAGCCGCTGTACTGGAACGTGTCGGCGATCGCCTTCATCATGCTGGTCGCGGTGGGCGCCGACTACAACCTGCTGCTGATCACCCGGATCAAGGAAGAGTCCAGCGTCGGTGTCCGCTCCGGCATCATCCGGGCCGTCCGATCCACCGGGGGAGTGATCACCTCGGCCGGGATCATTTTCGCCGCTTCGATGTTCGGGCTGTTGTTCGGCAGCATCTCGATCATGGTGCAGACCGGGTTCATCATCGGTACCGGCCTGCTGATCGACACGTTCGTGGTGCGCACGGTCACGGTGCCCGCTCTGGCGGCGATCATCGGGCGGGCGAACTGGTGGCCACGCTCAGCGCCACGCTCAGCGCCTTGATCGCGCTGCCGGGCTGCCGGCGGTGAACTCTTGTTCCGGCCGGCCCGTCGTCCCGTAACGCAGCCCGACACTGACCTCCCCGGTGGTGGCCAGCGACGCCAGGTACCGCTGCGCCGTCGCTCGCGATATCCCGATGGCACCGGCCACCTCCGCTGCGGACATCGGCGCTTCGGCCCCTTGCAATGCCTGCAGCACAAGCTTTTTGGTCGGCGAGGCGACCGTGGTGGGCGACTGAACCGGAGCGACCCGGGGGCGCAGCGCATCCAGCGCCGAGTCCACGTCGGCTGCGCTGAGATTCGGGCCGCTCAGAATCTTGCGGTAGCGCGCGTAGCCTGCCAGCCGTGCGGCCAGTTCGGTAGTGGCGAACGGCTTGACCAGATAGCTGACCGCACCCGCAGCCATCGCGGCACGGATGGTGTCGGCTTCGGTGGCTGCCGTCAGAACCATGCTGTCACTGTGCAATTCGCGGACGAAGTCGATGCCGGACCCGTCGGGCAGGTAGACATCGACCAGTGCCAGGTCAACGGGGGCGGCCCGGCGGGCGGCGGCAAGGGTGTTGACGGTGGCGACCACTGTGAAACCCGGCATCGCCTCGACGATGCCGGCGTGCATGTTGGCGACGCGGAAGTCGTCGTCGACCACCAGCACGGTCAGGTCTGTTCCACCCATTGCTCCTCCTCGCTCATCACACCTGGCAGGCGGGCGATGAACTCCGCACCCACCAGCCCCCGTGCGGCCGGGTTACCCGGACTGGACAACCGGAGCTCACCGCCCAGAGCGCGGCTGATCTGGCGCGACAACGCGAGTCCGATGCCGCGCCCGCCGGGTATGCCGGAATCGGGCTTGGTGGACGTTCCCTCGGTGAACAACTCCTCGACGAAGCCGGGCGCGACGCCGTCACCGCTGTCGGCCACTGTGACATGCAACGTTGAACCCTCTTGCAGGAGTTCGATTTCCACCTCTCTGGTGGGATTAGCACCGGTGCGGGCGGCGTCGATCGCATTGTCCAGCAGATTGCCGACCACGGTAGTGACATCCACGGGCAGCTCCAGTCTGCCTGACACCCAGGTGTTTTCGCCGATCTTCAGCGTCACGCCGGCTTCTCGCGCGGCCGCCGCCTTCGCGCCCAGGAACGCCTGCAGGTGGTTGTCGCGGATGGAATCGATGCCCGGTAGCGCCGTACCGAGTGGACCGGATCCGAGCAGCTCCTCCAAATACTGCAGTCCCTCCTCGACGTGCCCGGTGTGCAACAGCCCGTTCAGCAGATGCAAGCGGTTGGCGAACTCATGACGTTGGGCACGCAGGGCCGTGCTCATCACCTGCACGGCATCGAGTTGGCGGGTCAATGACTCGACATCGGTGCGGTCGCGCACCACCAATACGGTGCCCAACGGGCGTCCCTCGCGCTGTACTTTGCGGGCCGAGACGACGACGATGCGCTGCCCGACGGTGGCCAGTGCCGGTGTCGAGTCGGCGGCCTCGAATACGTCGAGAATACGTGGTGTCAAACCGATTTCGTCGATACGCCCGCCTAGGTCGGTGCCGATCTCCAGCAACCGGCAGGCTTCGTCGTTGACGAAGGTGATGCTGCCGGTCTCGTCCGCGGCCAGCACACCCTCACCGATGCCGTGCAGCACCGCCGCCTGGGTGCGCACCAGTTCGGCCATTTCGGCCGGCCGCAGGCCCAGCGTCATGCCGCGCCACCGCCGGGCCAGCGCCACCGAGCCCACCACGCCGATCAGCAGCGCCGCGCCGCCCAGCGGAGCCAGCACCCGCAGATTCTGCGAGAACTGTTCGTCGAACTCCTTCGTCGAGATGCCGACGCTGACCATGCCCAGCACCCGGTTCGTCCCCGGTTCCACCACCGGCACCTTGGCGACGATCGACCTACCCAGCGTGCCCGACTGGTGGACCACCTCTTCCTGACCACTGAGCGCTTTCGACGGGTCGGTGCTGACCCGCAACCCCAACTCCTCGCGGTGGGGATGCGCCAGCCTGATGCCCTGTGTGTTGGTGATGACGACGAACAGCACGTGGGTGCGCTGCTCCACACGGGAGGCCACCGTTTGCAATGGGCCGGTCGCGAGTTCATTGGTCAGCGCGGGCGGCGCCGTGACGGTCGGAGTCAGCGGGATGTCTTCGTAGCGTCCGATGTTGTTCACCACGGTGGGGGAGGACGCCACGACGCGGGCGATATCCATTGCGTGCACACCGTATTGGAGGTCCAGACGATGACGGTTGAACTCGGCGAACAACACGAAAGCAACGATCAGCGTCAGCGTGACAACGACCAGTTGCAGCAACAGCACCCGGCTGGCGAGCCGCAGGTCGATGCGACCCCGGGTGGGCATGCAGGGACCCTACCACGGGCAATGAGCAGAATGCGCAAAACCGCCGGCCTCATGCGCCGGACAATGCGCCGGCGGGGCACGGTTACCATCGGCGCATGCGTGACTCGAAGATCCTGATCACCGGCGTGACCGGACAGGTCGCCACCCCGGTCGCCACCGCCCTGGCGGCCGACAACGAAGTGTGGGGCGTCGCCCGATTCACCGACACCGCCGCGCGTACCGCCCTCGAGCAAGCGGGCGTGCGCTGCGAAACGGTCAACCTTGCCAGCGGTGATTTCAGCGGCCTGCCGTCCGACTTCGACTATGTCCTCAACCTCGCGGTCGCCAAGAGCGGCAAGTGGGACAAGGATCTGGCGGCCAACGCCGACGCGGTAGGCCTGCTGATGGGCCACTGTCGCGGCGCGCGAGCCTTCCTGCACTGCTCCTCAGCTGCCGTCTACGACCCGCCCGACGACGAAATCCGTTCGGAGAGCGCCGCATTAGGCGACAACCACAAGCCGCTGTTTCCCACCTACTCGATCTCCAAGATCGCGGGGGAGGCCGTCGCCCGATCGATGTCACGCGTCCTCGGACTACCCACCACGATCGCCCGGCTCAACGTTCCCTACGGCGACAACGGGGGGTGGATGTTTTACCACATGGAGATGATGCTGGCCGGGATCCCGATCCCGGTTCCCCCCGGCGAACCGGCTCGCTACAACCCCATCCACCAGGACGACATCATCGCCACCATCCCCAAATTGCTCGCGGCGGCCTCGGTTCCGGCGACGACGGTCAACTGGGCCGGCGATCAGATCGTCAGCATCCAGGAATGGTGCGCCTACCTCGGGACGCTGATCGGCCGCGAGCCCGTGTTCGACGAGAACCCCCAGTCATTGCGCGGCAATCCGGTCGACGTGAGCCGGCTTCATGAACTCATCGGCACCGGCGGCACGGTCGACTGGCGGGACGGGTTACGCCGGATGGCGGCCAAATTCCACCCCGACCTGGTCAGTGCCTGAGCACTGATCGTCACATCACCGCGCCGCCGTTGACGCCGAGCACCTGACCGGTGATGAAGCCCGCCTCGTCGGAGCACAGAAACCCGACCGCGGCCGCGATGTCGTCGGGAGAACCCATGTGGCCCAACGGTATAAGCTTCGCCAGCTGCTCGGGTGTGCCGAGCCGGCCCGCGGCCTGCGACTGACGCGACATCGGCGTGTCGATACTCGACGGCGGCACGTTGTTAACGGTGATCCCGTGCGGCGCATATTCATTGGCGAGCGACTTGGTAAGCACGATGACCCCGCCCTTGGCCGCCGCGTAGTGAGCCATGCGCGGTGATCCGCGTTGCGCGCTCGACGAAGAGATCATCACGATCCGGCCCCACCGAGCAGCAACCATGTCCGGCAGCGCGACCTGACAGCAGTGGAACGTTCCGGTCAGGTTGATGTCGATGATCTCGGCCCAGGAGTCGACGGTGATGTCCGCGAAGGGCGAGAACGCAGCCTTCCCCGCGCTTGTCACCAACACGGCAACTGGCCCCAATTGCTCTCGTACCGTGGCGAAAGCGTGCTCAACACCGGGCCGGTTCCGCACGTCTACCTCGATGCCGGTGGCGGCGACGCCCCCAGCCGCCAGATCGGCGGCCACCCGCTGTGCCGCTTCGCCGTTGATGTCCAGTACCGCCACCCGGTGGCCGCGCCGGCCCAGCTCGTGACACGTCGCCTCGCCGATTCCTGATGCGCCGCCAGTCACCACCGCAACACGGCCAGTCATCAACGGCCTCCCCGGTAGATGGAAGCGACCCAGGACTGCGTGCACAGCTGCTGCTGGGCGGTGGCCGGGTCCAGTCCGGCGGCTTGCAGCGCCGCGGCCCGTTGCGCCTTGGCACCGGGTGGATCGTCGTCTTCGCTCAGCGCGCACAGCACGTCGCCGTTGCGCACCCAGGGGCGCGACTCATCGCCCGCAGCGGCGGCCGCCTGGGTTTCGAGCACCGCCACAGTCACCAACTTGTCGTCGGACCACCGATACAGCGTCACGGTTCCCGACGCCGCGCTGGAGTGGGCGTAGTTTCCGAAAAACCCCTCGGTGGTGCGGTAGAACTGCCGGAAGCCGAACATCTCGCCGGCCCGCACGAACCGGTCACGTGAGCCGTTCAATCGCCACACCGCCATCGGCTCACCGCCGGTCCCGCCGCGGTCGGTGACAACCAACAACGCCGGCGCACCGGCGCCGTCGATGTCCTGCAGCAGCGGCGCGACTCCGGTTTCACCGATCTCCGTTGCGGGCTCCTGAAACCGCTGGATAACGCTGTCGCCCTTCTGCAACCTGAACGACCAGGCGGGATCGCTGGACACGTCGATGGTCAGATTTTCGAGCGCCAGCACACAGTGCACGTGCTGGTCCGCGAGCTTCGGTTCAGCGGCAAGGTGTAGCGTGTCGCACGATACCTGTTGTGCCACAACGGTATTGCTGGTGGTGGACGCGCTCGGCGCCGGACGCTGCGAAGTGGCGCAACCGCCGATACCGATCGTCAATGCTGCGACCGAAGCCGCCCAGACAAGTCGTGCCGGCGCCGCGAAACGGCTGATCCCCATCCCGGGAGCCTAACGCCCCCTCAAACGACGAATGGTCCCGATGACTCGGGACCATTCGATTGCCTCGGCTCGTCAGAGTCGTTCAGCCTCGGTGCCTTTGTGGTAGCGGGTCAGGAAGCCGATCGCCCCAACCGCCGCTGCAGCGCCGATCACGAGCGTGAAGACGATGGTCACGACCATGGTGGGTGCGAAAGCGCCGAACGCCGCGGAGATGAAGAGCATCCAGACCAACCGGAAGAGGGAACCGGCGGCCGTCAGCGCCAAGCTGATGCCGATCCACAGGCTCCACTGCCGGTCAACACGGTTGATCTGTTCCTGGATGCCGGTGGGGACGATGTTCATGTGCGGTGTTCCTTTCGTGTCGCGCCGCCTTGGTGGCGTCGTCGTTGCACGAAGTACACAGATGCCGCACCGCTACCGATCCCAAAAAACTCAGCTGGGCTGCAACTCGATCACCGGAATCACCCGGTCGGTCTTGGACTGGTAGCCACCGAATCCCGGCGCCTGCTCGACGATCCGCGGGTACACGGCGTCGCGTTCGTCGTTCGGCAGTTCGCGGGCACGCACGTCGTAGGCATCCGTACCGATTTCAATGTGCGCGGCGGGGTTGGCGCGCAGGTTGTGCAGCCAGGCGGGGTCGACATCGGCGCCGGCGTAGGAGCCGACGATCAGCAGTTTGCCGTCGATGTCGAATGTCATCACCGGGTTGATGCGCTTCTTGCCCGACTTGGCGCCGGTCGTGTGCAACAGCAGCAAGGTGGCCCCTTCGAACGGACCACCGACCTTTCCGCCGTTGGCGCGGAATTCGTCGATGATCTCGGCGTTGCCGGAAACCAACTCTTCTCGCGGAGGGCGATCAGCCATGTTCGGTCACTCCTATCTGCGGATGGTTCATCTCAGCTTGGAACATCCGGTATTGCTCCGCGCGTCCGGGGCGGCGTCGGACCACCAACCAGCCGACCGCAAGCAGCAGGAACCACACCGGGAACCAGGCCATCGCCACTGCGGTGTCACGTCCGGCCAACAGCGTCCAGATCACGAATGCGAAAAAGGCGAGGATCGCCCAGCACATCACCGATCCCCCCGGCATCCGGTACGCCGACGCCGTGTGCCGCTCGGGATGCCGACGACGGTAAACCAGGTAACTCGCCACGATCATCACCCACACGAACATGAACAACAGCGACGCCACCGTGGTGATGACGATGAAGACGTCCATCACCGAACCCCCCGCATAGAGCAGGGGGACCGACATCAACAGCAGGGGAGCGGTCACCAGCACGGCGGACCCCGGCACACCACCACGGTTGAGTCGCCGGAACACCGATGGGGCACTGCCTTCGTCGGCCAGTCCGAACAACATCCGACCGGTGGAGAAGACCCCCGAATTGGCCGACGAGGCCGCCGAGGTGACCACGACGAAGTTCACCAGGGACGCCGCAGCACCGAGACCGGCCAGCGCGAACATGGTGACGAACGGAGACTCACCGCTGGCGAAGTGCCGCCACGGCACGACGGCCAATATCGCCAGCAGCGCCGCGATGTAGAAGATGGCCACCCGCATTGGGACGGCGTTGATGGCCCGCGGAAGCGTGCGGTGCGGATCAGCGGTCTCGGCTGCGGCGGTCCCGACGAGTTCCACGCCCACGAATGCGAAGAACGCGATCTGGAAGCCGCCGACGACACCCATGAAACCGGTCGCGAAGAACCCGCCGTCCTTCCAGAGGTTCTCCAGCGCCGCGCGGTCGCCGCGCGGCGAGACGAAGTCGGTGGCAACCAGAACGATGCCGACCGCAATCAGCCCCACGATCGCCGCGATCTTGATCAATGAGAACCAGAACTCGATCTCGCCGAAATTGCGCACGCTGAACAGGTTGAAGGCCAACACCAGCAGCACGGTCACCAGGGCCGGGATCCAGTCAGGGAGGTCGGGCCACCAGTACTTGGAATAGCCGACGATTGCCACTATTTCGGCGATACCGGTGACCACCCAGGCGAACCAGTACGACCACCCGATGAAGAAACCGGCTGCGGGTCCGAGCAAGTCGGCCGCGAAATCGACGAACGACTTGTAGTTCAAATTCGACAGCAGCAATTCACCCATCGCGCGCAACACGAAGAAGACGAAGAACCCGATGATTGCGTAGACCACGACGACCGCCGGCCCTGCCTGGGTGATCGTGCGTCCTGAGCCCATGAACAGGCCGGTGCCGATCGCGCCGCCGATGGCGATCAGTTGGATCTGCCGATTGGACAGGTCGCGATGCAGGTGCCGGACGGCGGCTGCGTCCTGCTCATCAGCCGACATCGGGGCGCACCATGGTCACGACATTAGGGGCAATGCCCCTGCGCTGCTGGTGGATTCGCGGGAATGGGGCCGAGTCCGGGCAGATCGGCCAGTGGCCGGTAACCGAGTTGTGCGCAATGCTGTTGAACCAGTTGGGCATTCATGCTAGGCGAGGTAGACGCCGCCCGAAGTGAGCACGTCACCCGCGGCCACATCGCCCTTGGTGAGCTTGCGGAACAGGATCCCGATGTTGTCGCCCGTCGCAGCCGTGTCGAGCTTCTTACGGAAGGCCTCGATCGCATCGACCTGCACCGGCGGTCCGTCGTTGATCCGGACCTGGTCGCCGACGCTCAGTTGCCCGTATTCGACCCGGCCGGTCGCCACCGTCCCACGCCCCTTGATCGCGAACACATCCTGAACAGTCATGCGAAACATGAGGGCACGTTAGTCGATCGGTGCCCGAATTCCCACCAGTTGCCGCGCGGGTTATCAACCCACCATCAACTTCCCTTGGCAACAACTGCTTTCACGATCCGGCACGCGTACGCTGAGCACGTGAGTTGGTTCGAACGAGCGAGAAGAGCCAGCGCCGGCCAGCGGGTCACGCGGGCCGACCGCCAACAGGCGGCCGATACGCTGGCCGAGCTCTCCGCGCTGAACGCCGAACGGGAACGGTTGCTGCGTGACGGGATCGCGGGCGTCGCCACCATCGTGGGCATCCGCGAGAACGTCACGACCACGTCGTTGGGCGGTTGGCATGAGCTGGAACTCGACGTCCAGCTGCCCGGGCACGACTCGTACCGGGCCACCCGCCGGGTTGCGCTGGAACTCTCGTCTGCTCCGCACATCGCGCTCGACGCGCAGGTGCCGGTACGCGTCGACCCGGCAGACTATTCCAAGGTCCTGGTCGTCGCGCCGCTGTAGTCCCTACCGGCTGTTCACGCCGAGCCGGGCCAGCAGCACGTCGGCGAGTTGCTCACCGCGGTCCTCCTGCAGAAAGTGCGCCGCGCCTTCGATGCGCACCTGTTCGCCCGCGGTGGGGATCAGGTCGCAGAACTGCTGACCGGCCTTGGGATAGGGAAAAACCGGGTCCGAGTCCGAAAAGGCAACCAGCGCAGGCTTATTCCACCGGGAGAGTTCATCGGTGATGGCCCGCATCCGCTCAGCGCCCGGTCCGTCCGGGGTGATCGGAACGAGCAGCGGGAACTGGGCGGCGCCGGCCTTTGACTCGGCGTGGGGGAACGGCGCGTCGTAGGCGGCCAGGATGTCGTCGGACAACTGCGTCGTGGTGGCACTCTGAATGACGAAACCCACCGGCAGGTCGGGATTTTTCTCGGCGAAGTCGCGCCACGCCATGAAGCCTTTGGACACGTTGCCGGTGAACAATCCGGTGTTCATGATCATCAGGGCGCCCACCCGGTCGGCGTTCTCCGCTGCCCATCGCAGACCGATTGGCCCACCCCAGTCCTGGACGACCACGGTGGCGTCGTGCAGGTCCAGAGACCCCAGCACCTTTGAGACGAGATCGCTGTGCCGGTCGTAGGTGTACCACCGGCGGTCGGTGGGCTTGTCCGACCGACCGAATCCGGCGAGGTCGGGCACGATGACGCGTCGTCCGGCCGTCACGAGCGGCGGCAGCATCTTGCGATACAGGTAAGCCCAGCTGGGTTCGCCGTGAAAGCACACCACGGGCAGGCCGTCGCGCGGCCCTTCGTCGAGATAGTGCATCCGCAACCCGTCGACCTCGAGGTAATTCGGGGCGAAGTCGTACCCGGGCAGGTTCTGGAATCGCTCGTCGGGTGTGCGGAAGACCTCGGGGGTGGGCGAACTCATCGCGGCGATCTCCATTCGATTCGAGGGTCGGGCCCGAACGTAACCGATTTTTGACTGACCAGTCAACTACCCCGTATCCTGAGGTCATGCCACGCACCTCGGACGCGCGCGACCGCATCGTGTCGACGGCGGCGCGGCTGTTTCTCGAGCGCAGCTACCACGACGTGGGGGTGGAGGAACTGTGCGCGGTGGCCGATGTGCGCAAAGGCAGCTTCTACCACTACTTCTCGTCGAAGGCCGATCTGGCGAAGGCGGTTGTCGACCTGCACCTGGCGGTGTTTCAGGCCCGCCTGTCCACCGAGTCGGGGTCCACGCCCGCCGAGCGGCTGTCGGCCATACCCGATGCGATCGCGAGCATCCAGACCGGATTGCACAGGCAGTTCGGGCGGTTCGTCGGCTGCCCGTTCGGCAACCTGGCCGCGGAATTGTCGACCACCGACGAGGCGGTACGGAGCCACCTGGCCGCCCGATTGGCCGCGCTGGAGGGTCATCTCGCGAACATCTGCCGGGACGCCGCCGACGACGGCACACTACGTGCCGACGTCGACCCGGACCGACTGGCCCACGCGCTTTTCGCGCACTACCAGGGTTTGATCCTGCTCGCCAAGCTGCACGGCTCGACGGTGGCCGACTTGGCGCCGGCGCTGCACGAATTCATCGATGGCTACGTGAGCCACCCGAACGCGAACCGCGGTTAGGTGACCTTGACCATCAACTTGCCGACGTTCTTGCCGTCGAAGAGCATGTTGATGGCCGTCGGCAGCTGCTCGAAGCCTTCGACCACGGTCTCCAGCGGCTTGAGCTTGCCCTCGCCGATGAGCCCGGCGATCTCGCCGATCGCCTCGGGTGCGCGCCCGAAATGGTCCAGCACGATGAAGCCCCGCACCGTGGCGCGCTGAATCAGCAGGTTGCCGAATGCGCGCGGCCCGGGCGGCGGGTCGGCTTCGTTGTAACCGGAGATCAGGCCACACAGTGCGACACGCGCGTTGATGTTCAGGCGCGCGAAGATCGCGTCCATGATGTCGCCGCCGACGTTCTCGAAGTCGACGTCGATGCCGTTGGGAGTGGCCGCCACCAACTGGGCGTACCAGTCGTCGGCCTTGTGGTCGACGGCCGCGTCGAAGCCGAGTTGCTCGGTCAGCAGGGCACACTTCTCCGGGCCGCCGGCGATGCCGACCACGCGCGCGCCGTCCGCCTTGGCCAGCTGACCGGCCACCGAACCGACCGCGCCGGCCGCGGCCGACACCACCACCGTCTCACCCGGCTTGGGCTTGCCGATGTCCCGGATACCGATCCACGCGGTCAACCCCGTCATGCCGAGCGCACCCATGTAGGCGCTCGGCGAGACGCCCTCGGCGACCTGGACCGGCATCAGCGGGTTCTGGTCGGACGCCACGACGTATTCCTGCCAGCCGAGCAGGCCTTGAACGACCTGGCCCACCGGGTAATTCGGATTGTTCGACTCCACCACCTCGCCGATACCGCCCGCACGCATGACCTCGCCGATGCCGACCGGGGGGAGATAGGTCGGTGTGTCGGTGATCCACATCCGGTTGGTCGGGTCCAGCGAGATCCAGTCGACGCGCACCAGCGCCTCGCCGTCGCCGATCGACGGGACCGGCTCCTCGCTGAGTTCGAAGGTGGTGGGCCCGATGCGTCCGGTCGGACGTTCATGCAGGACAAAGCGGCGGTTTCGGTCGGCCATGAGCGAACCGTACCCCTGTCGGCGGCCGGTGCTATAACGCAGGTATGGCAGGCACCCGACACGTCATCACCCATGTCTCGGACACCGCGCGATGGACCGCGCTGCATCGCGCTACCGAGTGGGAATGCTGCAGAACGCGCCGTTCAAATTCGCGCCCGAGAACGGCTTGGCGTACTTCGAGAATCTCGGCTGGCGGGTCGTCGACGCCGAATCCCTGTTCACCGCCGCCCGCCGTTTCCACCGCTTGCCGATGCTCATGCGTGCCGCCGCCTGGCTACCCCAGCCCGATCCACGGCGACCCGGCGGCAGACCCTGGAGCGCGGTCGCGCTGCTGGCTCGGGGAGGCGATGACCGCCATATGTGACGCAGGTCATGGCCCGGTTTCGAATTCACGGCAAATTCTCATCTTGGGACACGGTTAGGTCACAGCTTTGCTGGGCATCCTGAGGAACAGAGCTGCAAACCATACGGTTGCAGCTTTTGCGCAGTAAGTCGGAGAGGAGTTGACAATCGTGGCGAATGAAACAGAGGCGAACGTAATTTATCTCCAATCCCACCCGGTCTGGATGGCAGCACACCGGCGAGAGCGTCAGCTCCAAGAGGCCATCCGCCGGCATCCCGCCTATATCGCCAGGCAGCGCGCCGCGGCCGCGGGCGGTTCGATGGCGACCGATCACCACGGGTTCGGCCGGTACTCCACCGCCGACGCTCCGGCCTGACGTTTTCGCACGATAATCGGCTTACTCAGCTCCTGACCCGATCGTGAATCATCCGCACGCATCCCGATCGCGTGCGGATGTTTTGCTGCAGAATTAACTGCGCGCCGTCCCCTTATCCTGATACGGACAACGAGGGGACCGACATGTCTCAAACACCTGCCGCTACCCGGGCCGTCTTCCCGGAGATCAGTTCGCGCGCCTGGGAACATCCCGCCGACCGGACCGCCTTGTCGGCGTTGCGCCGGCTCAAGGGGTTCGATCAGATTCTGAAGCTGCTTTCCGGGATGCTGCGCGAACGCCAACACCGCTTGTTGTACCTGGCCAGTGGCGCCCGGGTGGGCCCGCGCCAGTTCGCCGACCTCGATGCGCTGCTTCAGGAGTGCGTGGACGTGCTGGATGCACCGGAAAAGCCGGAACTCTTCGTGACGCAGTCGCCGATCGCCAACGCCTACACGATCGGGATGGACCAGCCGTTCATCGTGCTCACCTCCGGCCTGTACGACCTGATGACGCATGACGAGATGCGCTTTGTGGTGGGGCACGAACTCGGCCACGCGCTGTCCGGTCACGCGGTCTATCGCACGATGATGATGCACCTCATGCGCCTGGCGAACTCGTTCGGATTCATGCCGATCGGCGGCTGGGCGCTACGCGCCATCGTGGCGGCGCTGCTGGAATGGCAGCGCAAGTCAGAGTTGTCCGGTGACCGCGCCGGGCTGTTGTGCTGCCAGGATCTGGACACCGCCATACGGGTGGAGATGAAGCTCGCGGGCGGCAGCCGACTGGACAAGCTGGACTCGCAAGCGTTCCTGGCCCAGGCTCGCGAGTACGAAAAGTCGGGGGACATGCGGGACGGGGTGCTCAAGCTGCTCAACCTGGAGCTGCAGACGCATCCGTTTTCGGTGCTGCGGGCCGCGGCGCTGACGCAGTGGGTGGACACCGGCGGCTACGCCAAGGTGATGGCCGGGGACTATCCGCGACGAGCCGACGACGATGGCGCGTCGTTCGTGGATGACGTCAGCGAAGCCGCTCGTCACTACAAGGACGGTTTCGACCAATCCGACGATCCGCTGATCAAGGGAATTCGCGACGGACTCGGCGGGATCGTCGACGGAGTCGGCCGGGCGGCGACGAGCGCCGCCGATTCCCTGGGACGCAAGATCACCGAGTGGCGGCAGAAACCCGAATAACTTCGGCTAGCGCGGCGGGCTGGAGTCGACGTCGGCGGGTTCAGCTACCCAGGCGGCGAAAACCGGAACGCCGGTCCACGGATCGCGGCGGGCCTGACCGGGCCGCTTGCCGACACTCGCGACCACGGCGTACGGGTGCCCGAAGCGCAGTGTCGCGGTGCGCGAAAGGCCAGTGGGCAGCATCGCGCTGCGCAGCGCGACGGCGGTGACCGCGGCCGCCTCGAAGCCCCACCGGTTATAGCGAGCGACCGCGGACTGGCGGGCCTGCATGTCCGGCGCGGTCGCCAGCCCTTCCGCGAGAGCCCTTCCCACCGCGCCGAACCCCAGTTCGGGATCGGCCGTCAGGTCGTGGTCCGACGACGCTTTCCAGGCCGGCAGCACCACCCGCACCCGATCTCCACCCGGTCGCCGATCCTCGGTGATCGTCCAGAACGGACCGTCGCCCAGCGGAAGCTCGGCGAGTTTCCGCCGGCCCGGCGTCGACCCGGCGGCTTGTCCCTGCGCAATGTCGTGGGCGGCCGCAAGGACCAATTCAGCGGGAGCGTCCTCGCGGGCCATCACCGACGTCACCTGCAGGCAATCGCCGCCGACGGCGGTGTGCACCGCCACCGTGCCCAGTCCTGCGACATCGGTGAGGTGACCGTCAGCGCCGCTGAGCGCCTCGACGACCCTGGTGCTCCACGGCGAGCGCAACTCGGCGGCTTCGGTGACGTCGTAGGGCCGCAGCCACGCGATGCGGGTGGCCAGCGCGCTGGCCAGCACCGCCGTCATCTCGCTGACGTCGACCGGGAACCGGTCGATCATGCCGTCGGTGTGATCGGCCGCCCACGCGTCGGCTTGCGCCTGGGTCGGGACCGGTCCCGTTTCCACCGCGGCGGGCAGGTCTCCGGGCCAGGCGGGCACGCCCCAGACCGCCAGCGCACTGCGAATGACCTTCGGCGGATCGCTGAGCAACTCGTCCAGTGCCCGCCGCGCACCCTTGACGTCGACGCCCAGCACGTTCTCGAGGTCGCGGCGGATTGATCCTTTGGCCAGTGGTGCGGCCAGGGCGAGCAACAGCCAGGCGCCCAGCGGCGAGGACACCGAGTGCCCGCCGGCATGCAGCCGGCCGAAACGCTGGGCGTAACGCGTGATCAGCGGCCCCGGGGCGGCGTTCATGCCCGAACTGTAGTAGCTACCAGACCCGCACGTAGTCGACGAGCATCTGCGCGGGATAGTGCCCCGCTCCGGGGTCACCGCCGCCGGAACCGGCGACCGCCAGGTTCAGAATCGGGAAGACCTGGTAACCGGGGTTGTTGAACGGCCAGTCCGCCAGCGAGTTCGCCGCCACGGTGAAATACGGCTGCGCGCCGTCGGTGTAGTCCTGCCAGAACCGCATTCCGGCGTCGTCCCACTGGACCCGCCAGGTGTGCCACGCGCTGTCCAGGGCGATGTTGTGGGTCTTCCACTCCGAGCCGTTGGCCTTCGCGTGGACGGTCGTCGCCGACGGCCAGCTGCCGTTGCCGTACCACTCGACGATGTCGATTTCGCCCTGTGCGTCGCTGGACAACCAGAACGCGGGCCAGGCGCCCGGGGTCAGACAGTCGAATTTGATGCGCGCTTCCCAGGTGTGGCCGATGCCGCCCTGCCACGGGCTGAAGACCTTGCCGCCGTAGTAGGTCGGACCGTCTTTGGCGGCGCGGATGACGAGGTTGGAGTTTCCGTCGATGAAGACGTTCTGCCGGTCGTCGCGGTACTGCCCGACGTGTTCGGGGAGTTCCCAGTAGGTCGGGTCCTTGATCGTCTCGCGGGCTTTGGACACCGTCCACTTGGCGGGGTCGGGAGCGGAGCCGGCGGGCCCGTCGAATTCGTCATGGAATATGTACGGGCCTGTTGCACCGCTGGGAGCTGCCTGAGCCTTCGGAGCGGGGGTTGCCCCGAGGGCGGCCGCTCCGGACATCAGGCCCGCCATCAACAGCATGCGGCGACGATCAATCTCGAGCATTAGCAAGGGACCCTAGCAGCCACGGCGAGGCCATTAAAAATTCCCGAAAATTCCCGAAATTCACCAGCAGCTATCCGGCCGCCGGCGGCCTGGTCATGAACGTCAGCCGATGGCCGTATGCGGGCGTTTTGCGGCCGTTGCCGGCATTGAAGAACTGGCCGAACGGGGGGGCCACCGGGGTGTTGCCGGCCGCCGCACCCGCCGACGTAGTTTCCAGAGCCGCGGGGATCGAGGTGGCGTTGCCGATTGCGGTGGCGCTCTGCCCGGTCGCGGTACTCACCGAGGAAGTCCAGCTTGCCGGCACCGACAATCCGCTCAGTGGAACCGCCCGGCCCAACCCCGCGGTCACGCTGCCGACCTTCGTCCCGAGGTTGGCACCGGCCGCCCCCGCGGCCTGAGCCGCCCCTTCGGCCGCTTTGGCGGCGGGAGCCAGGTTGTTCATGAAGTTGGTGATCGCGATCGATCCGCTGCTGGCCTGCCCGAAAGCCTGCCCCGACTGGAATACCGCGGTGATAGTAGAGACGTAGGGGGAGAGGTACTTGCTGTAGAGCGGAACGATGTCGTCCAGCGGCGTGTTGGCGATCAGCCACTGGTCGATCGCGGTGCCGTTGATCGGCGTGGACAGAGTCTTGAGCAGGTCGGCAACCCTGGGGTTCAGCTGCGAGCCGACATTCATCAAGTTGCCGAACACGTTGTTGTACTGACCCTTGAAGGCGGCGATGGCCTGGTCCGCCAGCTGATAGGGATTGGCCACCTCGGCCGGCTCCGGCAACTCCCCGAACTGGGTCGCCGCCGCTGCGCTGCCCGCGTAGTTGTACATCGCCGCGGCATCCTGAGCCCAGAACTCCGCGTACAGAGCCTCGGTCGCGGCGATCGCCGGGGTGTTCTGCCCCAGGAAGTTAGTTGCGACCAGTGCCGCCAGCAGTGCGCGGTTGGCCGCGATCACGGGCGGCGGGATCGAGGCCGCGAACGCGGCCTCGTAGGCGGCGGCGGCGGCGAAGGCCTGACTCGCCGCCTGCTCGGCTTCTGCCGCGCTGCTGTCCAGGAAGGCGACGAAGGGCGTCGCCGCCGTGAGCATCGCCGCTGACGCCGGTCCCAGCCATGGACCGCTGGTCAGCTCGGAAATCGCCAACCGATGGCCCGACGCCGCAGCCTGCAGGTCGGCGGCCAGTCCACTCCACGCCGCGGCGGCGGCCAGCATCGGGCCTGCCCCCGGACCGGTGTATATGCGGCCCGAGTTGACCTCGGGCGGCAATAAGCCGTAATCAACCATTACGTGTGCTGAGTCGTTGCGGCCGTTATCCGGCGGCCGGTGGTTTGGCCATCACCGACGGCTTGAACCCGTAGGTCGGCTGGTTGCGGCCATAACCTCCGTTGACGAACTGCCCGAACGGCGGGGCCATCGGGAAGCTGTTGCCCTCGGCGGCGGCCGGAATCGCGGTGGCAATCCCCGGGTTGGTGGTGGCGTGCCACGGCACCCAGTTCGCCGGCGCCGACAAGCCACCGATCGGTATCGCCTTGCCCAGGCCCGCGGCCACGCCCCCGAGGTTGCCGGCGGCGCCCGCCGCGGCCTGCCCGGCGCTCGCCGCGGCGGCGCCGGCGGCCGATGCCGCACCCTCGGCCGCCTTGGCCGCTGAAGCGGCGGGTTTGGCGAAGTTGGCCATTGCGGTCAGACCATTGCTGACCTGGCCGAAGGACTGCGTCGACTGGATCATCGCCGCCAGGGAGTTGACGTAGGGGGAGAGGTACTTGCTGTAGAGGGACACCACATCATCCAGCGGGGTGTTGTCCACCAGGAATTTGTCGATCGCCGTGCCGTTGATTGGCGAAGACAGCGTCTTCAATACGTCGGAGACCCGGGGGTTGACCTGCGACGCCACGTTCGTGACGTTGGTGTAGCCGGTGTTGTACTGGGCTTTGAAGACGGCGATGGCCTGGTCGGCCAGTCCGTAGGGATCGACCACCTCGGCCGGTGCGGGCAGTTCCGACAGCTTGGTGGCCGCGGCCGCACTTCCCGCGTAGGTGTACATCGCGCCCGAGTCCTGCGCCCAGAACTCCGCGTACTGCGCTTCGAGGGTGGAGATCGCCGAACTGTTCTGGCCCAGCAGGTTGGACGCGACCAACTCCTGCAGCAGGGCCCGGTTGGCCGCGATCAGCGGCGGCGGGACGCTGGCCGCGAACGCCCTTTCATAGGCGGTGACCGCGGCCGTCGCCTGGCTTGCCGCCTGTGCGGCCTGCTCGGCACTGTTGTCGAGCCAGGTGAGGAAGGGGCTGACGCTGGCGGTCAACGACGCCGCTGCCGGTCCCAGCCACGGCCCGCTGGTCAGCGCGGTGATCACCGACCGATGACCCGACGCAGCCTCTTGCAGGTCCGCGGCCAGTCCGCTCCATGCCGACGCGGCGGCCAGCAGTGAGCCCGCACCCGGGCCGGCGTAGATGAGCCCGGAGTTGATCTCGGGCGGCAACAGGCCGTAGTCAGCCATTGGTTTCTTTCCCCTAAGTCTCTGGTGACCGCTCAGACGGAAGCCGCGTTGGCGGCTTCGGTCGCGGCGTACGAACCGGCGCTCGTCCCGAGGGTCGCGGCCAGCGCCGCCTGGATCTGGGCGGCCTTCGCCTGCAGTTCCTGGAATCGCGCGGCATGGGTGGCGAACTGCGCCGCCGTCAGGATCGACACCTCATCCGCTGCCGCGGGAACAACGCCGGTGGTGGGGACGGCGGCGGCGGCGTTGCCCACGTTCAGGGCCGCGCCGAGCGACTGCAGATTGCTGGCCGCGGCTGCCAGGTGCTCCGGATACGTGCGTACGAAAGACATAGTTTCCTCCGAACAAGCTGTGGGGTCGGGTCGTCACACTTCAATGTGTTCCCGTTATCTCGGTACGGTATTGACCGTCCCAGCACCGGTTCAATGCGGCTAACCCCGGCGAATAGACCCTGATCTTGATGTTTAGCCAACATTCACCTTGATTTTTAGTCACACCATCTTCATAGAATCTGCGCAGCATCCGTGCAGTAAGAGTCCGCATAATCGCCGCGCTCACGACGCGCGGACCGGACCGCGTCACCTCGCTCGAAGCAGGGCCGTGCCGAAGGTATCTATCGAATGGACCCAAGGCCCCCGAAAAATTCGGCCCGACAGCACTTTTCGCACGCTTGAACCGCATCGGGCGAACGGTGTCGTCCGCACTACCCGGTCACCTGGACGTCTGCCGGCCGGCGACAATGGAGTGCTGCCCATTTTCTGGCGCTAGAACGGCCCGCAGCCGGCGGCGGCCCGGGGCGACCGGCCTACCATCACTATCAAGCCCCGCTAAATACTATTGCGCTGGCTAATCATATGAATGTCAGCGCCCCGCGATTAAATTCACGGTGAACATATCTCTGGGCTGTGGAATTCCAGAACCCGGGGGTCTTGGGTCCGCATTAATTCTCAGGCTGATTTTTAATCGCCCGGCTCCGCCGCGGACGGCACACCTGGTGCCGGCGGGGTGGGCACGTTCCGATTTATTGGCCGAGGCGTAGCTCCCGTGTGACCGAACCGCGACGACGGCGAAGCAGGCTCTTCTCTTATGACGGTGCTGGTTGGGCTCGCCCTGATATCGGCCCTGTGCACCGGCTATCACCTCGGCCGACGCACCGGGTCCCGGCCACCGCCGTGGCGGAAGCGGACTTCGCGACTCGCTCTGGGCAGGCTCACGGCCAGTCTGGTCGTGCTGGTGGTCGCCCGTCGGGTGCAGCGGATGCTGATCGCGCAGCGCCGGATACCCGCCGCCGCAGACCTTTGGGGACATCTCCCCGCAGCGCAACTTCTCCTGCCGCGCGGCCGTCCCGCACGCCGGCCGCTCCGGCGTCGGTAGCGAGGCTGTCTACAGCCTGCCCGCGACGAAGTCCGCGGCCTGGTTAGCCATACCGGCTTGGATGTACGCGCTGGCCAGGTGCTGCGGCCAGTTGTCTTTCCAGGTGTTCGGGTCGGCGGGGTTGCAGATTGGGTCGGCACCGTGACACAGCTCGATGGTCCGGTCGTTGTAGAGCGGGCTGAAATTGGTGATGGGCCCGACCCATTGACTTCCGTTGCCGAACAGCGCAACGGCGGCGATGTGCTGATCGGTGCCGTCGGGAAGCGGGCTGTCGAATCCGAAGGCCGACAGGGGCACCGCGAGGACGACGTCGGTCACCGCCGCCCCGAGTGAGTAGCCGCCCAGCACCAGCCGGGTGCTGGGGCAGTTGTTGACCATGTACTGGATGTGCCGGCTCATGTCGTTGGCGCCGATGTCCACCTCGGTGTCGGCCGGGTACTTCACGGCGTAGGTGCCCATGCTTCGGCCGCCGATCTTGGAACTGAGCGAGTTGATGAACGCATTGCCGAGCGCGCCGGGTCCCGCCGATTCGAAGCGGCCGCGGGCAAAGACGACCTCCACCTGCGGGCAGTTGGCGGCGACGGCCGGTCCGGCCGCACCGGTAGTACCGGCCGGCAACACCACACCGGCGACGAGCAGCGCGGCAACGGTGACCATCGCCGCTAGACCGCGTCCTACGGATTTCCGGGAAACTAGTTGGCGCACAGCACATGATGGTAGCGAGAGATGTGCGGTCGCGCGCCGCTTAACAACAATGTGCGATCGGCCCCGGCCGCGGCTGGCTTTTCGCCCCTTGGTGGCGATACTTACCTGGTGGACGACGACGGGACCCGGGTTGCCGAGTTCCTCCGCGAAAGCGGCCCAATCGCCATGGCGCACAGAGGTTTTACGTCGTTCAAGTATCCGATGAACAGCATGGCCGCCTTCCGGGAGGCGGTGCGGCTCGGGTTTAGATATATCGAGACGGACGTACGTGCGACCCGCGACGGCGTTGCGGTGGTCCTGCATGACCGCCGACTTGACGGCACCTGCGGCGTCCGTGGTGCGGTCGACGAGTTGGACTGGCGCGAGGTACGTACGGCAGATCTGGGCGCTGGAGAGTCGATACCCACCCTGGAAGATCTGCTGACCGCTTATCCCGAGATCCGGGTCAACATCGATATCAAGGTCGGTTCGGCTGTGGAGCCCACCGTCGATGTCATCGAGCGGATGAACGTGCACGACCGAGTGCTGGTGACATCGTTCTCCGAGCGCCGGCGCAGGCGAGCGTTGCGGTTGCTGTCGAGGCGGGTCGCCAGTGCGGCCGGAACGGGCGCATTCCTGGCTGTTCTGGCGGCCAGGACACCACGCGATCAGGGCTATGCCTGGCGGCTCATGCGCGACAGCGACTGCCTGCAGCTACCGTCGCGACTCGGATTGGTGCCCGTCATCACGCCGGCCCTGGTGCGCACGGCGCACGAAATGGGCCGTCAGGTGCACGCCTGGACGGTCGACGATCCCGCCGAGATGTCCGCACTTTTCGACATGGGGGTGGACGGCATCATCACCGATCGCGCCGACCTGCTGCGTGACGTGCTGGTGTCCCGAGGACAGTGGCTACCCGGCTGACAGCAAAGCTCAGCTGGTGGGCGATAAAAGTCGCCGCGATCCGAACGACGCCCGATTGGACGGCGGTGGGTATCGGTACTGGTATGAGCGAGTCAGCAATTCAAACCATCACCGTCACCGACCTGGGGCGGCAACTCGACCTACCCGCCCCACCCCGGGTCGTCGACGTGCGAACCCCGGCCGAGTTCGAGACCGCGCACATCGCCGGTTCTCTCAACGTGCCGCTGAACGTGCTGAACGAACACCGATCCGCCATCGCCCCACATCTGACCGAAGATGTTGTGCTGGTGTGCAAGTCGGGCCAGCGCGCCGCCAAGGCCGCGCGCCTGCTGCACGACGCGGGGGCGTCCGGGGGACGAGTCCTCGAAAACGGCTTCACCGCGTGGGAAGGTCACGGGTTAGCGGTCGATCGCGGCACGCCACGGTGGGAACTCGAACGGCAGGTTCGGCTGGTCGCGGGGTCGGTGGTGTTGTCCTCGATTCTGGGCAGCGTCGCGGTACCCCGGCTCAAGTGGCTGGCCGCCGCCATCGGCGGCGGACTGACGTTCGCGGCCGTCACCGACACCTGCGCGATGGCGACGGGCCTTGCCAAGCTTCCGTACAACCGGGGCGCGGGCGCCGATGTGCAGACCATCGTCTCGGCGCTGGGAACCGGCGGCTAGCCTCACCGGCAGGTCAACCCGAGTTCCTCAGCGGCGCTGTAATTGTCGTCAACCAACACGGTCGCCCGCCCGTACTTGTCCAGGATCGACGCCGCTACCGAAGCCCGGTATCCGCTGGCGCAGTGCACCCAGATCTCACCGTCGGGAATCTCGCGGAGCCGGCGCGTCAATTCATGGATGGGAACGTTGACGGCTTTGAGCACGTGACCGTCCCGGAATTCGTCCTCACGCCGCACGTCGAGCACCGCCACCTGCTCGCGGCCGATTTCGGCGGCCAGCGCGGCGAAATCGGCGACCCGATAGGAGCTCAGTTCGGACTCGACGGCCAACTGGGCGATGTCGCCGGTGGCCGCGCCGCGGACATCGTCAACACCGATACGAACCAATTCCCTTCGTGCGGTGGCGATCTGGTTGGCGTCGTCTCCGATCAGCGTCAACGGCTCGCCCCACGCGTACACCCAGCCGAGGTAGGTGACGAACGAGTCCGACAACTCGAAACCGTAGGAGCCCCCCAGATGGCCCGCCGCGAAGGCCGTCCGGGACCGTAGGTCGATCACCCATTCTCCGGCCTCGATACGACGCCGGATTTCGGCCGGATCCACCGGTGCCGGCGTCGACAGATCCACCGGCGCAGGACCGTCCCGGTTGATCACCCCCATGTGTTCGTAGTAGGCGGGATAGGCCGACAACGTGGCGAGCAACTCCTCGACGAACGTCTCCTCATCCTGTGTCAGGGCTGGATTCGACGCACGTTGCTCACCCACCGTCGAGGAGTCCCGGCCCTGACCGCCGGCCGCACAGAAACTGCCGAAACCATGCGTGGGATAGACCTGCGCGTCGGCGGGGAGTTCGCTGGCCAGGCGACGCACTGAGCGGAACTGGTCGATGGTCAGCTGGTGGGTGTGCTCCGCGCCGAGCAGATCCGTGCGTCCTGTGGTATCGAAAAGCATTGAGCCACCGGTGAACACAGCCACCACCTCGCCCAATTCATCGCTGAGCGCATAGCTCACGTGCTCCTGCGTGTGCCCCGGTGTGTGGAGAACTCGGAGACGGAATCCTCCGACGTCGATGATGTCTCCGTCGTCCACCCGGCGAGCCGGGTAGCCGACCTCATCGCCGCGGGGGATCACGTACTCCGCACCCGTCGACCGGGACAGCTCCAACCCGCCCGTGACGTAGTCGTTGTGCAGGTGCGTCTCGAGGACATGGGTGACGCGTGCGGCGCGCTCACCGAGCAGCCGCGTCACTCGGTCGATGTCGCGCTGCGGATCGATGACCACCACCGCATGGTCATCGGCCACCACATAACTGCGGTCGCCCAGACTCGACGTCTCGATAACTTCCACGTGGACACCCATGTCCACCAGGTACCCCGGCCGAATGCCCGGCGGGGCGGCCCGACCAGCGGCAGCCCCGCCAGCTGGGATCGGATTGAATTCTCGACGATCGCAAACGTGCGGTTGCTACCATCGCGCCGTGCCCGAATCTGCTTCATCCGGTGGACCCCGTCACCTGTCACGGCGCGCCGCGTTCGGCTACGCCCTCGCGCCCGTGTTGCTCGGTGCGCTCGCGGCCACGGCCGAGGCCCCCAGAGCGTCAGCCGCCGGCGGCCAACTGATCGACTTCGCTCTACAGCGAATCCCGCCCGACGAGATCAAGGCGGCCGGCTACGACGGCGTGGTGAATTACGTGTCCGAATCGCGGCCGGGGATGAACTTCGAAGCGAAGCCCATCACCCGCCAGTACGCCGACGCCCTGCGCACCGCGGGTCTGCACATCGTCAGCAACTTTCAGTACGGCAAGCCGGGCGGATCCGCGCCCTCGGATTTCACCCGCGGTTATGACGGTGGGGTAGCCGACGCGCAGGCGGCGCTCTCGCTGCACAACGCGGCCGGGGGAGGAGCCTCGGCGCCGATCTTCTTCAGCGTCGACGACAACATCGACCAGGGCACCTGGAACAGCCTTGCGCTGCCCTGGTTTCGGGGCATCAACTCGGTACTCGGCGTGGGCCGCACCGGAATTTACGGCCACTCCCGCGCGTGCGGCTGGGCCATCGGCGACAACGTCATCGGCAACTCGACCACTCCCGGCCACCGGTGGGCCTGGCAGACCAGGTCCTGGTCCAACGGGGATCGCGAACCGGCCGCAGTGCTGTACCAGGGCGTGGTCAACGGTCCACTGCTGGCCGGAACCCAGATCGACATCGACGACGTCCTCGCAGCCGATTACGGCCAATGGGATCTCGCCCGCTAACCACCCTGATCGGCTTGGTCGGCATCGTCGCGCTGTCGGCCTGCGGACCGGCGACTCCGTCGACCAAAGCGTCGCCGCAGGCGCAGGCGAGCAGCGCCAGCACCACACTTAACAGCACGCCATCGCAACCGACGACCACGTCGACGACCGCCGGGCGCACGGGTGTTTACGGTGATCCCGCGGCGGCTGCCAAGTACTGGCAACAGCAGTCTCTCGAAGACAATTGCGGGCTGGTTTCGGTAGCCGACGTGGTAGGAGAGATCACCGGGCATGCGCCGACCGAACAACAGGTGATCGCCCTGGCGGTGAGTACGCCGTCCGGGACCAACCCAGGTCCCATCTACGCGCCGGTGAACGACCCGAGCCACGCGAACGGCACGGGCGGCATCGAGATGGCGGACGAGGTGGTCCTGCTCGACCATTACGGCATCAAGTCGGTGATGACCGACGCCACAACGCATCCCGATCAAACCGGGCTGCCCGCGCTGGAGCGGTACCTCACCGCCAACCGCAAGATCATCGCGTGGGTGAATTCCGCCGTCATCTGGAACACCAGCGACCAGCGCACCGCGGCCGATCACTTCCTGGTGGTCACCGGGATCGACACCAACGCCGAAGTCATTCACCTCAACGACCCCGGGGCCGACCATGCCGACGAACAGGTTTCGATGACGACGTTCACGACGGCGTGGCAGACCGGTGGCGACTCGATCGTCGTGACTGTGCCCGTCTGACGGCCGCGTGAAGGCCGCGTGAAGCCCGCCTGAAGCGACGAACACCCCGCGAGCGCCCGGCTCGCGGGGTGTCGTCAGACCCGAGCGGGACTACTTCAGGTCGAACCGGTCGTTGTTCATCACCTTGACCCAGGCCGCGACGAAGTCCTCGACGAACTTGCCGTGGTTGTCGTCCTGGGCATACACCTCAGCGAGCGCACGCAGCACCGAATTCGACCCGAACACAAGGTCATTCGCGGTCGCGGTCCACTTGAGTTCGCCGGTTGCCCGGTCGTGGCCCTCGTAGACGTTCTCGGAGTTCTTCGATGCTTTCCACTCGGTGCCCATGTCGAGCAGGTTGACGAAGAAGTCATTCGTCAACACGCCCGTCCGGTCGGTGAACACGCCGTGCTTGCTGCCGCCGTGGTTGGCACCGATGGCGCGCAGGCCACCGACGAGAACCGTCATCTCCGGCCCGGAGACGCCCAGCATGTAGGCCCGGTCCAGCAGCAGCTGCTCGAGCGGAGCCTTCTCGCCGGGACGGAAGTAGTTCCGGAAACCGTCTGCCCGAGGCTCGAGTACCGCGAACGACTCCACGTCGGTGTTCTCCTGGGTGGCGTCGGTACGGCCCGGCGCGAAGTGCACCGAGATCTCATACCCGGCCTCCTTGGCCGCCTTCTCCACCGCGGCGGAGCCGGCCAGCACGATCAGGTCAGCCAGCGAGACCTTCTTGCCGCCGGAACCGTTGAAGTCCTGCTGGATCTGGGTGAGAACCGGCAGCACCTTATCCAGCTCGGAGGGTTCATTGACCTCCCAGCTCTTCTGCGGCTCCAGTCGCAGCCGGGCCCCGTTGGCGCCGCCGCGCTTGTCGGTGTTGCGGTAACTCGCGGCTGCCGACCATGCGGTCTTCACCAACTGAGGAACCGACAATCCCGAGGCGAGCACCTTGGACTTCAGGGATGCGATGTCGCTCTCGTCGACCAGCTCGTGGTCGACGGCCGGCACCGGGTCCTGCCACAGCTGCGGCTCGGGAATCCAGGGCCCGAGGTAGCGGCTGACCGGTCCCATGTCGCGGTGCAGCAGCTTGTACCAGGCCTTGGCGAACGCCTCGGCCAGCTCCTCGGGATGCTCCAGCCAGCGCTGCGTGATCTGCCGATAGATCGGGTCCTCGCGCAGCGACACGTCGGTGACCAGCATCGTCGGGTTGCGGCCCGGCCCACCGAACGGGTCGGGAATGGTGCCCGCGCCGGCTCCGTCCTTCGCGGTGAACTGCCACGCGCCGCCCGGGCTCTTGACCAGTTCCCACTCGTAGCCGTACAGGGTCTCGAGGAAGGTGTTGTCCCACTTCGTCGGAGTCGGCGTCCACACCACCTCCAGGCCACTGGTGATCGCGTCCTTGCCGCTGCCGGTGCCGAACGTGCTCTTCCAGCCCAGCCCCTGCTGCTCGATCGGGGCTCCCTCGGGCTCCGGGCCGACCGGGTCGGCGCTGGCACCGTGGGTCTTGCCGAAACTGTGGCCACCCACGATGAGCGCGGCCGTCTCCTCGTCGTTCATGGCCATGCGGCCGAACGTCTCACGGATGTCGCGCGCCGCGGCGATCGGATCCGGCTTGCCCTCCGGGCCTTCGGGATTGACGTAGATGAGGCCCATCGTCGTCGCGCCGTAGGGTTGCGCAAGGTCACGCTCGCCCGAGTAGCGCTTGTTGGTGCCCAGCCATTCGTCTTCCTCACCGAACAGGACTTCTTCCGGCTCCCACACGTCTTCGCGGCCGAAGGCGAAGCCGAACGTCTGGAACCCCATGTCTTCCAGGGCCACGTTGCCGGCCAGCACCAGCAGGTCGGCCCAGGAGATCTTGTTCCCGTGCTTCTTCTTAACCGGCCACAGCAGGCGCCGCGCCTTGTCCAGGCTGGCGTTGTCGGGCCAGCTGTTGAGTGGCGCGAACCGCTGCAGGCCCTGTCCGGCGCCGCCGCGGCCGTCGTAGATGCGGTAGGTGCCGGCCGCGTGCCAGCTCATGCGGATGAAGAAGCCGCCGTAGTGGCCGTAGTCGGCGGGCCACCAGTCCTGGGATGTGGTCATCACCGAGACCAGGTCGGCCTTGAGCGCGTCGACGTCGAGCTTGGCGAACTCGGCGGCGTAGTCGAAACCATCACCTAAGGGGTTGGCCTGCGGTGAGTGCGGGTGCAGCCTGGACACGTCGACCTGGTTGGGCCACCAGTCCTGGTTGGTCCGTGGCGCGTCTGACTTCGGCGTCGGAGACGGGATCGCCGGGTTCTCGCTCTCGCTCGTGCTCGCCGAGTCGCTGGCGTGAGGAGGTCGGCTATCGGATGTATCGGATGACACAGCATTCCTTCCGGGTTATCTGAAACGGGCTGTGATCACGGTTGTGATCAGGAATCAGTTCTCGAGCAATCGGGGCAGAAGCCCCAATAGATGACCTCGGCCTCATCGAGGACGAAGCCATCCAAGACGTTGTCGTCGTCCGACGGCGTCAGGCACGGCATATCGCCGACGGCACAATCGACGTCCGCGATCACACCGCAGGATCTGCACACGACGTGGTGATGGTTGTCGCCGACGCGCGACTCATAGCGCGCGACCAGACCGGAGGGCTGAATACGCCGCACCAGGCCCGCCACGGTCAGCGCATTGAGCACGTCGTACACGGCTTGTCGGGACACATCGGGCAATCCGAGTCGCACCGCGGAGAAGATCGTGTCGGTATCGGCGTGCGGATGCGCATGCACCGCTTCCATCACTGCAATTCGTGGCCGCGTTACCCGTAAATCGGCCGTTCGCAACTGCTCGGCGTGATCCGAGGACACACAGCCATCCTGCGCACTTATCTGGAGTCAGTCAAGACTTTGTCATACACCGCCGCAGGTATTCTCCAGCCTGCGGTTGCAGGGACCGCCTGAGGACGAAGAGGCCCATGGCTGCCCAACATGTCCACTGGACGCCGTCGGGCGTCCGGATGCGTCTACACCGCCGTAGCCAAGGCGACGCGAACTGGCTTTTTCTCCCGGGTGGCCCGGGTATCGGATCGGAATCTCTGCAAGAACTCGTCGACGCCGTCGCGGTGTCCGGATCCTCGTGGCTGGTCGACCTACCCGGCGACGGCTCCAACACGGACGCTCCCGGCGCCCCAGCGGATCCCTACCGCCTGTGGCCACAAGTTCTGCTCGAGGCGGCTCAAGCCGTCGACCATCCGGTCTACGTTGGACATTCGACCGGCGGCGAATACCTGTTGGTGACCCCCGCGTTGGCCCGGGTGCTCGAGGGCCTGGTGCTGGTCAGCACAGCTCCTGACGCGTCGTGGATGCCGGTGTACGAGGAGATGACCACCAGAAAACCATTACCGGGTGTCGAACGTGCCGCGGCGCGATACGACTCGGAACCCACGGACGAACACCTGCGCGAGCTTGCGGTGCAATCGGCCCCGTGGAACTTCCTGGCCGACAGCGTCACCGCCGGAGCGGAAATGCTGCGGCGGATGCCGTACAACCTCGGCGCCGTGCAGTGGTCAGCCAAACATTTCGACCGCGACTACCGATTGGCGTGGTGGCCGACCACGTTGCCGACTCTGATCGTCAGCGGATCGGCGGACC